>DASWHI010000246.1:0-3930 GCA_036398235.1 Burkholderiales bacterium
CCATAGGTATCGGGAAGTCCCGCCGCGATGTAGGTGTCGTTTCCGGCCCGGTCCCACAGCAGGCCCACGCCTCCCGCCAGGCCGAACCCCTGGCCGCCGGCGCGCAGGCGGTAGGTATCATCGCCGGCGAAGTCCACGATCGCGCCGAGGCCCGACGCGGCCGCTCCCTCGCCGAACAGCTCGGCGGCGTAGCGGTCGTCTCCGGAAAAATCCGCCACAAGCGAGGCGCCGCCGATCGCCGCACCCAGCCCTGGCCCCGCCATCGCGTAGAGATCGTTGCCGGAGAAATCGACGATCGCGGACAGCCCGTGCACCACGAGGTCGGAGCCGCGGTAGCGATCGTCGCCGCCGAGGTCCACGATCACGGAGGTCGCGCCGTCCACCGTCGGCGCGCGGAGGTAGGTATCGTTGCCGCCGGGATCCACGATCACCGCGGCGCCGGACCAGTGCACATCCTCTCCGCGGGTGCCGATCACCACCACGCCCACCGCCGAGTCGAACTGGGCGGCCCGTTGCGGGAACGCAATGCGTGCGCCGTTCTCGCGCAAGGCGCGCACGAAACGTGCCGTTGCATCGAGAAACAGGGTCGCCGCGCGGCGCAGCGCGGGCTCGTCGTAGCCGGCCGCGATCTCGTTTAACCGGCCTGCCGAGGGCAGGTTGTCGCGGAGCTCCGCAATGAGCGCCTGCGTGTCAACCGGATCGCCGCGCGCCGCCGAGCGCAGGATGCGCTGCGCTTCCGCGAGCTCGCTGAGATACGGTTGTAGCAGCTCAAAAATGGGGACGGAGCCCGGTTTTCCAGTTTCCCCGCGATCTTGAACTTGATGGAAAACCGGGCTCCGTCCCCATTCTCCCATTGCACGGTCGAACAGTGACGCGGCGTCCGCCGCCGCCAGCGGGTTCGCCAGCAGCTCGCGTACTATGGGCGGCGCGGCGGGCGGCGGCTTCCCGTCGTGGCGTATGACGTTGTCGATTACCGACAGGGCGTCGGGACCGAGACCGCGGCGCTCGAGGATAGCGTCAACGCGCGCAGTGAGCGCGTCGTCGCGCGGAATGCTGGCTGGCGGTGTGGTCGCGCAGGCCGCGACGAACAAGCCGGCGGCGCAAGCGCCTGCGCAGAAAAACCTGGTTCGTCGGACGTGGAAAGTTAACGGAACGCACACCTTTTCGTACAGAAACGTGTGCGTCCCTGATTACCCGGCTCAGTGGCCCGCCAGCTCATTCCATTGCGGCAGCAACACGATGCTGTTCGGGTTGTAGCCGCTATTCTTCAGCGTGTCCACGCTGCCGATGACTTTTCCCGCTTTCAGGTCGACGACAGTGATCGAACCATCGCTCATCCCGGGCAGGTTGAGGAGCGCATTCTGAACGTAGGCGTAGCGCCAGTCCTTGGTGAAAGCAACGTGGTGCGCCCCCTCGGCCGTCGCAATTGACTTCAGCAGCTTCGGCTTGGCCGGGTTACCGCTGATGTCGAAAATGTGCAGGTGGCCGGGCTTCGCGGTGGTCACATACATCCGGCTGGCCTTCCTGTTGAAATAAATCTCCAGCGGGACACCGGCGCCCTGCGCGGAGAAATCATGCGCCTGCTTCACAGCGAAGTCCTTCTTCGCGGAGTTCCACGTGGCGGTCCACAGCGTACCGCCGTACATATTGGTGACATAGGCGACCGGCGGCTTGGCCCCGGGGACGAACAGGACCTCCACCGGCGCTTCGCCGGACGGCGATGGCTTTTTCGAGAGCTTGTAGGTGCCCAGTACCTTACCGGTGCTCGCCACCACCGCGCTGATCACCTCGCCCGCGTCGCCCAGATCGGAAGCACGAACGGTGCTGGTCAGCAGGATGCGGTCGATCCCGTTGTGGATCGCGATGCCGTGAGGATAAGGCGCGGCCACCTTCACGGTCTTGAGCGGCTTGTCGGATTTCGCGTCGCCGACGATCATCGCCTGCGTGCCCATGCAGCTCAGGTACCAGCGCTTGCCGTCTTCCGAAAACACCACGTCCTCGCCGAAGCCGCAACCCGGCACCGCGACGACCTGTATCTGGTACGGCTTCTTCTTCATGTCGATCACGCGCAGCTCGCTCTTCCCGAGCGCGGTGATATACGCCTTGCTCTGGTTCCGGTTATAGAAGATGTGGTGCGCGACAAGATCGGCGGGCAGCGGCAGGTCCTGCACCATCTTCCCGAAGTTCTTGGATTTCGGATCAACGTCTATGATCGCGATGCCTTCCTTGCGGGCCGGCGCGGCGATCGGTGTTTTCAATGCTTTCAGGGAATCGGCCGACTTGGTCTCGTAGTTGACCATCGCGAGAATCTCGCCGGCGGCGAGCGAGGGCACCAGCGCGAGCATCGCGGCAGCGCAAACCGGCAGTGCGTAGGTCTGGATCATGATGGGTCTCCGTGGAAACGTTTCGTTCGCCCGGCAAGATTTTGGATACTTTCACCTTGAGCGAACTCGCCTACTATGAACCTCTACTGTCTCCCGGGCAATCCCATGCTACATTCATCCGGCACCCAGGCGTGGCCAGGAAAGCCGAGGGCTCGATTCCATTGAGGCGGACGCGTAGCGCGCTCCTCGCCGGCGCAGCGCTTGCCTGCGCGTTGCCCATTGCCGGGCCGGCGCTGGCGCACGGTTTCGGCCAGCGGTATTCCCTGCCGATCCCGCTCTGGCTCTACCTGACCGGCGCCAGCCTGACCGTCGCCGCCTCCTTCGCGCTGATCGGACTGTTGGTTCGCCGGGCGCCGACAGCACAAGATCACAAGCGGATTGACCTGACGCATCTGCCGATCGGCCGCGTGCTCGGCGCTCCGGCCGTATTGGCCGGGTTGCGGATACTTTGCGTAGGACTCTACCTGCTGGTCGTTGTCGCCGGACTCATTGGTACGCAAAGCCCGCTGAAGAATATCGCGCCGGCGATGGTCTGGGCGGTCTGGTGGGTCGGCATGGCGTACGTGTCGGCGTTGCTCGGCAACCTGTGGGCGCTCGTCAATCCTCTCGATACGCTGTTCGCCGCGGCCGAGTCCATTTACGGGCGGCTGCGACCCGGACAACCGCTGACGCTCGGGTTGCGCTACCCGGAATCGCTGGGTGTCTGGCCGGCGGTTGCGCTGTTCTTCACGTTCATCTGGATGGAAATGGCGTGGGAGGCGAGCGACCACCCGGCAAGTCTTGCGGCCGCGATGCTTGGGTACTCGGCGTTGACGTGGCTCGGGATGCTGCTGTTCGGCCGCGCGGAGTGGCTGCGCCGCGGCGAGGTCTTTTCCCTCGTATTCGGGCTGATCGCCCGCTTCGCCCCGACGGAGGCACGGGTCGCCGGTGCCCGGGAGTTGAAACTGCGCCCGTACGCGGTCGGGTTGCTCGTAAACGAGCCCCTGCCGGCATCGCAGATCGTGCTGGTCTTGCTGATTCTCATTGCCGTGAGCTTCGACGGTTTCCGGGATACTCCGGCCTGGGCGGCGATCGTCGACGGGCTCGGCCAGGATTTTCACCACTCAGCGGTGACGCTGGGGCTCGCCGCCTCGGCCGTGCTGTTCCTCGCGGTCTATCTCGGTTTTTGCCGGTTGATCGCTCGCTACGGAGAGTCGCCCTCACGCGACGGCGCCGGTCCGGCCGTCGGCCATTCCGTTTCGCGGGTCGCGGGCCTGTTCGTGCTGACGCTGATCCCGATCTCGATCGCCTATCATCTCGCCCATTACCTGTTCTTCCTGGTCATGGCCGCGCAGTACCTGATCCCGCTCGCCTCCGATCCCCTCGGCCTCGGCTGGAACCTCTTCGGCACGCGGAATTACTTCGTCCGGATCGGGCTGATCGACGCCCGCATCGTCTGGTACGTGTCGGTTGCCGCGATCGTCGCGGGCCACGTCATCGCGCTCTACCTCGCTCACCTTCAGGCACTGCGGGAATTTCAGGACCGGCAGGGGGCCCTGCGCAGCCA
>DASWHI010000247.1:0-19409 GCA_036398235.1 Burkholderiales bacterium
CCACGCCGAGCACGAGCTGCGGGTCCAGTCCGGCACGGGTCGCCTCGTAGTGCACGGTCTTCAGGAGCTCCACGCGAGACTTCTCGTCGGGGACGCGCTTCGCCAGCCGCTCGGACATGGCGAGCAGCCACTTATAGCCGTCCGAGGGGTCGGCGAACCTGAGCTGCGGCACGCCTTTGTCGCTGATCGCGCGCGACAGCGCCGCCTGGACGCTGGCCGAGAGCGGCTCGTACTGCTGTGCGCCGCCCTGGGCGCCCAGCGGCGCGAGCGCAGCTCCGAGAACGGTGGCGGCAGCTACGAGCCTGCGCACAGCTTGTCCTTTAGGAAGCCGGCTGCATCGGCCATCGGGATCGGGGTGGGCGACGTCTCCCGGCGGCCCTGATACTCGATTTTGCCATCCTTCAGCCCGCGCTCGCCGATCACCACCCGATGCGGAATGCCGACGAGTTCGGCGTCGGCGAGCAGCACCCCCGGCCGCTCGTCGCGGTCGTCGAGCAGCACGTCCAGGCCGGCGCCCAGGAGCGCGGCATACAGTTCGTCCGCGGCCCGCCGTACGGCGTCGCTGCGACGGTAGCCGAGCGGCACGATCGCGAGGCGGAACGGCGCGATCGGATCGGGCCAGATGATCCCGCGGTCGTCGTGGTTCTGCTCGATCGCGGCGCCGACGATGCGCGTCACGCCGATGCCGTAGCAGCCCATCTCGAAGCAGCGGCTCTTCCCCCCCTCGTCGAGGAACGTGGCCCGCATCTTCTCGGAGTACCGCGTGCGGAGCTGGAAGATGTGGCCGACCTCGATGCCGCGCACGATCTCGAGGGCGCCCCTGCCGTCCGGGCTGGGATCGCCCGGCACGACTTTCCGGATGTCGGCGACGAGCGCCGGCTCCGGAGAATCGCGGCCGAAGTTCACGCCGCGGAGGTGATGGCCCTCCGCGTTCGCGCCGCACACGAAGTCGGCCATCACCGCGACGCTGCGGTCGGCGATCACGCGGATCCCCGGATCGATTCCGATCGGGCCGATGTAGCCGGGCTTGCAACCCAGGTGCCGCTCGATCTCGGCCTCGGTGGCGAACCGGAACGGGTCGAGGCCCGGCAGCTTCTGCGCCTTGATCTCGTTCAGCTCGTGGTCGCCGCGGATGAGCAGCAGATTGAACGCCTCGCCGTGCATCACGGCGATCGCCTTGACCGTCCGCGCGAGCGGCAGCCCGAGCAACGCCGCGACGTCCTCGCACCGGGTCTTCCCGGGGGTCGGCACCTTCAGCAGCTGCTCGGCGGCTGGAGGACGGGGCGTCGCCGGCGCGACCGCCTCGGCGAGCTCGACGTTCGCCGCGTAGTCCGACTGCGGGCTGAAGGCGATCGCATCCTCGCCGGACTCGGCGAGCACGTGGAACTCGTGCGACCCGGTGCCGCCGATGGCGCCGGTATCCGCGGCCACCGCCCGAAACTTCAAGCCCAGGCGGCCGAAGATCCGCCGGTAGGTGTCGTACATGTTCTGGTACTCGCGCTGCAGGTCGGCGTGGTCGGCGTGGAACGAGTAGCCGTCCTTCATGGTGAACTCGCGGCCGCGCATCACGCCGAACCGCGGGCGGATCTCGTCGCGGAACTTGGTCTGGATCTGGTAGAGGTTCAAGGGCAGCTGGCGGTAGCTCTTCACTTCCTGGCGCACGATGTCGCTCACCACCTCTTCGTGCGTGGGCCCGATGCAGAAATCGCGCTGGTGCCGGTCCTTAAGGCGCAGCAGCTCCGGCCCGAACTCGTCCCACCGTCCCGACTCCTGCCACAGCTCGGCGGGCTGCACCGCGGGCATCTCGAGCTCGATGGCGCCGGCCGCGTTCATCTCCTCGCGCACGATTCGCTCCACCTTGCGCAGCACGCGCAGCCCGAGCGGCATCCAGGTGTAGATCCCGCGCGCGAGCTGCCGGATCAATCCGGCGCGCAGCATCAGCCGGTGGCTCACCACCTCGGCCTCGGCCGGCGTTTCCCGGTGCGTCGAGAGGAGGAATTGCGAGACGCGCATGATTTGTCGCGGGACGGCGAAAGCCGCTATTCTACCGAACGCTGCTCGCCCGAGTACAACGTCATGAACCTCTTCGCGCGCTGGCGCCTGCGCAAATCCGCTCCGGGCGGCGATTCGGTGTACGTGACCGAGCGCTTCGGCGTGCGCTCGCTGCACATCGGCAGCGATACCGTCCAGAGCGCGATGCGCCTCGCGCGCCCGAACGACCTCGAGCTCGCCTACACCCGCAGCATGATGGCATTCCTGCTGTTCCGCCCGCCGCCGCGCCGGGTGCTGATGGTCGGCCTCGGCGGCGGTTCCCTCGCGAAGTTTATCTATCACCGGATACCGGATGCGGTGACCGAAGTGATCGAGGTCAATTCGCAGGTGGTGGCGGTCGCGCGCCGCCTGTTCGAGCTGCCGGCGGCCGACGCGCGCCTCGTCGTGCGGGTCTGCGACGCGGCGGAATTCGTTGCGTCGGACGGCGACGGTTTCGACGCGATCCTGGTCGATGGCTACGACGGCGAGTCGCAGGTCCCGCAGCTCGCGACGGAGGCGTTTTACGGCGGCTGCCGGCGGCGGCTCGGGCGCGGTGGCGTGCTGGTGGTGAACCTGTGGGGATCGGACCGGCGCTTCGACGACTACCTCGCGCGCATCGAGGGCGCGTTTCCCCGCGGCACCCTGTGCCTGCCGGCGGAGAAGCCGGGCAACGTCATCGTGTTCGGGTTCCGGGATCCGCCGTCTGCCGTGCGGTGGGACGAGCTGGAGCGCGACGCCCCGACGCTCGAGGCGCGCTACGCGCTCGAATTCGGACGATTCGTGCACGGATTGCGCAGGATGAACCGCTGGGACGCCGAGCGACTCTATATTTCTGAGCAAGCGTGAGTCGCGACTCGCGACTTTGATGCCCTCAAACCGGGTTTCGCTTGCGTGCGAATTGTGAAAAAATTGACATGATCAACGGTTTCACGGGATTTCCATGATCGACCGCGATGGCTATCGCCCGAATGTCGGCATCGTCTTATGTAACTGGAAAAACGAGGTTTTCTGGGGCAAGCGAGTGCGGGAGCACGCCTGGCAGTTTCCGCAGGGCGGCATCAAGCCGGGCGAGACGCCGGAAGCGGCGATGTATCGCGAGCTGCAGGAGGAAGTCGGGCTCGCACCGCAGCACGTGTGGGTGCTCGGGCGCACGCGCGATTGGCTGCGCTACGAAGTCCCGGAGCGCTGGCTGCGGCGCGAATGGCGCGGCAACTACCGCGGCCAGAAGCAGATCTGGTTCCTGCTGCGCCTCGTCGGCCGCGACTGCGACGTGCGCCTGCGCGCTTCCAGCAAGCCCGAGTTCGATGCCTGGCGCTGGAGCGATTACTGGATGCCGATGGATGCGGTGATCGAGTTCAAGCGCGGGGTCTATCAGCAGGCGCTCGAGGAGCTGGCGCCCTATCTCAAGCGGCGTCCCCGGGGCGGGGCGCGCGGCAGGCGCGGCGCGACCGCGTGAAACCGGCCGGCGCCTCCGAGCCGGGCTGAGCGCACGTCGTTCAACTGCACGTGCGCTGGCGGGTTCGGCTTCAAGGCGAGCAAGTCCGGGCTCGCTTGATTTATGTCAAGACGGAAGGGCCGAATCAGGCGGACACTGCTGTCCTGACCGGAGCTCGATCGGGCTTCAAGGCTTTCGGAGGCGCTCGAAAGAAAAACCGTTGACAGTTGTTGCGGATGCTGTCTATACTCGGTTAACAGATTAGACTAAGTCTAATACCTGCGTCGGCAGTAACGGTGAGTGGGTGCTTGCCCGAAGCGGGCATCTCTTTGTTAAGTAATTGATTCAAAGGAGAAAGTAATGCAACTCAAGGGATCCAAGACGCATCAGAACTTGAAAGACGCATTTGCCGGTGAATCGCAGGCCAACCGGCGGTATCTGTACTTCGCTGCGAAGGCCGATGTCGAAGGCCAGAACGACGTTTCCGCGGTGTTTCGTTCCACCGCGGAAGGCGAGACCGGGCATGCCCACGGTCACCTCGAGTACCTCGAGGCGTGCGGCGACCCCGCGACCAATCTGCCGATCGGCAAGACGCGCGATAACTTGAAGGCGGCGATTGCGGGGGAGACGCACGAGTACACCGACATGTACCCGGGCATGGCCAAGGCCGCGCGCACCGAGGGCTTCGGGGAGATCGCGGACTGGTTCGAGACGCTCGCCAAGGCGGAGCGCTCGCACGCCAACCGCTTCCAGAAGGCGCTCGACGGGCTGGCCGACTGATCGGAACCTCCACAACGAAGGCGGAAGGCGGGGGTTGCCTTCCGCTTTTTTTGATCCCTCATCCCTCGGAGTGGCAAATGACCGCACGTGAAGGAAGCCTGGAGGCGCCCACGCGGCATCCGCTCGACTGGAAATCCGCGGATTTCTACGACGAGGCGAAGCTCGACAAGGAGCTCGAGCGCGTCTTTGAAATCTGCCACGGCTGCCGGCGCTGCGTGAACCTCTGCACCGCGTTTCCGACGCTGTTCGACCTGGTGGACGGGAGCGCGACCATGGAGGTCGACGGTGTGGCGAAGCAGGACTACGCCAAGGTCGTCGACCAGTGCTACCTGTGCGACATGTGCTACATGACCAAGTGTCCGTACGTGCCGCCGCACCCGTGGAACGTGGATTTCCCGCACCTCATGCTGCGCGCCAAGTCGGTCCGGTTCCGCAAGGGGGGCGCGAAATTTCGCGACCGGCTGCTCACGAGCACGGACGCTCTCGGCCGGCTCGCCACCATCCCGGTCGTGGTGCAATTCGTCAATGCGGCCAACAAGTCGGGGGCCATCCGCGGCGTCATGGAGAAGACGCTGGGCGTGCATAAGGAGCGCATCCTGCCCGAGTACGCGCGCGAGCAGTTCCGCGCTGGCGCCCGGGCCAATTCTTCCTTCCCGGCGCGCGACGGAAAGAACACGCCGGGCAAGGTCGCGGTCTTCTCCACCTGCTACGTGAACTACAACGAGCCCGGCATCGGGCACGATCTGCTCAAGGTGCTCGCGCACAACGAGGTGCCGGCGGCGCTGGTCGAGAAGGAAGCGTGTTGCGGCATGCCCAAGCTGGAGCTGGGCGATCTCGAAGCGGTGGAGCGCAACAAGGAGGCCAACATTCCCGTGCTCGCGCGACTCGCGCGCGCAGGCTACGCGATCGTCACACCCGTGCCATCGTGCACCCTCATGTTCAAGCAGGAGCTGCCGCTGATGTTTCCGGATGACCCCGATGTAAAAGCGGTGGCGGAAGCGATGTTCGACCCCTTCGAATATCTGGTGGCTCGCCACAAGGACGGGCTGCTCAAGACCGATTTCAAGCAGCCGCTGGGGAAGGTTTCCTATCACGTGCCGTGCCACCTGCGCGTGCAGAACATGGGGCAGAAGACGCGCGAGCTGCTCGAGCTGATTCCCGATACGCGCGTCACCACCGTGGAGCGCTGCGCCGGCCACGACGGCACCTGGGGCGTCAAGGCGGAATATTTCGCGAACTCGATGAAGATCGGCCGCCCGGTGTTCCGCCAGATGGCGGAAGCGGGGCCGGACTACGTCAGCTCCGACTGCGCCATCGCCGGCCGCCATATCCTGCAGGGAATGGGCGAGACCGGTGCACGGAAGCAGCATCCGCTCACATTGATTCGCATTGCCTACGGATTGTAGAAATGAGAAACGAGAAACGCGAAACGAGAAACGAACCCATGCCACAAATCACCCGCGACAGCCTGATGACGCTGGAGGCCTATGCCAGGGCGCGGCCGCAGTTTCGCGCCAAGGTGATGGCCCACAAGAAAAACCGCACCCTGCCGCTGGGCGGCCACTTGACGCTCATCTTCGAAGACGAGCTGACGGTCCGCTACCAGGTCCAGGAAATGCTGCGCGCCGAGCGCACGTTCGAGGAGGCGGGCATTCAGGACGAACTCGATGCCTACAACCCGCTCATCCCCGACGGCGCCAACTGGAAGGCGACGCTCATGATCGAGTATCCCGACGTGGACGAGCGCCGCCGCATGCTCGCACGGCTGATCGGGATTGAAGACCAGGTGTGGGTGCAGGTCGCCGGTCATGACCGGGTGCGCGCCATCGCCGATGAGGATCTCGAACGCGACACCGCGGAGAAGACTTCGGCGGTGCATTTCCTGCGGTTTGAGCTCGACCCCGCGATGCTGCGGGCGCTGAAGAAGGGGGCGGCGCTCGCGGTGGGCGTCGATCATCCCGAATACAGCTACACGATCGGGGCGGTGGATCCCGCAATCCGCGCCTCGCTCGTCAACGATCTCGCAGGCTAGCTCGCCGCCGCCGGCAGGCCTTGCGCCGCAGGCATTCCACTCCGCCGGGCTTGTGCTATTCTCGCCAGGCGTATGCAGGATTCCCAGATACTTGCCAGCATCGGGCGCCGCATCGAGGAAAGCGGGCTTCCGCTCGCCGTGCGGCTGTGGAACGGCGCGAGCGCCGGCGCCCCGCAGCCGCAGGTGACAATCACCGTGCAGCATCCGCTGGCGCTTGCCGCGCTCGCGCGTCCCAGCGCTGGGGGACTCGCGGCGCGCTACGTCGAGCAGCAGATCGACGTCGAGGGATCGATCCGGGACGTGGTCGGCCTGGGCACGGCATTTGCAGGCGCGACTGACAGCGCGAGCCTGGCGGCGGGGCGGCGGCTCGCGCGCTGGGTGCGGCATACGCGGCTCTACGACAGCAAGGCGGTCCGCAGCCACTACGACGTCGGCGACGATTTCTTCGGCCTCTGGCTCGACCGGCGGCGCGTCTACTCCTGCGCCTACTACCGCCGGGCCGACGATACGCTGGAGATCGCGCAGGAGCAGAAACTCGACCACATCTGCCGCAAGCTGGGACTCGCCGCAGGCGAGCGCTTCCTCGACATCGGCTGTGGCTGGGGCGCTCTCGTGATGTGGGCGGCCGAGCGCTACGGCGCACAGGCGCTCGGCGTGACATTGAGCCGCAACCAGCACGACTACGCGCGCGCCCGGATCCGCGAGCTGGGGCTGGAAGGGCGCTGCGAGGTGCGCCTGCTCGATTACCGCGATGTGCCGGAAGAGCGGCCGTTCGACAAGATCGCGAGCGTCGGCATGTTCGAGCACGTCGGGCGCGACAACCTGGCGGCGTATTTCGGCAAGATCGCCCGCCTGCTGCGGTCGGGCGGGCTGCTGCTGAACCACGGCATCACGCACAACGCCCCCGGGCAACGCGAGTTGGGCAGCGAGATCGGCGAGTTCATCGACCGCTACGTGTTTCCGGGCGGGGAGCTCACCCACATCTCGGTCGCGATGGAGGCGATGTCGGCGCAGGGTCTCGAGAGCTGGGACGTGGAGAGCCTGCGGCCGCATTACGCGAAAACGCTGTGGCACTGGGTGGAGCGGCTCGAAGCGAACCGCGCCGCGGTGCTTGCGGCGGTGGGCGAGAAGCTCTACCGCGTCTGGCGCATCTACATGGCGGGCTCGGCGCTCGGCTTCGAGCGCGGCTGGATGTCGGTCTACCAGGTGCTGGCGGGCAAGCCACGTGCGGGCGGCGCGCTCGAGGTTCCGGAGACGCGCGACCACATCTATGCGAGGTAGGGTCGCGTCGGGTCTTGCTTCGCCTTCCGCTTGACGCAGGATGCCGCCGCGCGCGGCGCGGGGCCCGGCGTGCCGGAGCCGCGCTCGTCGTCGCTGCCGCGCTGGCCGCATTCGTCTCCGCGGCACTCGCGCAATGGCGCGACTGGGACGCCGATTTCGACGAGGACAAGAAACCGTGGAAAGAGATCGAAGCAAGAATTCCTTCCTATCCCAGGACCGCGGACCTGGTCCCGTTCGACCCCGGCGCGGTGAGCCCGCACCGCTTCTACGTTGACGCGCGCTCGCTGTCCGTCGGCGAGGACGGTGTCGTGCGCTACACGCTCGTGGTGAAAGCGGCAGGGGGCGCGACCAACGTCACGTTCGAGGGCATCCGCTGCGAGCTGCGCCAGCAGAAGTATTACGCGGTAGGAAGGGCGGACGGCAGTTGGGCGCGGGCGCGCAACGCGAAGTGGCGCCGCATCGGGCCGCGGGAAGTCGATCGCCACCACAACGCGCTCTATGCGGACTACCTGTGCTCGGGAAGTAACCCGGTCCGGAGCGCGAGGGAAATAGTTCAGTCGTTCCGGTCCGCCGCCACCACGACGAAATAGAGGACGGGCGCGACCGGCGCCCGCAATCCGCCGATCTCCCGCCACCGGAGGATCAGAGCAGCACCAGATTGTCCCGGTGTATGAGCTCGGGCTCGACCACGTAGCCGAGCCGCGCCTCGATCTCGCTCGAAGGCGCGCGCAGGATGCGGCGGGTCTCCGCCGCGTTGTAGTTGACGAGGCCGCGCGCGACCTCGCGCCGCGAGTCGTCGAGGCAGCTCACCGCCTCGCCGCGCTCGAACTCGCCGGTGACCTCGTAGACGCCGATCGGCAGCAGGCTCTTGCCGTGCACGGTGAGCGCCTTCACCGCGCCGGCGTCGAGGGTGAGGCTCCCCCGCACCTGCAGCTGGTCGGCGAGCCACTGCTTGCGCGCCGCGAGCGTCGCGCGCTCCGCCACGAGCAGCGTGCCGATCCTCTCCCCGCGCGCGAGGCGCGGCAGGACCCCGTCCTCGCGCCCGGACGCGATCACGGTGTGAGCGCCGCTGCGTGCCGCCCGCTTCGCGGCGAGCACCTTGGTCAGCATGCCGCCGAGCGCGATCGCGCTGCCGGTGCCCCCCGCCATCGCTTCCAGGGCGGGATCGCCCGCGCGCCCCTCCGCGATCAGCTTCGCCGCGCCGCCCCGGCGCGGATCGCTGTCGTAGAGGCCGTCCTGGTCGGTGAGGATCACCAGCGCGTCGGCCTCGATCAGGTTGGTCACCAGGGCCGCCAGGGTGTCGTTGTCCCCGAAGCGAATCTCGTCGCTCGCGACGGTGTCGTTCTCGTTGATGATCGGGATCACGGCGAGCCCGAGCAGGGTGCGCAGGGTGGAGCGCGCGTTGAGATAGCGCTTGCGGTCGGCGAGGTCCTCGTGCGTGAGCAGGACCTGCGAGCTGAGCAGCGCGTGCTGGCGGAAGCAGGATTCGTAGACCTGGATCAGCCCCATCTGGCCGACCGCGGCGGCGGCCTGCAGCTCGTGCAGGGCGTGCGGGCGCCGTTTCCATCCGAGGCGCTGCATGCCCGCCGCAACCGCACCGCTGGAGACCAGCACGACCTCGCGGCCCATGCGCCTCAACTCCGCGATCTCTCCGGCCCAGCGCGTGAGGGCATCGAGATCGAGACCGCGGCCCTCGTTGGTGACAAGGCTGGAGCCGACCTTGACGACGAAGCGCTGCGCCTTTTCCAGGAGAGACGACATAGGGTTCGGGATTCAGGACTCGGGATTCAGGGACTTCGTCCGCCGCCGCGCTTTCACCGAATCCCGACTCCTGGGTTCTGAGTCCTGCTCCAGGTGCTTCATCACCGCAAAGATGAGCTCGCGGCAGCCCTCGCCGGTAAGCGCGGAAATGATAAAGCTTTTGCCCCGCCAGCGATAATTCCTGAGGAAGCGCTTGACGGCGTGCCCGCGCTCCCCGGCCGGAACCAGGTCGATCTTGTTCAAGACCAGCCAGCGCGGTTTGCGATAAAGCGCTTCGTCGAATTTCCTGAGCTCCTGCACGATCGCCGTCGCATCGCGCGCGATATCGGCGTCCGCGTCGGGCGGCGCGATGTCGACGAGGTGCAGCAGCAGCCGCGTGCGCGCGAGGTGGCGCAGGAACTGGTGCCCGAGCCCCGCGCCCTCGGCGGCGCCCTCGATCAGCCCGGGGATGTCGGCGAGCACGAAGCTGCGGTTGACGTCCGCCCGTACCACGCCGAGCGCGGGGGCCAGGGTGGTGAAGGGATAGTCGGCGACCTTGGGGCGCGCGGCGGAAACGGCGCGGATGAGACTGGACTTCCCGGCATTCGGCATGCCGAAGAGCCCGACATCGGCGAGGAGCTTCAGCTCGAGCTTCAGGCGCCGCCGCTCGCCCGCGCCGCCGCGCGTGAACTGGCGCGGCGCGCGATTGACACTCGACTTGAAGTGCAGGTTGCCGAGGCCGCCGGCCCCTCCCTGGGCAAGCAGCGCGCGCGCGCCGTCGCGGTCCAGGTCGGCAAGGGTTTCGCCCGTCTCGAGGTCGCTCACGACGGTGCCCACCGGCACGCGCAGCACGATATCGGGCGCCGATTTTCCGTACTGGTCCGCGCCGCGGCCGTTCTCGCCGTCCCGCGCGCGGTGAATGCGCGCGTAGCGGTAGTCGATCAGCGTGTTCAGGTTGCGGTCGGCGACCGCGTAGAGGCTGCCGCCGCGCCCGCCGTCGCCGCCGTCGGGGCCGCCGCGCGGGACGTACTTCTCGCGCCTAAAACTGGCCACACCGTCGCCGCCCTTGCCGGCACGGACTTCGATGATGGCTTCGTCGACGAACTTCATAAACAAAAAAGCCCTGTCGGGTGACAGGGCTTGCGGTGGGCGCCGGCCGGGCTTACGCGGGAACGATGCTCACCGTGGTGCGGCTGTCCGGCCCCTTTTGAGCGAACAGCACCCGCCCCGTCACCCTGGCGAACAGCGTATGGTCGCGGCCGATGCCGACGTTCGTTCCGGGGTGCACCTGCGTGCCGCGCTGGCGCACGATGATCGAGCCGGCGTTCACCTGCTCGCCGCCGTAGCGCTTTACACCCAGGCGCTTCGATTGCGAGTCGCGGCCGTTGCGCGAACTGCCGCCTGCCTTCTTGTGTGCCATAACCTGTTCCTAGAACCTGTTTTTGGACTGGAGTAGGGGTGCACGAGGGGAGTATCCCCTCGTTCCCTCATAACCTGCTTCAATTCTGACGTTAGGGTGCACGAGGGGAGTATCCCCTCGTTCCTTTCCTATGCGATGCCGAGAATCTCGATCTCGGTATAGCCCTGTCGATGTCCCTGGCTCCTGCGGTAATGCTTGCGGCGATTCAGCTTGAAGATTCGCACCTTCTCGCCGCGGCCATGATTCAGCACCTTTGCCTTGACACGGGCC
Organism: Burkholderiales bacterium; assembly: GCA_036398235.1. Taxonomy (GTDB): domain Bacteria; phylum Pseudomonadota; class Gammaproteobacteria; order Burkholderiales; family SG8-41; genus SG8-41. The sequence continues at coordinate 10,990 of DASWHI010000247.1, forward strand.
CCGGCAACGAGCGGCGCGCCCATCTTGAGCTTGTCGCCGTCGGCCACCAGCAGCACCTGGTCGAGCTCGATCTCCTGTCCGACGTCCGCGGCGATCAGCTCGATCTTCAGCGTCTCGCCGGCGCTGACCCGGTACTGCTTGCCGCCGGTCCGGATAACTGCGTACATGACACGTTCCGCCTGCAACTGGGAAAGGCGCGCATTCTACAAAAAGCCCGCTGATTAGTCAAAGGAAATACTGGTATGATCCCCCTCCTTTCGAGAGTTCCCAGACGGTGACACTGGACGCGATACGCGGCTTCGTGGAGGAGGACCTGCGCGCCGTGGACGCGGTGATCCGAGTCCGCCTCGATTCGGAGGTGCTGCTGATCCGCCAGATCGCCGAATACATCGTGGGCAGCGGGGGCAAGCGCCTGCGCCCTCTGCTGCTCCTGCTCTCGGCCGGCGCGTTCGGGGCCCGCGGCCGCCACTGTCACGAGCTCGCCGCCGTGGTGGAGTTCATCCATACTGCGACGCTGCTGCACGACGACGTCGTGGACGAGTCCGACCTGCGGCGCGGACGGTCCACGGCCAACGCGCTGTTCGGCAACTCGGCGGCGGTGCTCGTCGGCGATTTCGTCTATTCGCGCGCATTCCAGATGATGGTGGGAGTGGACAACATGCGCGTGCTGCAGGTGCTTGCCGACGCGACCAACGTGATCGCGGAGGGGGAAGTGATGCAGCTCATGAGCTGCCGCGATCCCGACATCCGGGAAAGCGATTACCTCGAGGTGATCCGCTGCAAGACCGCGAAGCTGTTCGAGGCCGCCACGCGGCTCGGGGCGATCCTGGGCGAGGCGCCGAGCGAGCAGGAGAGCGCGGTCGCCGACTACGGCATGCGCCTCGGAACGGCCTTCCAGCTGATCGACGACGTGCTGGATTACTCCGGCGAGCAGGCGGTGATCGGCAAGAACCTGGGCGATGACCTCGCCGAAGGCAAGCCGACGCTGCCGCTGATCTACGCCATCCGGCACGGGACGGCCGAGCAGGCGCGGCGGGTGCGGCACGCCATCGAGCACGGCGGGCGCGACGAGCTCGCCGTAGTGATCGAAACGATACGCTCGACCGGCGCTCTCGACTACGCGCGCGAGCAGGCGCGGCGGGAATCACGCGCGGCGGGCGAGGCGCTCGCGCGCCTGCCGCATTCAAGGCAGCGTGAATATTTGCTAGAATTGGCAAGTTTCGCGGTGACGCGGACGTATTAGCCGGTCCGCGTTAAGCTCTCCCATCTATCGCTTTCAAATCGGGGTGTAGCGCAGCCTGGTAGCGCACTGCGTTCGGGACGCAGGTGTCGGAGGTTCAAATCCTCTCACCCCGACCATTCTTTCCCGCCTCCGGCGCCGCGAACCGCCGGAATCGTGACCGGCGTGCTCGACGCCCGGCGGGGGTTAGGGCACACTAACCCGCAATTGCTAATCGTGAACCGCAGCCGGTGACCGCAAACCCCGCGTGCAGCCGGCCGGCCGCGGGTTTGGAAGTCCCGGCCACGGGCGGAGTCTGAATTGGCGAAGATCATCCTGGTCGTTCTCGGCCTGCTCGTCGTCTACTGGATCCTGAAGAGCTACCGCCGCCGCGTCGACCGCGGCGGGGAAAGAACGCCCCCCGCGACCGCGGAGAGCATGGTGCAGTGCGCGCGCTGCGGCTTGCACCTGCCGCGCAGCGAGAGCATCACCACGCAGGGCCGGTTCTACTGCTCGCCGGAGCACCAGCGGGCGGGTGACGCGGAGCGCCGCGCCGGATGAGCCAGGCCGGCAGCCGGCAGGCGGTGCTGTGGGAGGCGCCGGGCGCGCCCCCCTATCCCGGGGCGCACCCCGAGCAGTTCTGGCGGTCGCTGTTCTACTTCAACGTCTACCGCCTGCTCATCGCGCTGCTCCTGCTGCTGAGCGTCACGGTGTGGGGCTCGAACCTCTGGTTCGGTTCGCGGGACCTGGCGCTGTTCCTCGCGACCGACCTCACTTACGTGATCTTCAGCATCGCGTGCTTCGTCGTGATCAGCGCGCGCCGGCATTTCGATCTGCAGCTCACGCTGCAGGTGGCCGCCGACGTCGTTTTTATCGTGCTTCTCATCCACGCGAGCGGCGGCATCTCCAGCGGTTTGGGGCTGTTGCTGCTCACCACGCTCGCCGGCGCGGGCCTGATCAGCCGCGGGCGGCTCACGCTCTTCTTCGCCGCGCTCGCCAGCATCGGGGTGCTGCTCGAGCACACCTACGCGACGCTCAAGCTCGACGCCCCCGATTCCCAGTTCGTGCAGGCCGGGCTGCTATCCGGCGCCTTCTTCGCGATCGCCTGGCTCGCGCACGCCCTCGCCAAGTACACAGTGGCGAGCGAGCGGCTGGCCGCGAAGCGCGAGATCGACCTCGCCAATCTGGAGCAGGTGAACCAGCTCGTGATCCGTGACATGCCGGACGGCGTGCTGGTGGTGGACGGGCATGGAGCGATCCGCCAGTTCAACGCGCGGGCCGAACGCCTGCTCGGCGCGCTGCCGGCCAGCGGCGAGGCGATGCTCTCCGAGTACGCGCCGCCGCTCGCGGCGCAGTACGAGCAGTGGCGCACCCGCGCGGGAGTGGACAGCGGCGCCGGCATGCCCTACAGCAGCAGCGAAAGCGCGCGCTTCGTTCCGATCGGCGCGAACCGCGAGCTCGGCGCGGTGATCTTCATCGAGGACCAGACGCGCGTGCAGGCTCAGGCGCGCCAGTTGAAGCTCGCCGCGCTGGGGCGGCTCACCGCGAACATCGCGCACGAGATCCGGAATCCTCTCGGCGCGATCAGCCATGCCGCGCAGCTCTTGCGGGAGGAGCCCGGGATGAATGACACCGCGGCGCGTTTGATCAGCATCATCAACGAGAACAGCGGGCGCCTCGATCGCATGGTGAACGACGTGCTGCGCCTGAACCGGGGCGAGCGCGCTCACCGCGAGCGCGTCCGGCTGACCGCGTTCCTCGCGGGCTTCGTCGAGCAGTTCTCCCAGATCGAGAGAATCGACCCCGGCATGTTCCGCATCGAGCAGCACGCGGACCCCGATGTGCTGTTCGACCGCAGCCATCTCAACCAGGTGATGTGGAACCTGTGCCGCAATGCGCTGCGTCACTGCCGGCGCGGCCCCGCGAGCATCGTGATCCGTTTCTCCCTCGAGCGTGCGGTCGGTGTTGTAAGATTGGACGTAGTGGACGACGGACCGGGCGTGATCCCCGAGGCGCGGGCGCAGCTGTTCGAGCCGTTCTTCACCACCGCCGCGGGCGGCACCGGGCTCGGCCTCTACATCGCGCGCGAGGTGTGCGAAGCGAACGGCGCGACGCTCGATTATGTCGAGACGCCGCGCGGAGCGCAGTTCACCGTCCGGTGCTGGGCCGGCTAGAGCCGTAACGCCTTATCGAGACACATGAGCGCGAAATCTCAGGTCCTGGTGGTCGACGACGAAGCGGACATTCGCGAGCTGCTCGGCATGACGCTTGCGCGCATGGGGCTCGACGCGCATTGCGCCGCGAGCACCTCGGAGGCCTACGCGCTGCTCGCCCAGAACAGCTACGACCTCTGCCTGACCGACATGCGGCTGCCCGATGGCGACGGGCTCACGGTCGTCGACTATGTCGCGAAGCACCATCCCAGCCTGCCGGTGGCGGTGATCACGGCGCACGGCAGCACCGAGAACGCAGTGGCCGCGCTGAAGGCCGGCGCCTTCGACTATCTCGCGAAGCCGGTCTCGCTCGACCAGTTGCGAACGCTGGTGCGCACCGCCCTCAAGCTGCCGCGCCCCGTCCAGCGGCGCGCGCCGGAGGAGGAAGCGGCGGCGGACGCGCCAGGGGTGCCGCAGTTGATCGGGCGCTCGGCGCCGATGGAAGCCGTGCGCTCGATGATCGAACGCCTGGCACGCACCCAGGCGCCGATCCATATCAGCGGCGAATCGGGCAGCGGCAAGGAGCTTGCCGCGCGTCTGGTGCACCGGCGTGGCCCGCGCAGCGACGGCCCGTTCATCCCGGTCAACTGCGGTGCGCTCCCCGAAAACCTGATGGAGAGCGAATTCTTCGGCTACCGGAAAGGCGCGTTTACCGGCGCAGCCGCCGACCGCGAGGGATTCTTCCAGGCCGCTGACGGCGGCACGCTGTTCCTCGACGAGGTCGCGGAGTTGCCGGTCCCGATGCAGGTGAAGCTGCTGCGCGCAATCCAGGAGAAAAAGATCCGCAAGGTCGGCGCGACCAGTGAAGAGGGCGCGGACGCGCGCATCATCAGCGCCACCCACCGCAATCTCGCGGAGGAGGTCCAGGCCGGCAGGTTCCGGCAGGATCTTTTCTACCGGCTGAACGTGATCGAGCTGAAGATGCCGGCATTGCGCGACATGCCCGAGGACATCCCGCTGCTCACCGAGATGATGCTCGCGCGCCAGGCCGCCGCGGCCGGCGGCAAGACCGTGCGGCTGTCCGCGGCCGCGCTCGACCGGCTGTGCGGGTACGACTTCCCGGGCAACGTGCGGGAGCTCGAAAACGTGCTGGAACGGGCGCTCGCGCTTACCACCGGGGGCGAAATCCAGGCCGAGGACCTGCAGCTCGCGCCCCCGCGCCCCACGCCGGCGGAGGCGGCCGGCGAGCTGTCGGGGCTGCCGTTGCAGGAGCGGCTCGATACCGTGGAGCGCAAGGCGATCCTCAACGCCCTCGAACAGACTCATTACAACCGCACCGCCGCCGCGAAGCTGCTCGGCATCACTTTCCGGGCGCTGCGTTATCGCATGGAGCGGCTCGGGATCAACGAAGAGCTCGATTCCAAGGGCTGACGGCGGTGAGGGGGGAAGGGCGGGGGGGAAAGGGAAGACGCATATCGCCGCCGCCCCTCGTTATCGATGATCACGGGTTGGCAGTAGGCGTTCCCTTCATCGCCTCGCCGAACTGCGACGCGCGGCCGGGCGGCTGCCCGGTGAGCCTCGTCGTCATCCACCACATCAGCCTGCCGCCAGGGGTATTCGGCGGGACCGGCATCGTCGATCTCTTTACCAACCGGCTCGATCCTGCCGCGCATCCCTACTACGCGACGATCGAGGGCGCGACGGTATCCGCCCACTTCCTGATCCGCCGCGGCGGCAATCTCGTTCAGTTCGTGCCTTGCGGCGCGCGCGCGTGGCATGCGGGGGAGTCGGCCTGGAAGGGGCGGGCGCGGTGCAACGATTTTTCCATCGGCGTCGAGCTCGAAGGCACGGGCGAGGCGCCGTTCACGGCCGCGCAGTACCGGCAGCTCGCCCGCCTCACGCGCGCATTGAAGGCGCGCTACCCGATCCGGGACATCGTCGGGCACAGCGATATCGCCCCCGGGCGGAAGAGCGATCCGGGGCCGCATTTCGAGTGGCGGCGCTATCGCGCCTTGATGCGGAAGCGTTCGCCGCGGGGGACGCCGGGGACGGAGATCAAGTTAAAGAGCAGTCGTCGAACTGCCAGGATGCCAGGACGCAAGGCCGCGCCAAAGAAGCAACGAAAATCCCCGCGGTAGCTTTTCCCCGAGATTCCTTGTCCGCGCGTTGAGCGGCAAGCTACCTGTCCGCTCGGACGCGCGGAGCTAAACCGGCCCACAGGGCCCGGCTTTAGCGCGAGTTATCCACCACCCGCCAACCTGCTGGAGCCCGTGTTTGCTGCCAAACCGGGTGGTTGCCTAATTTCTATGCAGTTTTGCCCGTTTTTTCATCATGTTGGCGTACATTTTTCCAGTAAAAACGAGTATTTAACAAAAAATCCATGAAGTCTATTGCTTTCGCAAAATCAGCCTACTAGAATTTGTTCAAAAGTTGCCGTAGACCACAACATATTGTGGTTTCGGAAGCGTTGTTACGGCTTGGGAGCGGGGGAGGTGCCCACCTCTTGGGTCAATAAACTTAATACTCAAGGAGTTACGGCATGCAGCTGGTTACCGAAGGCGCTCTGGCCACCCCCCTTGTCAAGCCCGCACTTGACGATATCCCTGCCGCAGAGGACGCGCGCTACGCCCATTACAAAGTCATTCGCCGCAACGGCTCGGTGGTGGTGTTTGAGCCCGCCAAGATCGCGATCGCGGTGACCAAGGCGTTCATCGCCGTGAACGGGGGACAGGGCGCGGCGTCCGCGCGCGTGCGCGAGCAGGTCGGAATCCTCACCCAGAACGTGGTGGCGGCGCTCATGCGCCGCCAGCCCTCGGGCGGCACCTTCCACATCGAGGACATCCAGGACCAGGTGGAGCTCGCGCTCATGCGCGCGGGCGAGCACAACGTCGCGCGCGCCTACGTGCTCTATCGCGAGGAGCGCTCGAAGGAGCGCGCGCGCGAGCGCGAGACGCAGGATCCGGCAAAGCGCGCGCAGGCGGCGGCGATAAACGTAAAGGAGGGCGGGCGCGTGCGGCCGCTCGACTTCGACCGCCTTATCGCGCTGGTGCGCGAGGCGTGCGAGGGACTCGGGCGCGAGGTCACCGCCGAACCGGTGCTCGCCGCGATGCGGCGCGATCTCTACGACGGCGTGCCGATGGAGGAGGTACGCAAGTCGTTGATCCTTGCCGCGCGCGCGCTGATCGAGCAGGACCCGGGCTACAGCTATGTCACGGCGCGGCTGCTGCTGCACTCGCTGCGGCTGGAGGCCCTCGGCGCGGAGGTGACGCAGGCGGAGATGCCGGCGCGCTACGCAGCCTATCTGGCGGAATTCGTGCGGCAGGGGATCGAGGCGGAGCTGCTCGACGAGCGGCTTGCCCGCTACGATCTGAAGTGCCTCGGCGCGGCGCTCGACGCGAGCCGCGACCTGAAGTTCACCTACCTGGGGCTGCAGATCCTCTACGACCGTTATTTCCTGCACGTGCGCGGCCGCCGCATCGAGCTGCCGCAGATCTTCTACATGCGGGTGGCGATGGGCCTGGCATTGAACGAGCCCGAGGACCAGCGCGAGGCGCGCGCGATCGAGTTCTACAACGTGCTGTCGTCATTCGACTTCATGAGCTCGACGCCGACCTTGTTCAATTCCGGCACGCGCCGCTCCCAGCTCGCGAGCTGCTATCTCACCACGGTCGCCGACGATCTCGATGGCATCTACGAGGCGATCAAGGAGAACGCGCTCCTGCAGAAATTCGCCGGCGGCCTCGGCAACGACTGGACGCCGGTACGGGCACTGGGCTCGCACATCAAGGGCACCAACGGCAAGAGCCAGGGTGTCGTGCCGTTCCTCAAGGTCGTGAACGACACCGCCGTCGCCGTCAACCAGGGCGGCAAGAGGAAGGGGGCGGTGTGCTCCTATCTCGAGACCTGGCATCTCGACATCGAGGAGTTCCTGGAGCTGCGCAAGAACACCGGCGACGATCGCCGCCGCACCCACGACATGAATACCGCGAACTGGGTGCCGGATCTCTTCATGAAGCGCGTGATGGAGAACGGCGACTGGGCGCTGTTCTCGCCCTCCGACGTGCCCGACCTGCACGACAAGTACGGGCGCGCTTTCGAGCAGGCCTATGTCGAGTACGAGGAACGCGCCGCCCGCGGCGAGATCAAGCCCTACAAGCGGGTCCAGGCGATGCACCTGTGGCGCAAGATGCTCACCATGCTGTTCGAGACCGGGCACCCCTGGCTCACGTTCAAGGACCCGTGCAATCTGCGCTCGCCACAGCAGCACGTGGGCGTCGTGCACAGCTCCAATCTCTGCACGGAGATCACGCTCAACACCGGCCCCGACGAGATCGCGGTGTGCAACCTCGGCTCGATCAACATGCCGGCGCACCTCGATGTCTCGACCGGGCGCATGGACATGGAGAAGCTCGGGCGCACCGTCGGCACCGCGATGCGCATGCTCGACAACGTGATCGACCTCAATTTCTACTCGGTCGGGAAGGCGCGCAACTCCAACTTCAAGCACCGCCCGGTGGGCCTCGGCATCATGGGCTTCCAGGACTGCCTGCACCTGCTGCGGATCCCCTACGGCTCGCAGGCGGCGGTGGAGTTCGCCGACCGCTCGATGGAAGCGATCGCCTGGAGCGCCTACCGCGCCTCGACCGACCTGGCCGAAGAGCGCGGGCCCTACTCGACCTTCAAGGGCTCGCTGTGGGATCGCGGCATCCTGCCGTTCGATACTCTGCGCCGGCTCTCGGAGGAGCGCGGCGGCTACGTCGAGTGCGACCTGTCCACCACGCTCGACTGGGCAGGCCTGAGAAAGCGCATCCAGAGGGTCGGCATGCGCAATTCCAACTGCCTGGCGATCGCGCCCACCGCGACGATCGCGAACATCACGGGGCTCTCGCAGTCGATCGAGCCGACCTACCAGAACCTCTATGTGAAATCGAACCTGTCGGGCGAGTTCACGGTGGTGAACGAGTTTCTGGTGCGGGACCTGAAGAGCCTCAACGTGTGGGACGAGGTGATGATCGCCGATCTCAAGTACTTCGACGGCTCGCTCGCCA
>DASWHI010000248.1:0-4219 GCA_036398235.1 Burkholderiales bacterium
CCCGCCGCTTCGTAGAGCTTCTTCGCCGAGTCGAGCGGCACGATGCGGTCGTTTTCGCCGTGCGCGACCAGCAGCGGGCACTCGATCCGGCCGGCGACCCCGGCGAGGTTGAAGCGCTTCGCCATTTGCACCGCCTCGTCGAGGTCCTTCGCGCCGAACGCCCACGGCGCCTGGAAGTGCGACTGCGCGCTCGTCTTCGCGTCGGCCCTCACCGCGCGCCGGATGCCGTCCACCCAGGTTTCCATGCTCCAGTGCATCGCGCCGAAGGCGACGCAGGCGCAATAGCGCTTCTCGAACGCAACGATGCGCGGCGCGTAGTAGCCGCCGAAGCTGTAGCCCATCACGGCAACGCGCTTCGGATCCACCTCGGGACGCGCGGCGATCCACTCGTAGGCCGCGGTGCCGGCGACCTCGTAGTCGTGGCGGGTCTTGATGTCGCGCAGCCGCAGCGATTCGCCCTGTCCCGGCCCGTCGATTGCGAGCGTGTGCCAGCCGCGCGCCGCGAACTCGAGGCCGTTGAAGAGCACGCTCATTTCTTTGCAGTTGTCGAGCCCGTCGAACGCCACCATTGCCGGCGCCCGCCTGGCGGCGCCCGGCGCCTTCATGAGGAGCGCAGGCAGGGTCGCTCCTTCGTACGGCACCTCGACCCGCTCGACGTTCGGGTAGCGCCGCAGGATCCCCTTGGTCTGGCACTCGATCGCTCTTCGCCCCATCTCGCGCTTCTCCGCGCCGGGCACGATGAAGCGCTCCGCGGTGAAGTAATACATGCCGGCGCGCAAATAGGCGCTGCCCGCGCTCATCCGCCGGCCTGCTGCTTCCGCGGCGTCGGCGAGCTTCTCAAGGCGCACGCCGAGCGCGCTCCATTCTTCCCACCATGCATGCGGCTCGTGCTGGCGGCTGCGCAGCCGCTCGCAGACTTCGTCGATCTCGCCGAGGGCAACCGCGCCGTATGGCGCCATGCCCTTGGTGACGAGCGTCGCGTTCGACCACATGAAGTTGCCGGGAAAATGATCGATCCAGGTGGAGTTGGCGGAGGCCATGGACAGTGCCTGGGGCGGAAGGCAAAAGGCAGAAGGCGGGCGAGTCCGCCTGAAGGACGAAACTTACGGGTCGCGGGTCGAGAATCGCAGGTTACGGAATCTGTATCTTGCCCCCGCCCGGCATGCCGCCCGGTCCCATGCCGCCGAGACCTCCCATGCCGCCCTGCGGCACCACGATGGAGGAGGCCGCCTGGCGGCGCAGCTCCTGCAGATCCTTGACCGTGCGCTCGACCGCCTCCTTCGCCACCTCCGCGAACTTGTTCACGGCCTCGTCGAGCGACTGCGCATCGATCTCGAAATTGATCGGGAGCGTGCCGACCGAGGTGAGCAGCTGCGCTTCGCCGATGTAGGCAACCTGCCGGCTCGAATCGGTCGTGCCGTCGGACTTGATCGGGGTCAGCACGCGGATGGTTCCCACTTTGCGATCGCTGATCACCTCCTCGCGGTAGAGGGATTTCGGGTCCATCCGGGGTTCGCCGGTTCTGTCGTCGGGTCGTTGCGCCATGTCAGTCTCGCAGCTTTGCGTTTCGATACCCGAAAGCGTATCAGAAATGGGAACGAAGCGCGGCGACCGGGATCTACGCTGTGGAAGCGGGTAGGAGCGGGTGCCGGCCCCGTCTCTGCTCAGCGACAAGCGCCGGCCAGGACAGGATTGCGGCAGCCGCTCGGTCGTTAAATCGGTACAATATTGCGGAAGCCCGCGGGGTGCCTTGAGCGGATTCAGCGGGTGATTTGCCCCACTTCGACAGGAGGAATGCCTATGAGCAAGGGTGTTGTGTCGGGCTGGAAGGCGATGTTCGCCGCGATTGCGTTCGCGTTCGTATCCGTCCCGGCGTCGGCGGACATCGTGTCCACGGACCAGGTCCTCGCGGGCTCCGATCGCGAGAAGGTGCAGGCGTTCCTGGAGCGCGAGGGCGTCGAAGACAGGCTCAATGCGTTGGGAGTCGCTCCCGAGCTTGCCCGGAAACGCGTTGACGCCATGACCGACGAGGAAGTTCTGCGCGTTGCCGGCAGGATCGATACGCTGGCCGCGGGCGGGGCGCTCGACAAGACCGATTGGATCCTGATTCTGTTGATCGTGATCCTCGTGATCGTCCTGCTCTAGCGCGGCGTGCTCTGGCGCGCGGGCGGCTCGGCATGCTTTGCTCCCGGAGCTACTGCCGCAGGAAGAATGCCGGGGGCAGGCCGTTTCGTGTCATCGGATCTCGATCGGGCTGCATTGGTACCCTGATGGCCCGGGAGGAAACGCCATGCGGTTGACCCAGCTCCACCTCCACGCGGCGGGGGCCGCAATCACGCTGCTCGTCCTCACCGGTTGCGCGACGCAGAGGCCGGTGCTCTACCCCAACGCCAAGTACAATCATGTCGGCCCCGAAATTGCGCAGCGGGACATCGACGACTGCATCCGCTTCGCGGAGCAGCACGGCGTGACTCACGGCGGCGGCGAGAAGGTGGTGAGCGGCGGCGCAGCCGGCGCGGTCATCGGCGGCGCGGCCGGCGCGGGCGCGGGTGCGGTGCGCGGCAGCGTGGGCCATGACGCAGGGGTGGGCGCGGCCGCCGGCGCAGCAGCCGGTGTAGCGCGCGGCGCGATCCGTTCGGGCGAGCCCGGCTCGGTCTACAAGGGCTTCGTCCAGCGCTGCCTGCGCGAGAAGGGCTACGACGTCATCGGCTGGAAGTGATCAGATCTTCTCGGGCACCATCTGAATCGCGCCGCAAGGGCACTCGGTGGCGCACAGGCCGCAGCCCTTGCAGTAATCGTAGTTGAACTCGAAGCGCTTGCCGGGACCGAGCTTGATGACCGCGTTGTCGGGGCACACGCCGTAGCAGTTGTCGCACTCGAAGCAGTTCCCGCACGACAGGCAGCGTCGCGCCTCGTACAGCGCATTGGATTCGTCGAGGCTGCCCACGACCTCGTCGAAGGTGGACTGGCGCCGGACGATGTCGAGTGTCGGCCGCACGGTCTTGGGCGCGTCCGAGTAATACCAGGTGTTGAGCTTGTCGAACGTCGCGAGCTCGTGCTTGGGGGGCGCCACGTAGCGGCCACCCCTTAGCCAGGCGTCGATGTGGCGCGCGGCCTTCTTGCCATGGCCGACCGCGACGGTGACGGTGCGCTCCGAAGGCACCATGTCGCCGCCGGCGAAGATGCCCAGGTACCCGGTCATCATGTTCGGGCCGACCTGCACCACGCCGTCCCGGATCACGAGGCCCGGCACGCCTTTGAGCAGGCTAAGGTCCACGTCCTGCCCGAGCGCGAGCACGACCGAATCGGCTTCGAGTGTTTCGACCTCTCCGGTGGGTTGCGGAAAGCCTTTCTCATCGAGGACCATCTTCTCCACGGTGATGCTGGCTGCGCCGGCCTCCCGTATGGTGGAGAGCCAGCGGATCATGACGCCTTCCTGCAGCGCTTCCTCGACTTCGGAGTCGTGCGCCGGCATCTTCTCGCGGGTGCGGCGGTAGACGATGATCGACTCGGCGGCGCCGAGGCGCTTGGCCGTGCGCGCGACGTCGATCGCAGTGTTGCCGCCGCCGTAGACGACGACGCGCCGGCCCAGCAGCGGGCGCTCCTCGCCCTCCATGCTGCGCAGCAGTGAAACGGCATCGAGCATCCTGGCCGCGGATCCCGCCGGAATGTAGGCACGCTTGCCGATGTGCGCGCCCACCGCGAGAAACGCCGCGTCGAACTCGCCCATGCGTAGGGTGGACAGTATGTTATCGACCCTCGCGTTGAGCGCGAGCTCCACCCCCATGTCGAGGATGCGCCGCACTTCGGCCTCCAGCACGTCGCGCGGCAGCCGGTACTTCGGAATGCCGAAGCGCATCATGCCGCCGGCAACCGGCCCCGCCTCGTGGATGGCCACGCGGTGGCCGAGGCGCCGCAGGTGGTAGGCCGCAGAAAGTCCGGACGGGCCGGCACCGACGATCAGCACGCGCTTTCCCGATTCGCTCGCGAGCGGCGCAAAGCGCCAGCCGCGCCGGATCGCCTCGTCCCCGAGGAAGCGCTCGACCGAATTGATGCCGACGGGAGAGTCGAGCTGGGCCCGGTTGCATGCGTCTTCGCAAGGGTGGTAGCACACCCGCCCCATGACCGCGGGGAGCGGATTGTCCTGCGTGAGTACGCGCCAGGCGGCCTCGTAATCTCCGGACTCGGCGGGGTAGAGCCAGCCCTGGATGTTCTCGCC
>DASWHI010000249.1:0-5437 GCA_036398235.1 Burkholderiales bacterium
TACGGCAGCGGGCGGCCGGACGCGCTGGTGATGCACCTCAACCTCTCGGCCTTCGCCGGCCGTACCAGGACCGAGGTGCTCGACAATCTGGTGCAGGCCGCGCTGCGCGTGCAGGCGCGCTATCCCGGGCAGGCGCATTTCGTGCTCGTGCTGAGGTCGGATGGCGAGCCCGCGCTGGAGGAGCGCAAGCGGGCGTTCCGCGCGCGGGCGGCCGCGCTCGGCATCCCGGTCTACGACGAGATCGCGAATGCCGGAGCGGCGCTCGCCGCGCTCGCGTTTCACGAGCGCTTCATCCACGCACGCCCGCGTGACTCGTGACTCGCGGCCCGATCCTCGATCCTCGATCCTCAATCCTGTATGTATTGCTACGACTTCCGCGCGAGCGGTTACCCGTATCGGCTCTACAGCGGGCAGGACGCGCTCGCGAGGTTGCCGGCGGAAGTGGAGCGCAACCGCGCGCGGCGCGCCTTCATCGTGTGCGGGCGCACGGTTTCGCGCAAGACGCCGCTCGTATCGCGCATGCGGGAGCTGCTCGGGGAGCGTCTCGCGGGGGTATTCGATGAGATCGACAAAGACACCTCCCGCTCCTCGGTCGTGCGCGCGACGGAAGCCGCCCGCGCGGCGCAGGCGGATCTCGTGATCGGCGTGGGCGCGGGCAGCGTGATCCAGGGCGCGCGCATCTTGACGATCCTGCTCGCGGAAAAGCGGCCGGTCGAGGAGCTCGTGACGCAGTATCCCGCGCACGGGCCGGCGGTGAGCCCCAAGCTGCTCGAGCCGAAGCTCCCGATCATCAATGTCCTGACTGCTCCCACGACGGCGCAGAATCGCGCGGGCTCGCGCATGAAGGACGACGCGACGGCGCGCGGCATGGAGTTTTTCGATCCCAAGACGCGTCCGGTCGCGATCTTCTGGGACACCGACGCGCTGCTCACGGCCCCGCCGCAGCTCGTCCGCACCGGAGCGGCGACGATCTGGTGCCGCGCTGTCATGAGCCTGGGCGCGATCGGCGACAACGCGCTGGTGGAAGGCGACCGCCTGCAATCCTATCGCCTCGCTGCGGGGGCGATTCAGCGCATCGCGGACCCCGCCGATCCTGCGCCCCGGTTCGACCTGTGCGCGGCGTCGCTTCTGCAGAACCGCGAATCCGACGATGGCGGCGAGCTGTTCGCGCGCCACTGGGCGATGCGCGTCGCCTACGCCTTCTGCACCGCCCTGATCAGCGTCTTCCCCCGGATCGGCCAGGGCGAAGGCTACAGCGCGCTGATGGGCACGGCGCTGCGCCGGCTCGGCCACCGCAACCCGGAAGCGATGGCGCGCATCGCCGCCGCGCTCGGCATGGACGGCGTCGCCGCCGAGGATGCGCCCGCCCGCATCTCGGACCGGATGGACGCGGTGTTCCGCTCGCTCGGCATGCCGACACGCCTCGCCGAGCTCGGCATCGCGCGCGAGGGGCTCGCGCAGGTGCTGGAGATTTCGCTCACGAACTTCAACGCCGACCCGAAGCGCGAATTCGTGCGCGAGCGCGAGCTATTGAGCGAGGTTCTCGTTTCCGCATGGTAAGGGAACGAAGCTTGCGGCGCGTGCCAGGCGATCCGTTCAAGCGCGCTTTGTCGCTTCGCTCGCCGCCGCCATCGGAGCGAGGCCCGCGGCGGTGTCGGCCAGGACTTCCCCGTGCCCGATCCCGAGCGTCTTGATCCACCGCTGCTGCCCCAGCGTCAGCGCGATGAAAAATCCCAACTCGACCAGCTCCGGGACGCTGAAATGCTCGTGGAGCTTCGCCCAAAGCGCGTCGTCCGCGATCCCGGCATTCCAGATGATGGCGCTCGCGTAGGTCAGCGCCACCTTCTCCCGCTCGGTGAACTTCGACGAGGTCGCGAATCTGAGGAGCTCGTCATACTGTTCTTCGCTGAGGCCTTTCCGTCCAGCCTGGACGGATCGCTGTACCCCTCAGTACTCGCACTCGATCGACTGGGATACATAGACGCGGCACAGCTCCTTGATCCGGTGGTCGCACACGCCGTGCCGGAACGTCAGGTCCCACGCCTGCGAGAATCCCCGGATAACCGCCGGGTTGTGCGCGCGAATCGCCTGGCTTTCGGGCCGGGGCGTTCCCTCGCGGCGCGCCATCTCCAGATAGCCAAGGATCTCGGGATCGGTTACTGATGCCGGATCTACGTACGGGATGCGGGGCATGCGATTTCCTCCTGTGGCAATTTGGTTGCGAGACCGGCCTCACTTCCTGTACGCCGTCGTCAGCTTTCCGATCGAGCGCGAATCGCGCGGGCGCCAGCGGCCCGAATCCACCAGCGAAAAAAACTCGTCGGTGAGGCGATTGAAGGTGTCGGGTTCCTCGACATTCACGGCATGGCCGGTGCCGGGAACGACGCTGAGACGCGCCGCCGGGCACACGCGCTTGATGAAGATCCCGGGCTCCAGGCAATTGTTGTCCTCGTCGCCCGAGAGGATGTGGGTCGGCACCCTCATCCTGCTCAAGCCGCGCTTCAGGCTGTAAAGGGTCGGCCGCTTCGCCTGCACACCGCGCAACGTATTGGCCGAGCCGAGCGCCGAGTGCCCCGCGAACTCCTCGCAGAATTCCTGGAACGCGCGCGGGTCCTTGTTCTGGAGCTGCACCCGCGCCGGCCCGACCTGGTAGACCTTGATCGCTTCCGGCGTGCCAAGATCCTGAAAGCGCAGCGCCATCACCTTGGTATCGCGCAGGAACTGCGCGCGCTTGTCGGGGTCGGAGCCGTAGCCCGCGCCAATGACGGTGATCGAGCGCGCCATCCGCGCGTAGCGCAGGCCGAAGTGCAGCGTCGCATAGCCCCCCATCGAGCAGCCGACGATGTGAGCCGTGCGGATGCCCAGGTGGCGCATGACGTTGGCGATATCGTCGGTAGCGATCGCCTGCGAGTACTGTGACGGCGATGCCGGCACGTCCGAGGGGGGATAGCCCCGGGCGTTGAACGCGATGCAGCGGTAGCGCCGGCTGAAGTAGCGCAGCTGCGGCTCCCAGCTCCGCAGGGCGTGTGCGAACTCGTGCACGAACACGATCGGGAAGCCGGCTCCGGCCTCCTCGTAGTAGAGCTGCACGCCTCTGGAGTCGGCGAAGGGCATCAGGCTTTCCTCGCCATCGTCGAGGGATTCAGGGACCGCGGATCGCGCGGCCGCCACCGCCCGGATTCGACGAGGCTCAGGAAATCCTCCGTGATGCGATTGAAGAAGTCCGGCTCCTCGACGCTGACGAGGTGACCCGTCGCCCGCGCGACGGTGAGCCGCGCGGCGGGGCACACGCGCTTGATGAAGAGTCCCGGCCCGAGCGCGCCGTCGTCCTCGTCGCCGACGACGATGTGGGTCGGCACTTTCATGCGCGCGAAGCGCTCCCCCAGGCTGTAGAGCGTGGGGCGGCGCGACTGGATTCCGCGCATCGTCAGCGCGTGGCCGAGCGCCGAGCCCTCCACGAAATGCTCCCAGAATTCGCGGGCGCCGCGCGGGTCTTTGATCTCGAGCTGGACTCGGTGCGGGGCGCGCTGGAGGACCTTGGCGGCGGCCTTCATGCCCTGCTCCCGGAACAGGCGATCCATGGCCGCCCGCTCGCGCAGGAACTTCGCCCGCCGCGCGGGATCGGAGCCCGCGCCCGCGCCGATCGCAGTGAGAGACAGCGCGCGGCGCGGGTAGCGCAGGCCGAACTGGAGCGTCGCGTACGCGCCCATCGAGCAGCCGATCACGTGCGCTTTGCCGATGCCGAGCCGCCGCATCACATTGGCGACGTCGTCGGTGGCGATCACATGGGAGTACTTCGACGGCGATGCCGGCACGTCGGAGGGCGGATAGCCGCGCGCGTTGAAGGCGACGCAGCGGTAGCGGCGGCTGAAGTGCCGCATCTGCGCCTCCCAGCTGCGCAGGTCGCCCGAGAACTCGTGCACGAAGACGATGGGCATGCCCTTGCCCGCCTCCTCGTAATAGAGCCGCACTCCGTTCGAGCTTACGTAGGGCATGATGGCCGTCAGAATATCACGGCGTCCGGCGCGCGAATTCCGCTTGGTGGACGATGCGGATGCCGGCGAGCACCACGAGCGCACCCCCGATCTCGATCCAACCCAGGGTCTCGCCGAGCAGGACCCACGCGAGGGCCGCCGCGATGACCGGCTGCGCGAGAAGCCCGACGGCAGAGAAGGTCGCCGGCAAATGCGCCATCGCGTAGGTGATCATGCTCTGGCCCGCCACCTGCGAGATCAGCGCAAGCCCGGCGAGCTTGGCCCAGCCCGCCGCCGAGTGCGGAAAGATCTGCTCCCCGGATGCGAGCGCAAGCGGCAGCAGCGCGGCGGTGGTGACGAGCGCGGTCCACGCCATGATGACTGAAGTCGCCGAACGGGCCCGGGCCCGTGTGATGGTGAGCTGGTATGCACCGTAGAACATCGCCGTCACCACGCCGAGAACGTCCCCGAGGACGGCCCCGCCGCCCGCGCGAAAATCGCCGCCGAGCAGCACGGTCACGCCGGCAAGCGCCGCCGCCAGCCCCGCCAGGAACAGCGGCGTCGGCCGCCTGCCCCAGAGCAGCCAGACGGCGAGCGTGACGAAGATGGGCGCGAGATTGGCGAGGAGCGTGGCGTTGGCCACCGAGGTGAGCATGATGGACCAGTGCCACACCGCGAGGTCGCCGGTAAAAAAGAGCCCGGCGGCGATGATCAGGCGGCGCTCGGCCGCAAATCCCGCGACGTGACCGCCGCGGCTCGCGATCACCGACCACGTCCAGAGGACGGGCAGCGCCAGCGCGACGCGCCAGAACGCGGTTGCGACCGGCCCCGTCTCGCTCACCTTGACAAACAGCGCGGAGGAGGCGATCGCCGCGGCGCCGGCGAGAAGCGCGGCGACGGCGATTCCCCGTCTGGAGTCTTGCGATCGTGGGTCGGGTGAGTTCAATTGGACCGTTCGGTCTGAGCTTGTCGAAGACCGAGCGGAGTCAGTGCCGTTCATGGTTCGACCCGCTCACCACGAACGGCAGGGGATCCGCACCGGTGCGCTAGCGGCCGGAAAATCTGGGCTTGCGCTTCTCGATGAAGGCGCGCATGCCCTCTTTCTGGTCCTGGGACGAGAACAGAATCTGCGAGGACTTGGCCTCGAGCGCGAGCGCGCTCGAGAGCGGGGCGTCCATTCCCGCGAGAACCGCCTCCTTCGCGAGCTGCACCGCGAGCGGCGGCAGCGCCGCGATCTGCCGCGCGAGATCGATCGCCCGCCCCTCCACCTCGGGATCGGGCACCACTTCGCTCGCGAGCCCCATCTCGAACGCTTCGCGCGCCGAGAACAGTTCCCCGGTGAGGATGTACTTCATGGCCTTGTACTTGCCCACCGCGCGCGTCAGGCGCTGCGTGGCGCCTCCGCCGGGCATGATGCCGATGTTGACCTCGGGCTGCCCGAAGCGGGCGGACTCGCCGGCGAC
>DASWHI010000250.1:0-18043 GCA_036398235.1 Burkholderiales bacterium
GCCGCCTTCATCACCTTGACGGCCTCGGGCACGACTTCGAGCCCGATGTCGTCACCCAGCAGGATTCCGATCTTTAGAGTCCCTAACATGATGAAACACGCGTGCGTTGCGAGCCAAAATTGGTGATGACGCGAAGGACGGCGCAGGTCATATCGTGAATATGGCCAAGCCGGCCGACAAAGTGAGCGCCGATTTTGGCCGCAACCCCGGCGCAGGCATTTTGAATATCTGATGGTAACCCAGGGGCTGGCACGAGTTTTGGCCCAGGGTTTTGTCGCTCCCCTTGCCAATATTCCAGATATTGGCTGCGGCTCGCTTCGCGCCCTGAGCCAAAATCGTGACAGCGCATCGCGCGTTTCATCATGTTAGGGACTCTTAGTGCCATCGCACCCCCTGAATAATGGACGTGATTAAATGACGATCAAATGAAAACAGGAGAGTGCCATGAATAAACTGCTCGCCGCGCTGCATCATCCGGCCACGAACCTGGTTGTTGCCATCATCCTGATTTCCACCAGCCTTATCGAAATTTGGGAATCGGCGACGGGCGGCACGGTCAAGATGGCATTGGGGGGAATGGAGATGAAGGTCGGAGCCTATGACGGCGTGCTGGTCTATGGGCTCGTGCATTTGCTCCGGGCCATCGCCGAACTCGTGGAAGATGTCGAGCGCAGCGCGCGACATTGAGCTCTCGGGCTAGGATGCTCTTGCGCGCCTAGCCGCCGTTGCGGGCACCGACGCACGCGCGACTTCGCCCGCGTCCTTGAGCCTGCCGATGTCCCAGCACAGCCGGATGAGCTCGTCGGCCTCGGGTTTCGACAGGATGTCGCCTGCGAGCACGCGAAACTTGGCCTCGAGGTCGGCATCGCTCATCGGCCGGTCGAGGCTGCCGACCGCATGCTCGACATGACGCTCGAGCGTCCTGCCGTTCTTGAGCTTGATCGTCACGTGCACCTGGTCCTCGTGCACGCCTTTCTCCACGTTTGCGGTGACCCTGTCCCGCAGCGCCACCACTCCGGGGTCACGCACCGCCTCGTCGCTGTATTGCGCCTCACCCGCCGCACCGTGTACGAGCGCCACCGCGCATGAATGATAGACGCTGAATTTCCCCTCGAGACCGGATTGCGGCGTCCGCTTCCCGGTCAGCTCGAGCACGAGGGGATGCACCTTGAGCGCGATGCTCTCGATGTCCCCGGCCTTGAGCGTGTGCTCATTTCTCAATTGGATGCAGCCGTCGATTGCCGGATGCTCCACGATGCCGCAGGCGAACGGCTTGTAGGTGTTGAGCGCAATTTCCCAGGTCTCGCCCAGCCGCTCGGTGATCTCGCCGCGCCTGAACGCCGTGGACAGTACATTTGCGAAGCCCCGCTTCGCCTCGATGCCCTGGTTCGAGCTCGTGAAACCGCGCTGCGCGAGCAGCGCCGCGAGCAGGCCGTTGCGGGCGGCGTTGCCGGGATGGAACGGCTTGCACATGGTGCCGAACATCTCCCGCAGGCCGGATGACTGCGTCGCGGCAATGCCCAGGGACCACGTCATCTGCTGCTCGTCCAGACCCAGTATCTTGCCGGCGGCGGCGGCGGCGCCGAACACGCCTGCCGTGCCGGTGATGTGCCAGCCGACGTCGTAGTGAGGCGGATAGACCGAGCTGCCGATGCGGCACTCCGCCTCCACGCCCAGAATGAAGGCGTGCAGGAAGTCCTCACCTTGCACCGGCTTTCTCTCGGCAAGCGCGAGGATCGCGGAAGCCACCGGGCCGCTCGGGTGGATCACCGTCTTCAGATGCGTATCGTCGAAGTCGAAGGTATGCGACGTGATGCCGTTCATGAGCGCCGCCAGCATGATGTCGAGCCGGTCGCCGCGCCCGAGCACGGTGGCCTCGCGCGGGCCGGAGAATTCATCGAGCGCGGCAAGCGCGCGCTCCACCGTCGCGTGGCGCGATGCGCCGACCGCGCAGCCGACCCAGTTGAGGAACGACCGCGCCGCCTCGTGCCGCACTTTCTGCGGCAGCTCGGAGGCGCGATGATCGACGATAAACCTGGCGAGCGTTCTTGTGACTTCCATGGATGACTCCGATTAAGCCCTTAACTTACCCTCCTCCCCCCTTTGCGGGGGAGGATCGAGGTGGGGGGTCGAACCGCGGCATCGTCCCCCCATCCCAGCCTTCCCCCGCAAGGGGGGAAGGGGCCTCCCTTGTCGGACGCGCGCAGATTACCGGCACACTATCTCAGATACTTTTCTTCCCACTGCTCCACTTCGTCGAGCTTCAGCGCATGGTTATATTCCTGAAGGCTCAGCATCCGGCCGCGCAGCGCGCGGGTATTGCCGTCCTTCTTCAGGACCGCCAGCGCCTCGCGGATCGCAAAGCCCGCAGCGGCGCGCTCGATCCCGGGGTAGATCGCGATGCGCAGCCCGAGCCGGCCGATCCCGTCCGGGTCGAGCTCGTCGAGCCTGCCGCCCGCGCCCATGTTGACGAGACACGGTGCGTCCACTTCGGAGGTCACGCGCTTGAGGTCTTCCAGTATCGCCGGGCCGCTCTTCATCTCGACGAAGATCACGTCGGCGCCCGCCGTGCGAAACGCCTTCGCGCGCCTGATCGCTTCATCCAGCCCGTGCCCCTCGGCAGCGTCGGTGCGCGCGATGACGATGAAATCAGGATCGCGGCGGGCGGCGATCGCGGCCTCGATCTTGCCCGCGGCCTCGGCCAGCTCGATGACCGGCCGCGCTCCGGGAAGCTGGCCGCAGCGCTTCGGGGACGCCTGATCCTCGATGTGGATCGCCGCGACGCCCGCGGCCTCGAACTCCTCCACCGTGCGGCGCACGCTGACCGCGTTGCCGTAGCCGGTGTCGGCGTCGCAGATAAGGGGAATATCGATCGCCGCCGCGACGCGGCGCGCGTGGCTCGTGATCATCGTGAGGTCCACCAGCCCGACATCGGGCCGCCCGAGCAGGCTCGCGGAGACGCCGTTCCCGGTCATATACGCCGCCTCGAAGCCCGCCTGCTCTACGAACCGGGCTCCATAGGCATCGTAGATTCCCGGCGCGATCACGACTGGCCCCTTCGTCAATCGTGCTCGAAGTCTTTGGCGAACAGTCGGATTACGCGCAGCGGCCATTAACGCAGTCAGGCCGCGGCTTTGAGGTCGAGCTGATACTTCGCGAGCTTGGCGTCGTCGAGGGTTACGCCGAGTCCCGGGCCCGCGGGCAGCGCGAGGCTGCCGCTGGAAAGGTCGAGCTTGCGCGTCACGATATCGTCGGCGGTCTTGAGCGGCCCCACGCATTCCAGCCCGTCGAGGACGTTCGCGGAGGTCGCCGCCAGCATGATTTCCGCCATGGTGTTGACGCCCAGTCCGAAGCCGTGCCCGACCACGCAGCGAATGCCGGCCGCCTCCGCGGTCGCGATCATGCGCCGCGTGTTGAGGAAGCCGCCCTGCTTCATGATCTTGACCTTGACGATGTCGGCCGCCTCCATCTGGATGATCTTAATCAAACTTGCGTGGTCGAGCACCGACTCGTCCGCCATGACCGGCACGCCGACGGCGTTCGCTTCGCGCCGCACCCTCGCCATGCCGGCGATGTCGTGGTCCGGCACCGGCTGCTCGAAGAGCTGCAGCTTGAACGGAGCCACCCTCTTCGCGAGCTTGATCGAGGTCGCGGCGTCGTAGCCTGCGTTGGCGTCGATGCGGATCTGGAAATCCGGCCCCACCGCCTCGCGCACTGCCTTCACGCGGTCGCGGTCGGCCTCGATATTGCCGCCGACCTTGATCTTGGCGGAGCGGAAGCCCCGCTGCTTCCATCCGAGCGTCTCCTTCGCCGCCTCATCGGGCGGCAGGATCCCGATCCAGGCGTTGAAGAGGAGCCTCTCCTTCACCGCCCCGCCCAGATAGGTGTGGACCGGCATGCCAGCGGCGCGCGCCGCGAGATCCACGCACGCCATCTCGATCGCCGCCTTGGAGTCGAGAAAGCCCTTCACCGCCAGCTCGATGCGCGCCAGCACCTCGTGAATGTTGGTCGGGTCCATGCCGATGAGTAGCGGCGCAAAGGTCCCGCGGAGCTTTTCCAGGTGGTCCGGCGTCTGCTCCTTGGAGTAGCCGGGCGTCGGGTCGACGTTGCCGAGCCCTGTCACCCCGCCGCTGGCAGTGATGCGCACGACGACGCTTTTCTGCACCGACTTGCTGAGATAGGCGTTCTTGTACTCGCCTACGAGCGGCACCGCCACGCCAAATACTTCGACTCTCTCAATCTTCATATGAACTCTCCTCCCCCTTGACGGGGGAGGATCAAGGTGGGGGTGAAACGTTCAAGGGGGAAGGGATGGACCAGTCGGGATGCGCCTTCAGGAACGGAATCAGCCCGCCGGCCTCGAGTATCGCCCGCACCTCGTCCGGCAGCGGCGGAGCCTCGCGCACGATGCCGCGCGCGGCGACGGCGACACGACCGGTGGCGAGATCGAGCTCGATCTCGTCGTTCTCGGCAATGCCGGTCACGCTGCATTCGACCGCCGGCAGGCCGTTGTTGATGCAGTTGCGGAAGAATTGCCGGCCGAACGACGCGGCGACGATCCCTCTCACTCCCATCAAGCGCAGGATGTGCACCGCCTGCTCGCGCGAGGAGTTGTTGCCGAAGTTCCTCCCCGCCACGATCACGTCGCCCTTGGCGAGGCGCGCGGCGAAACCGGGCACGAGCTGCTCGAAGGCATGCTGCGCGACATAGGCGTTGTCCCGGCCCGGGTGGTACTTGCTCGAGCAGTGGAGATCGGTGTTGATGTCGTCACCGAGCAGATGCGCTTTGCCGTGGATCAGCGTCGTCATTGGTCTCTCGTTTCTCGTTTCTGGTCACGCAGCCTTGGAAACCGGCCGCCACTCCCCGCCCTCGACCGTCCGCGGGTCGGTGATGTGCCCGGTGAGCGCTGAGGCCGCGACGGTCGCAGCCGAGCCGATGAAGATCTCGGAATTCGCGTTGCCCAGCCGTCCCTTGAAGTTGCGGTTGGCGCTGGAGATCACGACATCGCCGTCGCCGGTGATGAGGTGTCCGGTAATGTTGACGCAAGTGCCGCATCCCGCGGCCTCGACGGATGCGCCCGCCTGCGTGAGGGCTTCGATCAGGCCTTCGCGCGCAGCCTGCAGATAGACGTTGCGCGAAGCGGGCGTCACGATCATGCGCACGCCCCGCGCGATGCGCCGGCCCTTCAGGATGGCCGCCGCCTGGCGGATGTCGTCGAGCCGGCCGTTCGTGCAGGTGCCGATCAGCGCGTAGTGGACACGCTGGTTCTCGACCTCGGCCACTCCGACCACGTCATCGATGTGGTGCTTGCGCGCCACCTGCGGCGGCAGCTTCGCGGCATCGATCTCGACGCGCTCGCAATAGCGCGCGTCCGCGTCGGCCTTCACCGGGCGCGGCTCGCGCGCGCCGCGCAACTGGAGCCACTGGATTGTTTTGTCGTCGGCTTCGAGCAGCGCAGCCTTTGCGCCCAGCTCGGCCGCGTGGTTGGCGAGCGTCATGCGGTCGTCGATTTCCATCGCCACCACCGCCGGGCCCGCGTACTCGATCGCCTTGTAGTTGGCACCCTCT
The DNA here is from genome assembly GCA_036398235.1 of Burkholderiales bacterium. GTDB lineage: Bacteria > Pseudomonadota > Gammaproteobacteria > Burkholderiales > SG8-41 > SG8-41. Next base: position 5,569 of record DASWHI010000250.1, read on the forward strand.
GCCCCGATCCGTCCCAGCATGGCGAGCGTGAGATCCTTGGCCCACACGCCGGGCTGCAGCCGCCCCTTCAGATCCACGCGGATGGTCTCGGGCACGCGGAACCAGAGCTTGCCGGTCATCATCACCGCCGCGAGATCGGTGCCCTCGACACCGGTGCCGAAGGCGTTGAATGCCCCATAGGTGGTCGAATGCGTGTCGGTGCCGGCCACCAGGTCGCCGCAGGTAAAGTGCCCGCCCTCGGGCAGCACCTGGTGGCAGATGCCGTCGCCGACATCGTAGAGCACCGTGCCATGCGCCTCGGAAAAAGCGCGCATTTCGCGATGGATATTGGCGGCTTCCGGGTGCGGCGGCGGCGAATAATGGTCGAGCACGAGGGCGGTGCGAGCGGCGAACGGCAGCTTCGCGGCTCCCAGCTCCTCGATGCGCTTGAGGGCATTGGTCGCACGCGCGTCGTGGAGCATGGCGAAGTCCACTCTGGCGACGATCACGTCGCCCGCCTTCACCGGCCCGCCGCCGGCGTGCGCGCCCAGTATCTTCTCGGAAATTGTAGAGCCCATCTCTTGAAATCGGGCGCACGGTGAGCGGCACCCGTGGGTGTCCGCTCCAACGTGCGCGATCAACCCGGCTGTGAAACAGTCCGGGTTGATCATTCTAGCAGGCTTCAACTGGCACACCGCCGGCGGATGTGGTATCTACACGCTTTGGCAACCACGCCATCGATCATGCCCGCAACGCCACAACCCTCTCTCACCGCCTACGTCGCCAGATTCATCACCGAAACGAAAGCATCCCGCATCCCGGCCGACGTGATGCGCCTCGGCAAGCGCTCGATCCTCGACGGCATCGGGCTCGCGCTTGCCGGCAACGCCGCTGAATCCGGAGCCATCGTGCGCCAGTATCTCAAGACGCTCGGCTGCCCGACCGACAAGGGCTGCACGGTCATCGGCACCGCTCTCAAGTTGCCTGCGCGCTTTGCCGCCTTCGCCAACGGCATCGCCATTCACGCCGACGATTACGACGACACCCAGCTCGCGGTCGCCAAGGACCGCGTCTACGGGCTGCTCACCCATCCCACCGCGCCGGCGCTGCCGCCGGCACTTGCGCTCGGCGAGCTGGGCAACCGCTCCGGGCTCGACGTGCTCACCGCGTACCACGTCGCGGTCGAAGTCGAGACCAAGATCGCCGAGGCGATCAACCCCCGCCATTACGACGAGGGCTTCCACTCGACGGCCACGATCGGCGCGATCGGCGCCGCCGCCGGCGCGGCCAAGCTGCTCGGGCTCGACACCGAGCAGACGCAGCGCGCGCTCGGAATCGGCGCGAGCCAGTCCGCCGGCCTGCGCGAAAGCTTTGGCACCATGACGAAGCCGTTTCATCCCGGGCGCTCCGCCGAGAGCGGAGTCGTCGCGGCCGAGTTCGCGAAGCTCGGCTGGACTTCGACGCCGATCGTCCTCGAAGCTGGCCGCGGCTTCTTCCAGGCGGCCGGCGGCGGCTACGACGCCCGCGCGATCGACGGCAAGCTCGGCAACCCCTGGACCTTCGCTTTCCCGGGAGTCTCGATCAAGCCGCACCCCTCGGGATCGCTCACCCACCCCGGCATGGGGCTCATGCTCGACCTGATACGCAAGCACGACATCCGGCCGGAGCAGGTTGCGAAGGTCAAGGTCGGCACCAACCGGCACATGCCCAACGCGCTGATCCATCACCGGCCGAAAAACCAGCTCCAGGCGAAGTTCAGCATGGAATTCTGCATGGCGATCCTGCTGCTGGAGCGGAAGGCGGGCCTCGCCCAGTTCACCGATGAGGTCGTGAACCGCCCCGACGTGCAGAGGATGATCGAGCGCATCGAGTTCAGCGTGCATCCCGAGGCGGAAGCGGCGGGCTACGAGAAGATGACCACCCTCATTGAAATCCAGCTGACGGACGGCCGCAGCATCGCCGGCCGCGCCGACTTCGGCAAGGGCAGCCCCGCCAACCCGATGAGCGACGACGAGCTCGCCGCCAAGTTCCGCGAATGCGCGGCATGGGGCAAGCTCCCCCGGGAAAGCGCCGACAAGGTGGTGGACATGGTATTCGGCCTCGAGAAGCTCAAGAGCATCCGCAGCCTCACCCGGCTCCTCGCAAGGAAGCGCTAATGAACAAGCCCGTGATCGGCCTGATGCTCGGAGACGCGACCGGCATTGGCCCGGAAATCAGCGCGAAACTGCTTGCTTCGGGCGTGGCCGCCGAAGTGGCGAACGTCGTCGTCATCGGCGACCGGCGCGTGCTGGAGCTCGGATTGCGGGACGCCGGGGTCAAGCCCGGCTACCGCGTCTATCCGTCCCTGGACTCCATACGCTGGCCGGCCGAGCAGCTGCCGTTGCTCGACCCCGGCAACATCGACCCGGCGCGCTTCAGACGAGGCGAATCATCGGCCGAATCCGGACGGCTCACCGGCGAAACGCTCAAGCTCATGATCGACCTCGCGCTCGCCGGCAAGCTCGACGGCATCTGCTTCGCGCCGCTCAACAAGGGTGCCCTGCACCAGGGCGGGTGGAAGTACCACGACGAGCACCAGATGTTCGCCGCGCTCACCGGCCACGAAGGCTTTTTCGGCGAAATGAACGTGATCAAGGAGTTCAGCACCTTCCGCGTGACCTCCCACGTCGCCCTGCGCGAGGCGGTCAACATGATCACGCCCGAGCGCATCGAGAGCGCGATCCGGCTCGCCGACGAGACCCTGCGCGCATCCGGCCACGCCCGCCCGCGCATCGGCGTCGCGGCGCTCAACCCGCACTGCGGCGAGAACGGGCTCTTTGGCGACGAGGAAATCCGCATCATCCGCCCGACGGTGGACCGGATGCGGGCGGCGGGCGTGAACTGCACCGGCCCCATCTCCTCCGACGCGATCTTCATCAAGGCGAGAGGCGGCGAATTCGACGGCGTGGTGATGATGTACCACGACCAGGGCCAGATCGCGACCAAGCTGCTCGGCTTCAACAAGGGCGTCACCGTTACCGCTGGCCTGAAGACCGTCTTCACCACGCCGGCGCACGGCACCGCCTACGACATCGTGGGCCAGGGCCGCGCCGACCCCGGGGCGCTCGAAACCGCCTTCCGGCTCGCCGCCCGGCTCGCGTCCGGAAGGTCGGGCGGCGGATCGGCGCAACCTGACGGGCCCGTTGCGACCGCCCGGGATGTATGATCATCAATCAGTGAATCACTTGATAACGAGGAGATTGCAATGACAATGAGACAAGGAAGAGTATTTGTATTGATCTGCGGCGCGTTCTTCGCGGCCGCCGTGCCGGGCACGGATGCGCGCGCCGCGGATTACCCGACCAAGCCGATACGCCTGCTGGTCGGTTTCGCACCGGGTGGCGGCACCGACACCACCGCCCGCGCCATCAGCCAGAAGCTGACGGCCTCGCTCGGGCAGCAGGTGGTCGTGGACAACCGCCCCGGCGTCTCGGGCAACATCGCCGCGGAGATCACGGTGAACGCGCCCGCCGATGGCTACACCGTGCTCCTGTCGACCATCGCCGCGCTGGCGGTTAATCCCAGCCTCCTCAAGAAGATGGCGTTCGATCCGGTCAAGGACCTCGCGCCGGTGACGCGCGCGGCGGACTCGACCAACTTCCTGGTCGTGCATCCCTCGGTCCCCGCGAAATCGGTCAAGGACCTGATCGCCCTGGCGAAGGCCAAGCCGCTCAATTGCGGATCCTCCGGCGTCGGCGGCGCGGGGCACCTCGCGCTCGAGTTGTTCAATCTCCAGGCCGGCACCAAGATCGTGCACGTGCCGTACAAGGGCGGCGGGCCGGCGATCATCGACCTGCTCGCGGGCAACATCAACCTGATATTCGCCACCGGCGCCAGCTCGATAAACCACGTCAAGGCCGGCAAGATACGCGCGCTCGCCGTAACGACGGCGAAGCGTTCGGCCCTTGCACCGGAACTCCCGACCATCGCGGAAGCCGGCCTGCCCGGGTTCGAAGCTAATAACTGGAACGGCGTCGTGGTTCCCGCGAAAACCCCGCGGGCAATCATCAACCGGCTAAACAAGGAATTCGCGGCCGCGCTCTCGCTGCCCGACATCAAGCAATTCCTGTTCAACCAGGGCCTGGACGCCGCGCCCGGCACACCCGAGGCTTTCGGGGCCTACATCAAGTCCGAGAGGGCGAAGTGGGCGAAAGTGATCAAGGCCGCGGGCATCCAGCCCCAATAAGGCCCGGCGCCGCATGATCAATCCGTTCAAACAGCTGGAGATCATCAAGACGGAAGTATTCACCTCGCTGCCGCAGAAATTCCGCAAGAAGAGCCGCACCGCCTGGTCCGATCCCAACCGCCAGGGCGCGGAGGTCGAATGCTTCCTGGAGGGCCCGTCCTTCGACCGCCAGGGGAATCTCTACTGCGTGGATATTCCCTTTGGACGGGTTTTCCGCATTTCCCCGAAAGGGGACTGGGAATTGGTGATTCAGTACGACGGATGGCCCAACGGGCTCAAGTTCAACAAGGACGGGCGCGCGTTCATCGCCTGCTACAAGAAGGGGCTGCTCGTCCTCGACACCAAGACCGGCAAGCTCGAAACCCTCCTGGGAACCGCCTTCAGCGAGAGCTTCAAGGGGCTGAACGATCTGCACTTCGCCTCGAACGGCGATCTCTATTTTACGGACCAGGGGCAGACCGGCATTGCGGATCCGACCGGGCACGTCTACCGGCTGCGGGCAAACGGCACCCTTGACCGCCTGGCGGCCAACGTGCCGAGCCCCAACGGCATCACGCTCTCCACCACCGAGAAGCACTGCTACGTCGGCGTCACCCGCTCACAGCAGATCTGGCGGCTGCCGCTCATGGCGGATGGCAACGTGTCGAAGTCCGGGGTCGCGGTGCAGCTCTCGGGCGGCGCGGCGGGACCCGACGGCATTGAGATGGACGCGGAGAACGGCCTGCTCGTGTGCCACCTCGGCGTCGGCATCTGGCGCTTCGACGCCAACATGCTGCCGACCCACCTCGTCCACTCGGACGGCCCGCACCACCATCACCTGGACAACGTCGCGTTTGGCGGGGCCGATCTCAAGACGATCTATATCACCGAGGCGCTCTCGGGCGATGTTCTGATGGCGAAAATGCCGGTCGCCGGCAAGAAGCTTTTCGGGCTGCAGTAGCGCACCAGCATGCTCCTCCCCCCTTGTGGGGGAGGGTTGAGGTGGGGGGGAAGGGGTGATTACGTTTTCTCGATCGGCAGCTCCGCTCGGGCCGACCACTCGTGCCACGAGCCGATATAGTTGCGCACGCGGGTGAGGCCGGCGTGCTTCAGCGCGTAGTAGGTGTTGGCGGAGCGCGCGCCGCGGTGGCAATAAGGCACGATTTCCGGTTCCGGATCGACCCCGCTTTCACGCAGCAGGCCGCGGATCGCGTCCGGCGACTTGAAGCGGCCCCGTTCCAGGAACTGCGTCCACTCGATCCAGACCGAACCGGGAATGGTGCCGCGCCGCTTGCAGCACGCAGTCTTGTCGCGCCCCGCATGCTCGTCGGCGTCGCGCACGTCGAGCAGCGTCAAGTCGCGGCCGAGACGGCCCGCGATTTCGTCGAAGCCGATGACGAGCTCGAGGTGCTGCCGCACGCGCAGCCCGACCGTCCACTCGCCGGCGGCGCGCGCGGAGAGCTCGCATCCCGCCGCGCGCCAGGCCGCGAGCCCGCCGTGCAGTATGCTCACCCGGGGGTGGCCGATATACTGCAGGATCCAGGCGTCGCGCGCCGCCCGCATCCCGGTCTCTTCCTCGTAGAGCACGACCGCCCGGTTGGCGGACGCGCCGGCATCCGCGTAGCGCACGGCCATGTCCTGCGCGAACTTCGCGAGGCCCTCCCTGCGCGTGTCCGTCGCGAAGATGTCGTAGGTGCTGAAATTGATGGCGCCCGGGATGTGCCCCTTCGCGTAGTCCGCGGGCCGGCGCGTGTCGACGATGATGAGGTCACCGCGTCGCGCTTCTTCCTGCAATTGCTTCGGCTCAATCAGAAAGTCCATGCTTCGATACCCGTGACGAAACGTGGGTGACAGAATCCCCCCGACATATTCATGTCTCCCCCCTTTGGCAAAGGGGGGAAGGGGGGATTTGGTGACACCGTGAAATCCTTCGCGAGCCGCGGCGCGACCAGGTGCCAGTGCACGTGCGTGAGCGGATTGCCGTGCAGCAGCAGCACCGCCGGCCCCTTCCCGCCCACGCGCCCCACGATCTTCACTTCCGGATCGGTAGTCTGAATCTCGAAACGCTTGAAGCCTTCGTACATGACCTTTCATCACTCGAGCGGCGGAATGCCGATGTTACAGTCGCGCCTGCGTTAAAACAATCGAACTTTCAACGCAAATGTCTTGCTCCACCGCGCACGGATGCCAGCCGGTGCGTTATGCTATCCGGGCGCTGCGCCGGATGAGCGACTTGCGTTCACCGCCCGCGGCGCTCACAACCTGAAGAAGGGAGGCGTCATGGACTTCTCCGCTCTGCTCACCTCGCTGCAGAACGCCCTGGGCGCGCACCTGCCCAACATCCTCGGCGCGCTCGGAATATTGATCATCGGCTGGGTGGTCGCGGTGCTTGCGCGCGCCGGCGTGATGCGCCTGCTCGAGCTGCTCTCCGTCAACCTGCGCATCCGCGAGAGCACCGGCCAGTCGCTCGACGTCGAGAAATGGATCGCGATCGGCGTGTTCTGGCTGATCCTGCTGTTGACGCTCCTCGGCATGTTCAACGCGCTCCAGCTCGCGCTGATCTCCAATCCGTTCCAGGTGCTGGCGGCCCAGATCTTCGGCTACCTGCCGCGGCTGATCGCCGGCACCCTGCTGGTGCTGATCGCGTGGCTCATGGCGACCCTGCTGCGCGCTCTCGTCTCACGCTTGCTGTTAAAGACCGAGTGGGACGAGAAGCTCTCGCGGCAGGCAGGGATGGATCCGATGAGCAAGAACGTCGGCAATGTCCTGTTCTGGCTGGTGATCCTGCTGTTCATCCCGGCGATCCTCGGCGCCTACGACCTGCAGGGCTTGCTCGCGCCGGTGCAGGGAATGCTCAACAAGGTGCTCGCCGCGCTGCCGAACGTGTTCGCCGCGCTCGTGATCGGCTTCGTCGGCTGGCTGGTGGCGAAGGTCATGCGGGGGCTCGTCACCAATCTCCTCGCGGCCGCGGGGGTGGACAAGGCGGGCCACAGCGCCGGGCTCGACCAGTCGGTCTACCTCTCGCGCGTGGCCGGGACGCTCGTGTTCATCTTCATCTTCATTCCGACGCTGATCGCGGCGCTCGACGCCCTGCAGATCGAGGCGGTTTCGCGGCCGGCAACCGACATGCTGGGACAGATACTGAACGCGGTACCCAACATCGTCGCGGCGGGCCTCATCCTGGTCGTCACGTGGTACGTCGCCCGCTTCGCCTCGGCGCTGCTCAGCCGGCTCCTGAACGGCATGGGCCTCGACAGCGTCCCCGAGAAAATCGGCATGGGACGCGCCCTCAGCGGCCCGTTCAAGCCCTCGAGCGTGGTCGGCGTCGTGATCATGTTCTTCGCCATGCTGTTCGCCACGGTGGAGGCCGCCAACCAGCTCAATTTCACCCAGGTGCGCGACGTCGTTTCCACCTTCATCAGCTTCGGGGGCGACGTGCTGCTCGGTGGCGTCATCCTGCTGATCGGCTTCTGGCTCGCCGGCATCGCCCACGCCGCGATCACGCGCACCGGCGCCGACGGCGCCAGGGGACTCGGGCGGCTCGCCCAGGTCGCAATCATCGGCGTGGTGATCGCAATGGGCCTGCGCGCGATGGGCATCGCCGACGACATCGTGAACCTCGCTTTCGCGCTCGCCTTCGGCGCGATCGCGGTGGCGGTGGCGCTGGCCTTCGGGCTGGGCGGGCGCGAGGCCGCCGGCAAGCAGATGGAGTACTGGCTGTCCAAGCTGCGCAAATGAGGCGGCGTGACGAACACGACGGCCACGCATGCACTGACGGCCGCCAGCCTTGACATGCCTCACTCGCCCTTGATACCTTGCCTCGCACCCTGCGCGGCGGAGACCTGAGCGGCGGTGGCAACCATCGAAATGCCGGGAGAAGTCCCCCTGAGTGAGACCGCACAGCCGAGAAGGAGTCTGAGCTATCGTGAGCTCGTCCTGGCGGCATTCCTGGTCGTTTCCGGCGGCGTGGTCGTTGCCCTCTCTATGGAGATCACGCCGGGCGTGCAGACCGATCCCCTCGGTCCGCGCTTCTTCCCGATAGCCCTCGGGGCGGGAATCGCGCTTTGCGGGCTGCTGCTGGCGGCGGTGGAAATCTTGTTCCGCGGGGAACCCTCGATGGCGGGTCCACTGTCCGACGCGAGCCCGGAGGGAGAGGAAGACGCGGGACCGTTCTCGCCTGCCCGCTTCGTGGGAGCCATCGCCGCGACGGCTCTATACGTCGCCGCTTTCGATGCCCTCGGCTACCTCCTGGCGACCCCGCCCTACATCGCGGCGATCCTCCTCATCCACGGGGGGACGCGAACGCGCGCGCTGCTGATCACTCCGTTCGTGGTCACGATCGCGCTGTATGTGACGTTCCGGTTCGGGCTGCTCATTCCCGTTCCCGACGGCCCCCTCGAGGGCATTCTTCCCTGGTAGGGCACGGTCCGTGGGCTTCTTCGAACATCTCCTCGCCGGCTTCGCCTCGGCGCTGAGCGGGTACGGGATCCTCATCATGGCGGCCGGGGTTGCCTGGGGGATCATCGGCGGGGCGATCCCCGGCATCAGCGGAGCGGTCGCGATGGCGCTGGCGCTCCCGTTCACTTTTGCTCTCGATGCCCCCACCGCTCTCGTGATGCTGGCGGGGGTGTGGGCGGGGGCGAACTACGGCGGCTCGATCCCCGCGATCCTGATGCGGATGCCGGGCACGCCGGCCTCCGCTCCCTGTCTTCTCGACGGCTACGTGCTCGCGCAGCAGGGTCGAGCCGCCAAGGCGCTGGGGGTCTCGCTCTTCTGCGGCACGATAGGCGGCCTCATCAGCATCGTGGTCCTCATCGCCCTGGTCCTGCCCCTCGGGGAGATCGTGGTTCGCTTCGGTTCGCCCGAGGTCTTCGCGCTCGCCCTCTTCGGTCTCACGCTCATCGCGGGGCTCTCCGGGCCGAGCTTTCTCAAGGGAATCGCCTCCGGCTTCTTCGGGCTCCTCCTGACCACCGTGGGTCTCGACACCCTCACCGGCTCCATGCGCTTCACCTTCGGAAGCGCGGAGCTCCTGACCGGAATCGACACGATCTCGGTGATGATCGGGCTCTTCGCGGTCTCCGAAATGTTCTTTCTGATCGCGCACCCGACGCGCAAGGCGGGCGAAGTGGTGGTGGGAAGGGCCGGGACGGCGTTCCCGAATTTCCGCGAGCTGCGCGAGGTGGGGCGGGCGACATTCGTGGGGACCATCGTGGGGCTCGTGGTGGGGATCATGCCGGGCGCGGGGGCGACCGCCTCGTCCTTCGTCGCCTACAACGAGGCCCGCCGCTGGTCGAAGCGGCCGGAGCTCTTCGGCAAGGGTTCCCTGGAGGGGGTCGCTGCCCCCGAGACCGCGAACAACGCCGTGCAGGGGGGAGACCTCGTGCCGACGCTCGCGCTGGGGATCCCCGGGTCCAACTCGGCGGCGATCATGCTGGCCGCGCTCCTCCTGCACGGGATCATGCCCGGCCCGTTCCTGCTCACGAAGCACCCTGAGCTCGTCTTCACGTTGTTTGCCGGCCTCATCATCGTCAACCTGCTGATGATTCCCGTGGGGATCGTCATCCTCCGGTTGTGCCTGCTGGCGCTGAAACTCGACCCCCCGGTCCTCATCGCCTCGGTCCTGGCCCTCATCGTGATCGGGACCTACGCGGGGGATCTGTTTGTCCTGAATCCCGTCCAGGCGCTGATCTTCGGGGTCGTCGGCTACGGGATGCGGATCTGGGGGTTCTCCGCAGCGGCGACGGTGCTCGGTATCGTCCTTGGGGTGCTCGCGGAGAGCGAGCTGCGCCGCTCGCTCATCATCTCGCATGGGGAATGGTCCATTTTCCTCACCCGCCCCGTCTGCGCGGTGCTGCTCTTCCTCACGCTCGGCGTTCTGTTGTATCCTGCCTTCATGACGGCGCTGCGCCACTGGCGTGCGCGCCGCGTGGCCGCGGCGCCTGCCGCAAAATCGTGAAATCCTGACCTGGAGGGGGTATGAAAAGAAGACCTGTTGTACAGACGATCTGCGCTCTTGCGGTAACGCTCGCGGCGGGAGCCGCGCTGACGGGGCCGGCCGCCGCCCAGAAGCCGCGCGGCGATTTCCCGGCACGCCCGATCACCTTTGTCGTAGGCTTCGGCGCGGGCGGCGGCGCGGATGTCTTCGCGCGCGCCATCTCGGAGGCGGCGAAGACGGCATTACCCCAGCCCCTCGCCGTGGAGAACCGCCCCGGCGCCGGGGGGACGTCCGCCAACGCTTACGTGGCGGGCCGGCCGGCCGATGGCCATACGATCCTGTTTGCCCACGCCGGCTCTTCGGTCATCACCCCCATCATTACGAATCAGCCGTCGTTGAAGTGGAACAACTTCGCGCCGGTGGCCCGGATCCACGCCGAGGAAGAGTGGCTCATGGTCCATCCGGACTCGCCGTGGAAGACGGTGAAAGAGCTCGTCGCCTACGCCAAGAAGAACCCGAAGAAGGTTCGCGTGTCCGGCTCCGCGATCGGCGGGATCGACAGCTTTGTCGTCCTCTCCTGGGAGAAGGCGGCGGGCATCGACGTGGAGTACATTCCCCACGAGGGCGGCGGGCCGGCGATACTCGCGTTCCTCGGCAAGAACGCCGAGGTCGTCGTCGGCAACGTCTCCGAGTTCTTCCAGCACGTGGAGGCGAAGAAGATGGTGCCGCTCGCCGTCGCCAGCGAGAAGCGCAGCCCGATCTTCCCCAATGTCCCGACGTTGAAGGAAAGCGGGGCAAACGTCGTGATGGTGCAGTGGCGCAGCATCCTTGCGCCGAAAGGAACGCCTTCCGACCGGGTCACGGCGCTCGCCCAGGCGTTCCGCAAGGCGATGAACGCGGAGTCGTGGAAGACCTTCAACCGCAACGCCAAGGCGGTGGATGCCTATCTTGGCCCGGCAGAGTTTCGCAAGTTCCTCGCCTCCGAGGAGCAGCGCTTCACGAAGATTATCGACGAGCTGGGATTGCGGAAGAAGAAGTAACACGACGAACGGGGGGCGCACGGCGCCCCCCGCGCACGACAAAAACGCCACCCGAGGGTGGCGTTTTTTTCGGCGGCGGCTCGGGCCTACTTGTCCAAGCCGCCCATGCAGAGGTACTTCACCTCGAGATACTCCTCGATGCCGTACTTGGAGCCCTCGCGGCCGATGCCGGACTCCTTCATGCCGCCGAACGGCGCGACCTCGGTGGAGATGATGCCGACGTTGATCCCGATGATGCCGGACTCGATTCCTTCCGCCACGCGCCAGACGCGTCCGATGTCGCGGCTGTAGAAATAGGCCGCGAGGCCGTACTCGGTGTCGTTGGCGAGCTGGAGCAGCTCGTTCTCGGTTTTGAAGCGGTAGAGCGGCGCGACCGGGCCGAACGTCTCCTCGCGCGTGATCTTCATCGCAGCCGTGACGCCGGTCAGCACCGTCGGCTGGAAGAACTGGCCGCCCTTCTCATGGCGCTTGCCGCCGGTGGCGACGCGCGCGCCTTTCGCCACCGCGTCCGCGATGTGTTCCTCGACCTTGTCCACGGCTTTTTTCTCGATAAGCGGCCCCTGCACCACGTCCGCCTCGAGACCGTTGCCGACCTTCATCGCGGAGACCTTGTCGGAAAGCTTTGCCGCGAACTTCTCGTAGACGCCGTCCTGCACGTAAATGCGGTTGGCGCAAACGCAGGTCTGGCCCGTGTTGCGGAACTTGGACGCCAGCGCGCCATCCACCGCGGCGTCGAGGTCCGCGTCGTCGAACACGACGAAGGGCGCATTGCCGCCCAGCTCGAGCGAGACCTTCTTCACCGTGCTCGCGCACTGCTCCATCAGCTTCTTGCCGACCTCGGTCGAGCCGGTGAAGGTGAACTTGCGCACCAGGGGATTCGTCGTGAGCTCGCGGCCGATCGGGCCCGACGCCCCGGTCACGACCGACAGCACGCCCTTGGGGATCCCGGCGCGCTCGGCGAGCACGCACAGCGCGAGCGCCGAGTACGGGGTCATGCTGGCGGGCTTGATCACCATGGTGCAGCCGGCGGCAAGCGCCGGGCCCGCCTTGCGCGTGATCATGGCGTTGGGGAAGTTCCACGGCGTGACGGCGGCGCAAACGCCCACGGGTTGCTTGAGAACGACGATGCGGCGGTCGGCGGCCTGGGCGGGAATGGTGTCACCGTAGACGCGCTTCCCCTCTTCCGCGAACCACTCGATGAAGGACGCCCCGTAGGCGATCTCGCCGCGCGACTCGGTGAGCGGCTTGCCCTGCTCCACCGTCATCAGCACCGCGAGGTCCTCCTGGTTCGCCATCATGAGCTCGAACCACTTGCGG
>DASWHI010000251.1:0-2188 GCA_036398235.1 Burkholderiales bacterium
GCGTTTGAGATCCAGGGGATCAAGCACAACATCCCCGCGGTGCTGGCGGTGCTGCGCTCGGAGCCGTTTCGCGCCGGGCGCGTGCATACCGGCCTCATCCCCGAGGTCCTTTCAAAGAAAAAGGCGGCATGACGACATTGACGGCGCCAATCGCAGAAGCGCGCGCGGCGAAGCGCGCCGCGCTCGATGAGTTGGCCGGCAAGCGGCTGCTCGCGAGCTTCGGCATTTCCGTGCCGAAATCGGTGCTCGTCCAGGACGCAGATGCCGCGGCGGCGGCGTGCGGCAGTCTCAAGCCGCCGCTGGTGCTGAAGGTGGTCTCGCCGGACATCCTGCACAAGAGCGATGCAGGCGGCGTGAAGGTGGGCCTCGAGGGCGCCGTGGAGGTCGGGGATGCGGTGCGCGCGATGATGAAACACCCGGCGATGGAGAACGCCCGCATCGACGGCTTCCTGCTCGAGGAGATGGCGCCGGCGGGCGTGGAAGTCGTCGTCGGCGGGCTGCGCGACCCGCAATTCGGCCCGCTCGTGATGGTCGGGCTCGGCGGGGTCTTCGTGGAGGTGCTGGCGGATGTCGCCTTCCGCATCTGCCCCATCACGCGGCTCGACGCGGAGGAGATGCTCGACGAGCTGAAGGGCGCTGCGCTGCTGCGCGGCGCCCGCGGACGCAAGCCCGTCTCGCGCGAGGCGGTCATGGATGTCCTGCTCAAGGTGGGAGGAGAGCGCGGCCTCCTGATGACCCATGGCGAGGACATCGCGGAAGCGGACATCAATCCGCTCATCGTCTCCGAGCACGGCGCTATCGCAGTGGACGCCCGCTTTGTGCTGACGCAGTGAAAAAGTGACGGCTGACGAGCGATAGACTCAAAATCCCCCTCGCCCCGTGTCAACGGGGAGAGGGTGGGGGTGAGGGGAGAGTGACGAGAAACGTAATCGAGCAATTCAAGCCGTTGTTCGAGCCGAAGTCGGTGGCGGTCGTCGGCGCCTCGACCAAGGGCGGGACGCTGCCCAACGTGTTCATCCGCCGCATCCGCGAGTTCGGCTACACCGGCGCGATCTACCCGATCCATCCGTCGGCGGAAAGTATCGACGGGCTGAAGGCCTACCGCAGCCTGGGCGACACGCCTGAGCCGGTGGACTATGCCTACATCGCGATTGCCGCGGCCCAGGTGCCGCCGCTGCTCGCGGAAGCGCGCGGGCGCGTGCGCTTCGCTCAAGTGATCTCGAGCGGCTTCGGCGAGGTGGACGAGGGTAAGGAGCTGCAGGAGACGCTGGCCGCCGCGGCGCGCGCGGGCGGCATGCGGCTGATCGGCCCCAACTGCCTCGGCATCTACACGCCGCGCGGGCGCGTCACCTTCACGGAGACCGCGCCGGCGGAATCCGGCCCGGTCGGCATCATTTCGCAGAGTGGCGGGCTCGGCACCGACATCATCCGGCGTGGGCTGACGCGCGGGCTCAAGTTCTCGGGGTTGATCACCGTCGGCAACTGCGCCGATATCAGCGCGAACGACCTGCTCGAGTTCTACCTGGCCGATGCGCAGACCCGCGTGATTGGCCTCTACATCGAGACCGCGGGCGACGGCCGGCGCCTGTTCGAGATTCTACGCGGCGCGCGCGCAGTGAAGCCGGTGGTAATCCTGAAGGGCGGCCGCACGCGGCAGGGCCGCGCCGCGGCGGTCTCGCACACCGGGTCGCTTGCCGGCGACGACCGGGCGTGGGCCGCGCTCTCGAAGCAGACCGGCTGCGTGATGGCCGACACTCTCGACGGATTTATCGATGCGCTGCTTGCGTTCCAGGCGCTCGCACCGCAGCCGCGGCGACCGACGCGCCGCGTGGTGCTGTTCGGCAACGGGGGCGGCGCCAGCGTGCTCGCCACCGACCAGTTCGCCCGGCTCGGCCTCGACGTCGAGACCTTCGACAAGCAGACGGTGGACGAGCTCGCGCGATTGAAGCTCCCACCCGGCACCAGCATCACCAACCCGGTGGACGCGCCGGTGGGAACGCTGCAGCTGGAAGAAGGGCGCGTTGCGGAGAAGATCCTCGCGGCGATCTACGGCAGCGGGCGGCCGGACGCGCTGGTGATGCACCTCAACCTCTCGGCCTTCGCCGGCCGTACCAGGACCGAGGTGCTCGACAATCTGGTGCAGGCCGCGCTGCGCGTGCAGGCGCGCTATCCCGGGCAGGCGCATTTC
>DASWHI010000252.1:0-5339 GCA_036398235.1 Burkholderiales bacterium
AAGCCGATGATGCTGCCTTCGCCCTTGGCAAGGCGATAGACGAAGCCGCGGGTCGCGCGGTTGAACGGCAGCTCGGCGCGGTCGCCTGCGAAGAAATACTGCCTGAAGTACTCGCCGAGACTCTCGAAGAAGAAGCGCAACCGGCCGACGACCGGGAAATTGCGCAGCACCGTGTGCTTCTTCTGGGTGACGTCGTGGATGATGACGACGATCAGCCCGCCGATCAGCACGATTCCGACTATCGTGCCGATGCCGTAAGACACTACGCTCAGCATGCCGTCCATCGCGGTTCCCCCGATGCGCTAGTGCCGTTCCAACTTGTTCCCCAAAATTCCGGCCGTACGTCCAGCGCGGACATTCGGTCCCCCAGCAAGCGCCTGGATTGGCATAATAAGTTGGAACGGCACTAGAATCGCCGCACGGTTCCGGGGCAACTATAGATCAATCCGATGGACTTGACATCCGAGATCGAGCGCAACGTGCGCGCCGCGCTGGCCGAGGACGTGGGCGGCGGCGATCTCACCGCGCCCCTGATCCCTTCCGGCAAGCGCGTGCGCGCGTCCGTGCTGTGCCGCCAGCAGGCCGTTGTCTGCGGGCAGCCGTGGTTCGAGCGCACCCTCCGCCAGCTCGATCCCGCGGCGGAGATCGCATGGGAAGTGCCGGAGGGCGCGACTGTCGCCGCCGGCACGCGCGTCTGCTCGGTCCACGGCGAGGCGCGCGCCCTGCTCGCCGCCGAGCGCGTGGCGCTCAATTTCCTGCAGACCCTCTCGGGCGTGGCGACCGTTACCCGCCGCCACGTCGAGGCGGTCGCCGGCACGCGGGCGAAAATAGTGGATACGCGCAAGACGCTCCCGGGACTGCGCCTCGCCCAGAAGTACGCCGTGCGGGCCGGCGGCGGATCCAATCACCGCATGGGGCTCTACGACGCGATGCTGATCAAGGAGAATCACATCGCCGCCGCGGGTGGAATCCGGCAGGCCGTCACGCAGGCACGCAGGCTCGAGCGCAGGGGGGACTGGATCCAGGTCGAGGTCGAGAACCTCGGTCAGTTGAAGGAAGCCCTGGATGCCGGCGCCACCATGATCCTGCTCGACAACATGGACATCGCGCGGATGCGCGAAGCGGTGAATATCGCCGGCGGGCGCGCCGAGCTCGAGGCTTCCGGCGGCATCACCCTGGACAACGTCCGCGCCATCGCCGAGACCGGTGTGCACCGCATCTCGGTCGGCGCGCTCACCAAGGACGTCAAGGCGGCGGATTTCTCGATGCGGTTTGAGTGAAACTCACACCGCGTGTTGAACGGCGGCGGTCCCGTCCGTTCGAACACGTGGAGTTAAACCGGCGCGGAGCGTCGGGATTTAACGGGTCTTCGTCGTCGGCCTTAGCGAATAGAACACGTTTCGGTAATCGAAGCCGTCCTTCTTGCCGAAATACCCGCTTCGCCCCGGGTCGTAGCTCGGGCAAACCTTCCCGGTAACCCGGTCTTCGTCGTAATCCGTCTGCTTGGCCACCGAGCCGTCCCTGTTCACGAAGGATGCGTTGTATACGCTTTGGCCGCTGAGACGGCCTTTTTTCACCACGACATCCACGCGCACCGTGTCACGGGTCAGGTCATTGAATACCGCTCCCGGAAACCAATCGGTGAACACGCGCTGCAAACGCTTGAGCTCGAGCTGGGTCAGGTCATAACCCTCAGCCACACGAGTGCGCAGCACGATGCGTCTTTCGATCTCTTGTCCTGTCTCTGCCATATTTGCGGATGCTGCCCCGCGGAGGCCCGGGGAGTCAAGGAGTCCATCGGTCGCCAAAAGGCGACACCGATTGGCGTGGTCCGCCGGGCGACGCGCCTGGCGGCTCCATTGTCGTTGTTCTTCGCGCCCTTGCGACTAGTTCTTGAGGCGCTGGCGTATGACCCGCTCGATTGCCTTCAGGTCCGCGTCCACCGTCATCGGCTTCGCGCTACTCGCAATCGCGGTATCGGGATCCTTCAGGCCGTGACCAGTCAGCGTGCAGACGATGGTGGCGCCCTCCCCGATCTTTCCGAGCTCGAGGTCCTTCAGAACGCCCGCGAGCGCAATGGCGGAAGCCGGCTCGCAGAACAGGCCTTCGGCCTGCGCCAGCATTTTCTGCACGTGCAGGATCTCCGTGTCGGTGCATTCGGCAAACCAGCCGCCGGATTCACGCCCCGCCACCACTGCCTGCTGCCACGACACCGGGTTGCCGATGCGGATCGCCGTGGCCACGGTCTCGGGGTTCTCGACCGGCCGGCCACGCACGATCGGCGCGGCGCCCGAAGCCTGGTAGCCCAGCATGATCGGCCGGCGCTCCACGAGTTTCTGCTTGCGATAGCTGCGCATTCCATCGGTACGTTTCAGCGCCGCGGTGTCCGCGTCCGCCGATTCCGAGTAGCCGATCCAGTGCGCGGTGATATTGCCGGCGTTGCCCACCGGCAGCGCGTGGTAGTCGGGCGCGTCGCCCAGCGCCTCGATCACCTCGAAGGCAACGGTCTTCTGCCCCTGAATGCGGTAGGGATTGATCGAGTTGACGATCTTTACCGGAAGTGACGCGGCGATTTCCTGAACGAGCCGCATGCCCTCGTCGAAATTGCCGCGGATCTGGATCACGACCGAGCCGTGCATCATCGCCTGGGAGAGCTTGCCGAGCGCGATCTTGCCTTCGGGGATCAGCACGAAGCAGGCGATGCCGGCGCGCGCGGCGTAGGCCGCGGCGGAGGCCGACGTGTTGCCGGTGGACGCGCAAATGATCGCCCGCGCGCCCTCCTCCACCGCCTGCGTGACCGCCATCGTCATGCCGCGGTCCTTGAACGAGCCGGTGGGATTCGCGCCCTCGAACTTGGCGTAGATGCCGACTTTCTTGCGCACCAGCACCGGCAGGTTCCTCAGCTCGATCAGCGGCGTCGCGCCTTCGTTGAGAGAGATGGCGCGCGTATCCGCCGCGACCGGCAGGCGGTCGCGATACTTGTCGATCAGTCCGGTATACATAGTTTCGAGTTTTAAGTTGCGAGTTTCGAGTTCACCAGTGTGGGGCTGCCGAGTTGAGAACCCAACTCGAAACTGGAAACTCGGAACTGGAAACTGTCAGTTGAGCTCTTCGAGCCGGATGCGGGTGACCTTGCCGACAACCACCGGCAGCTTCTCGATCTTCGCGATCGCGGCGTCCACATTCTTCTCGACGGTCAGGTGGGTGAGCATGATGATGTCCACCTCGACCTCGCCCACGCGCGGCTCCTTCTGCACCATCGCCTCGATCGAGATTCGCAAATCCGCGAGGATGCGCGTGATGTCGGCGAGCACGCCGGGCTTGTCCTGCACCTTCATCCGCAGGTAGCAGCGGGTCTCCACCTCGCCCATCGGCAGGATCGGCGTATCGGCGAGCTGACCGGGCTGGAAGGCGAAATGCGGCACGCGGTGCTCCGGGTCCGCGGTCAGCATGCGCGCCACGTCGACCAGGTCGGCGATCACGGCCGAGGCGGTCGGTTCCGCCCCCGCCCCTGCCCCGTAATACATCGTCTGGCCGACGGCATCCCCCTTCACCAGGATGGCGTTCATCACCCCTTCCACGCTGGCGATCAGGCGCCGCGCCGGCACCAGCGCCGGGTGCACCCGGATCTCGATGCCCTTCGGCCGGCGCCGGGTGATGCCGAGCAGCTTGATGCGGTAGCCGAGCTCCTCCGCGTAACGGATGTCCTCCCGCGTGAGCCGGGAGATGCCTTCGATATAGGCGGACTCGAACCGCATCGGGATGCCGAAGCCGATCGCCGCCATGATGGTCGTCTTGTGCGCGGCGTCCACGCCCTCGATATCGAAGGTGGGATCGGCCTCGGCGTAACCGCGCCGCTGCGCTTCCTTGAGCACGTCCTCGAAGCTCGCGCCGCGCTCGCGCATCTCCGACAGGATGAAGTTGCAAGTGCCGTTGACGATGCCCGCGATCCACTCGATCCGGTTGGCGCTGAGCCCCTCGCGCAGCGACTTGATGATGGGGATACCGCCGCCCACCGCCGCTTCGAACGCCACCATCACGTCCTGCTTCTGCGCCGCGGCGAAGATCTCGTTGCCGTGCCGCGCAATCAGCGCCTTGTTGGCGGTAACGATGTGCTTGCCGGCGGCGATCGCCTGGAGGATCAAGTCCTTGGCGATGGTGGTCCCGCCGATCAGCTCGACCACGATGTCGATATCGGGATTGCTCACCACCTCTTTCGCATCGGCGGTGACGGTCGCGCGCCCCCCGACGATGCGGCGCGCCTTCTCCACTTCCTTGTCGGCGACCATCTTCATCGTGATTGCGCAACCGGCGCGGCGCGAAATCTCCTCGCGGTTGCGATCGAGCACCGTGAATGTGCCGCCGCCCACGGTGCCGATGCCGAGCAGGCCGACGTTGATCGGTTTCATGCTCCGTCCTTCTTGAACATGTCCTTGATCCCGCGCAGCGCCTGGCGCGTGCGGGCCTCGTTCTCGATCAGGGCAAACCGCACGTGGCCGTCGCCGTACTGCCCGAAGCCGATGCCGGGCGCCACCGCGATCCTGGCGTCCGCCAGCAGCTTCTTGGAAAACTCGAGCGACCCGAGTTTTCGGTACGGCTCGGGAATCGGCGCCCAGACGTACATGGTCGCTTTCGGCACCTCGACGTTCCAGCCCATCGCCCGCATGCCGCTGCACAGCACGTCGCGGCGCCCCTGGTAGACCTTGCGCACGGTCTCCACGCAATCCTGCGGCCCTTCCAGGGCGATGATGGAGGCCACCTGGATCGGTGTGAACATGCCGTAGTCATGATAGCTCTTCATTCGCGCGAGCGCGGTGACGAGCTCCCGGTTGCCGACCATGTAGCCCACGCGCCAGCCCGCCATGTTGTAGCTCTTCGACATGGTGAAGAACTCGACCGCGATCTCGCGCGCGCCGGGCACCTGCAGGATCGAGGGCGCCTGGTAGCCGTCGAACACGATATCGGCGTACGCGAGATCGTGCACGACGTAGACGTGATGCTCCCGCGCGAGCGCGACGAGCCGCTCGAAGAACGGCAGGTCCACGCACTGCGTCGTCGGGTTGCTGGGAAAATTGACGATCAGCATTTTGGGCTTCGGATAGGAGTCCCTGAACGCCCGCTCGACCGCCTCGAAGAAATCGGCCTCCGGCGTCATCGGCACGTGCCGGATGTCGGCACCGGAGATGACCGGCCCGTAGATATGGATCGGGTAGCTCGGGTTGGGCACCAGCACGGTGTCGCCGGTGTCAAGGGCGGCGAGCGCGAGGTGCGCGATGCCCTCCTTCGAGCCGATGGTGACGATCGCCTCGGAATCCGGATCGAGCTCGACGCCGTAACGC
>DASWHI010000253.1:0-2859 GCA_036398235.1 Burkholderiales bacterium
TTTCTCGCCGAGCACGATAGTCGTGTCCCCGCTCTTCGATTTCACGGAGAGTACTGTGCCGTCGAACGCGCTGATCGTGCCGCGCACGCGCGTGGGCTGCTGCGCATCGACGGCGCCCGCCAGCAGGCCGAGCGCGACGAATAGTAGTCCGGATTGGATTTTTCTCATGGCTTTTCCATTCAATGCGGCGGCCTGACGCCGTCTCTGCTCACCTGGATGCGTCCCGAGAAGCTCAGCTTGCCGTCGGCGCCGATCTGGGCGTTCAGCCACACGTACTCGCCCGGCTTGAGGTCGGAGCGGTCCGCCGCAACCGTGGTGACGATCGCCGCGCCCGGCGGCACCAGGATCGTTTGCGATCCGTCCTTGTACACCAGCGTCAGCTCCTGCCCGCCGTCCGCCGGGGCAATGGATTCGATGCTGGCATTGGTCATCATCGAGCCGGGCAGGAGGTCCCACGGCCCGTGGCCTTCCCGGACGGTGCGGGGAATCGCGTGAACCTCGACGGCAACCAGCGCACCGTCATCGCGCTTAAGGGTGGTGGAACCGACGTAATCGCCCGGCTTGAAGTCGGCAAGGGTGATCGCCTTGGCGGCCGCTACCGAGGCCTTCTCGCCGAGCTCGATCACGAGGTCCCGACCGTCGCGGGACTTGACCGACAGCACTTTCCCGTCGAACGCGGAGATCGTGCCGCGCACGCGCAGGGGTTTTTGCTGCGCCTCGACGGGAACCGCCGCAAGCGCGATGGCGCAGGCGATAAGGGCGACGAGGCTCGTTCTCATGCGCGGCTCCTCCGGGAATGGCGCGGGACGTTCTGCGCGCCCCGGTAAACAGGCGGCAGGGGGATCTTATTCCTGTGTTCCTTCCCCCCTTGAGGGGGAAGGCTAGGATGGGGGGACTCTGCCCTGCGCTACACCCTTGACCCCCCACCTCAATCCTCCCCCGCAAGGGGGGAGGAAAAATAGCTTCCTCCTCGCAAGGGAGAGGAAGAATAGGTCAGGCGGGTTCCTTGACCTTCCTCGCGAGGTAGCGCTTGACCACCTCGGCGGTGAGCACGACCTTGGCGTCGTACTCGGGCGCGTCCTCGATCTGCTCGAGGTCGTTCAGGCCGCAGAACTTGTAGACGCGGTTGATCGCCGATATGAGCCGCACGGGACGGTCCGGGTCCGCGTTGAAGTGCTGGTGGATCGTGTTGGGCGGGATGTAGATCACGTCCCCGGCCTCCCACTCGTAGCGCTTGATCTCGTCCTGCGGCTTCCAGTGATAGGTGTCGGTGATCTCGACGTCGCAGTCCTGGTGCAGGTCGTAGCCGCGCCCCTCGAGCACGTAGAGGCACTCCTCGGCGAGATGCCGGTGCTTCCCCGAGCGGCTGCCCGGCGGAATGATCTGCATGTAGGCGTCCACCGTCTCCATGCGCGTGTTCATCTGCTCGTTGATCAGGTGCTTCAGCAGCCCCTGCCGCGACATCTCCCAGACCATGTCGTCCGGACGCACGATCTTCTTGCGCTTGGCGTTGCGCGCCGGCGCGCCCGTCGCGTCGTCGAGGAGGTTCTGGTAGAGCCTGCCGCTCGTCTTGCCCTTCAACCAGGCTTTCGCTTCGCCCCAGGCCATCGGTCACTCCGCGTGGTTGTAGTCCTGCTCTTCCTCGCGCGGCTTGAAGCCCGCGCCGCCCGGCGCCGGCTCGGTGGGGCGCGGGATCACGGTTTTCTGGAAGAGCATGTTCAGGAACAGGTACATCGGCTTCGCCTTCAGCACCAGCGCGCGCGCCGGCTTGTCGGGGTCGGCGTTGTGGTGCTGGTGCACGCAATTGTTGTGGACGATCGCCACGTCGCCGGCCTGCCAGTCGTAGCGCACCCCGTCGTGGACCTCGTAGCCGCGCCCGTCGAGGATGTAGAACGCGGCCTCGTTCACGTGCCCATGCTTCTGCGACACGCCGCCGGGCCCGTATTCTTCGAGGTGGATGTGCAGCGTCTGGCCAAGACCGTCCACCGGCTCGACGTAGTGCCGGCTGTAGCACTGCGGTCCGTCCATGAACTTCAACTCGCTGCCCTTCTTCACGCGCGGCAGGGCGCGCAGGCGCTGGAGCTCCTCCTTGAGGTTGTAATGCCCCTGGATGCCCCGGACGAACACCCGGTCCTTCTTGCTGTGGTAGTGGGATTCAATGCCCATGACTGCTCTCCATGCGAGCCAAGATTATAGCGCCTTCCGCCCTGCCGTTCAGGTGCCGTACTGGTCCAGCTGGAAGCGCCTGGGCTTGAGCGTGCGGCAGATTTCCTGCACGGCGCCGGCCTGGGGAAGCGACAGCCCCTTTTCCTTCGCCATGGCGCCGACGATCTCCATGTCGTCGTCGGCCCACGCCATGGTCTGTTTTCCCCAATGCTCGAGCGCGCCGTTCGTCGAGTGGGTCGTCAACAGCGCCTTGCGCATCATCTCGACGTCGAGCCCGTAGCGGTGGGCGAGCGCAAGCGCCTCGTGGTCGGCCACGAGGCAGGCCCACATGATCATGTTGTTCACGGCCTTGGCGACCTGCGCCGAGCCGATGTCCCCGGTGTGAATGATGTCGCTCGAGAATGCCGCGAGCACCGGCCGCAGGCGCGCAACGATCTCCGGGCTTCCGGCGACGAAGGAGAGCAGCGTGCCCTCGTCGGCCGCCCAGCCGCCGCGGCACATCGTGGCGTCCACAACGTGCAAGCCGTGCGCCCGGCCGCGCTGCGCGAGCTCGCGCACCGTATCCGGATGCACCGTGGAGAGGATGGCAACGATCGTGCCGCTGCGGGCGTGCCCGGGAATTCCGCTGCCGGACAGCAGCTCGCGCAGCTCGCGGTCGTAGCCGACGCAGATCAGGATCGCGTCGGCCGCGGC
>DASWHI010000254.1:0-15206 GCA_036398235.1 Burkholderiales bacterium
CGGCATCCGCTTCCGGCGCGAGACCGCCGACCTTGAACTTGCAGCCCGCCATGCCGGCGGCGCGGTAGTGCTCCATCTCGCGGCCGATGTCGGCGAGCGTCTTGCCCTCCATGTAGTAGCCGCCGATGGAGATGATGGGAAGCCGCTCACGGTTCCCGCCGAGAAGCGCCGCGACGCTCTTTCCCTGCGATTTGCCGACGAGGTCCCACAGCGCGCAGTCCACGCACGCGATCGCCTCGAGCAGGATCTTGCGGTCGGCGCTGGTGTGACTCAAGTCGAACATCGCCTGCCACGCGCGCTCGACCTCCAGGATGTCCAACCCCCGCACGCGCGGCGCGAGCGCCTCGTGTATCAGGCGCACGATTTCGCGCCCGTGGCTGCGGTTGTCGCCGTTGTAGACCTCGCCCGCTAAACCCTCGTCGCCGCGCACGCGCGTCACCACGGTGCAGCGCTTGAGGACGGAGTAGGTGCTGCCGCCGAAATTCTTCCTGAGCGGGATTTCGACGGCGATTGCTTCGACGCTTTGAATTTTCAATGGCGTGATGAGTGATTGGTGTGTGGTGCGTAGACCGAACCGTTCGCTCAGCCGCGATTTTCGGCTTTGGTCCGCTCACCACTCACGACTGACGAGTCACGCCCTTTGGGCCATGCGCCGCATTCGGGCCTGCTGCGCAAAATAGACGAAAGCCACCAGCACGAGCGCCGGCAGGTAAACCCAGTGCTCCGAGGGACGGTCACTCGGGACCTTGATCGTCGCGATTTTCCAGCCCAGCTCGAAACCGGACCTTCTTGCGCGGCTGCCGAACCTGACGTTCACGATCCGCGCCTCATCGCCCAGCACCGACACGGTGAGCCCGGCTTCGGCGAGGCGGTCGCGCGCCTCGCCCGGCTTGTCAAGCCGGGCGGCGACCGTCTTGCGGATTCTCTCGCCCTCCACATTCTCGCCCTCGATCACCAGCACCAGGCGATCCTTTTCCGGGAGCTCCCGGGCGATGCGGAGGATTTCCCTGGACGCGACGTCGGTGTAGGGCTCGTAGAGCTGATCCATGAAGTAGTCGGGCCGGAACAACGCGAAGGTGGCGAGCAGCAGCAGCACGATTTCCCACCATTTGCAGCGGGTACGGAACCAGCCGAGCGTCGCGGCGGCGAACACAAGCGAGGCGGCGGTCGCGGCGAAGAACACGAGCAGCACCTCGAACCAGCCGCGCACGTCGATGAGCAGCAGCATCGGGTTGAAGATGAAGACGAAGGGCAGTACTACGGTGCGCAGTGCGTAAACGGAACCCTGCAGCCCGGTCTTGATGGCGTCCTCGCCCGAGATCGCCGCAGCGGCGAAGGTCGCGAGCCCGACCGGCGGCGTGATGTCGCCCATGATCCCGTAGTAGAAGACAAAGAGATGCACGGCGATGAGCGGGATCACGAGACCGGACTGCGCGCCAAGCTCGACGATCACCGGCGCCATCAGCGTCGCGACCAGGATGTAGTTCGCGGTGGTGGGCACACCGAGCCCGAGGACCAGGCAGACGAAGGCAGTGAATATCAGCATCACCACCACGTTCCCTTGCGACACCACCTCCACGAATTCGGTCATGCGCAGCCCGAGGCCCGTCAACGTGATGCCGCCCACGATGATGCCCGCGGTAGCCGTCGCGATCGCGATGCCGATCATGTTGCGGGCGCCCACATTGAGTCCCTCGACGACTTCCCGCAGGCCGCGCTTCGCCTCGGTCCCGAGACCGCGCTGTCCGCGAAACAGCCTGGTGAGCGGTCGTTGCGTCGCCATCAGGACCATCAACGTGAGCGTTGCCCAGAACGCGGAAAGCGCGGGCGAAAGCTCCTCGATCATCAGGCACCAGATGAGCACGCCGAGGGGAATGAGGAAGTGCAGCCCTGCTTTCACCGTCGGCCAGGTGTCGGGAAGCACCGGGTGCTCGATGTCGATGTCAGGCGGCAGATCCGGGCAGCGCGCGGCGACCCACGCCGAAACGACGTAGAGCGCCGCAAGCATCGCTCCGAGCACCCAGGGCGCCGCCGCGCCGAGCTGGCTCTTCACCGCTTCGGCGACGAAGTAAACCACGGCGCACACCGCGACCGTGCCCGAGATCCCGAGCGCCCAGGCGACGAGCTTCCGCGGCAACGTGCGCTCGCGGGCCTGCGCCGTGGGATCCAGACCAAGCTTGAGCGCCTCGAGGTGCACGATGTAGAAAAGCGCGATGTACGAAATGAGCGCCGGCAGGAACGCGTGCTTGATGACCTCGGTGTACGGAATGCCGACATACTCGACCATCAGGAACGCCGCGGCGCCCATCACCGGCGGCATGATCTGCCCGTTCACCGAAGAGGCGGTCTCGATCGCGCCCGCCTTGACGCCGCCGTAGCCGGACTTGGTCATGAGCGGGATCGTGAATATACCGCCCGAGACCACATTCGAGACCGAGGAGCCGGAGATGAGGCCGTTCAACCCGGATGACACGACCGCGACCTTGGCCGGTCCGCCGCGCAGATGGCCGAGCAGCGCGAACGACACCTGCATCATATAGTTGCCCGCGCCCGCCTTGTCGAGCATCGACCCGAACAGCACGAAGATGAAGATGTAGCCGACCGATACGCCGAGGGCGACGCCGTAGACGCCTTCTGTCGTGAGCCACTGGTGCGTGAGCATCCGTTCCAGCGAAGCGCCCTTGTGCGCGAGCACGTCGGGCAGATAACTGCCGAGCATGATGTAGGCGAGGAAGACGGCGGCGAGAATCGTCATCGGCAGCCCGACCGCGCGCCGTGTCGCCTCGAGCAGCAGCACAAGCCCCAGGCTCGCGACGACGATGTCCTGCAAGTTGGGTATGCCGGGCCGCGTCGCGAGCTCGGCATAGAAAAACAGGAAATACGCGCCGGCAAAGCAGGCGGCGAGCGCGAGCAGCCAGTCGTGCAGGGGCACGCGCGCGCGCGAGGAGGTGCTGAGCGCCGGGCAGCAGAGGTACGCCAGGAACAGCGCAACGCCGAGGTGCAGCGAACGCGCCTCGGTGTCGTTCAGCACGCCCCATCCGAGCACGAACGGAAGCGGCGAGGCGTACCACAGCTGAAACAGCGACCAGCCGACCGCAACGACGAAGATGAGCCGCCCGACCCACCCCGTCGGCGTGCGTCCCCCCGCGTCCGTCTCGGCGACGAGCTGCCGCAGTTCGGGACTCGGCGCCCGGGCCGAATCGGACATCGTTTTTCCCGAAAAAAAGCGGGCGCGACGCGCCCGGCCCGATTTACGCCGCCCGTGCCGCGCGGATCACTTCAGCCAGCCCTTTTCCTTGTAGTACCTGACGGCGCCCGCGTGCAGCGGCGCGGTAAGCCCGTCCTTGATCATGTTTTCCGGCTTGAGCACCTGGAATGCCGGGTGCAGTTTCTTGAACTCCTCGAAGTTGTCGAACACCGCCTTCACCACTGCATACACGGTATCGTTGGGAACCTGGGTCGACGAGACGAACGTTGCGAGCACGCCGTAGGTTTGGGTCTCCTGCGGGTTGTTCGGATAGAGGCCGGCGGGAATCGTCGCAAACGCGTAATACGGCTTGTCCTTGACGAGCTTGTTCACCGCGGATCCCGTGACCGGCACCAGCTTCGCCCCGCACACCGTGGTCGGATCCTGGATGTTCGCCGAAGGGTGGCCGACCAGGTAGAAGAAGCCGTCGATCTTGCCGTCGCAGAGCGCCGAACCGTGCTCGTCGGCCTTCAGTTCCGAGGCGAGCGCGAAATCCGAGAGCTTCCAGCCCATCGCGCCGATCAGTTCCTCGAGCGAGGCGCGCGTGCCCGAGCCGGGGTTGCCGACGTTGAATTTCTTGCCCTTGAACCCGGAAAAGCTCTTGATGTTGAGGTCCTTGCGCGCGACCACGGTGACCGGCTCCGGATGCAGCGCGAACACGGAACGCAGCTCCTTAAACGGGCCGTCCTTCGCGAACTGCCCGACGCCCTTGGTGGCGTTGTAATGCACGTCGGATTGCGCCACTCCCATGTCGAGTTCGCGCGCCTTGATCGTGTTGATGTTGAACACCGAGCCCCCGGTGGACTCGACCGAGCAGCGGATGCCGTGCGTCTTGCGGTCCTTGTTCACCAGGCGGCAGATCGCGCCACCGGCCGGGTAGTACACGCCGGTCACGCCGCCGGTGCCGATGGTGATGTACTTCTGCTGAGCGTGCGCGGCCGGCACCGCGGCACCGATCGATCCCGCAGCGAGCAGCACGGCAAGAATGCGGAGATTTCCCATGGCTACCTCCTATAGTGGATTTGCCGGTCGAATCGCCGGCTGAATCTAGATTAGCGTATCGCCCTCCGGGCGACAAGCTGGCACGCTCCCGGCCGGGGTGAGCGCCGGGGACGGGAGCGCCGCCTCGAGCGCACGCCCGAGCTTGTCCACGATCTCGTCGAGCTGCGGCTCCTCGATGATGAAAGGCGGCGCAAGCAGTATGTGATCGCCTCTCGTACCGTCGATCGTGCCGCCCATCGGGTAGCATAGGAGGCCTGCCTTCATCGCCTCGCTTTTTACCCGCGCGCTTGCGCGCAGCCCGGGATCGAGTGGCGCCTTGCTCGCGCGGTCGGCCACGAGCTCCAGTCCCCAGAACAGCCCGCGGCCGCGAATGTCGCCGACGTTGGGATGGGCGCCGAAGGCGGCGCGGAGCTTGCGCTCGAAAACCGCGCCCAGCGGCTTGACCCGCGCAAGCAGCCCGTCTTCGTACAGCCGGCGCTGCACCGCGAGCGCGCCCGCGCACGCCGCCGGGTGGCCGAGATAGGTGTGGCCATGCTGGAAAAATCCGCTGCCTGCGACGATCGCGTCGAACACCTTGCGCGAGGCGAGCATGGCGCCGATCGGCTGATAGCCGGCGCCGAGGCCCTTTGCGATGCACACCAGGTCGGGCACGATATCCTCCTGCTCGAAAGCGAAGGTCGTGCCGCAGCGTCCCATCCCGCACATCACCTCGTCGAGGATGAGGAGCATGCCGAAGCGGTCGCACAACTCGCGCACGCGCCGGAAATATCCGGCGACCGGAGGCACGGCGCCGAGCGTCGCGCCCGCCACCGTCTCGGCGACGAAAGCGATCACGCGGTCCGGGCCGAGCCGCATGATCTCGGTTTCGAGCTCGGCGGCAAGCCGGGCGGCATAGGCCTCCTCGCTCTCGCCGGGGCGCAGGTCGCGGTAGGCGTAGCAGGGCGAGACGTGGCTGGTCTCGAACAGCAGCGGCTGGAACTGCCTGCGGCGCCACTGATTCCCGCCGACGGCGAGCGCGCCGAGGGTGTTGCCGTGATAGGACTGGCGCCGCGCGATCACGTGGCGGCGCTGCGGTTCGCCGGTCTCGACGAAATACTGGCGCGCGAGCTTGAGCGCGGCTTCCATCGCCTCCGAGCCGCCGGAGACGAAGTAGACCTTGTCGAATGCGGCCGGAGCGCGCGCGATCAGCGCGTCCGCGAGCCGCTCCATCGGCTCGTTGCTGAAAAAGGAGGTATGCGCATAGGGCAGGGCGCCGAGCTGTGCCTTGATCGCCTCGAGCACCGCGCGATCGGAATGGCCCAGGCAGGAGACCGCGGCGCCGCCCGAGGCGTCGAGATAGCGCCGGCCGTCACGATCGATCAGATACGCGTTCTCGCCGCCTACGGCGACGGGGTAGATCTGGCGCGGGTCGCGGTGAAAGACATGTGTCATGGCCTGTGCCACCCCCGAATTTCTCACTGCGCTTTGCGACTTGCAAGTTTCAGTAAAGAACGATGATGGCGCCGACGATCGTGGCGCCGGCGACGCTGGCGGCGAAGATGAGCTTGTCCTTGTCGGTCCAGCCTGGCCCCAGGCGCATGTTGCCGATGATCGCGCGCGCTTCCGAGGGCGTGCCGGTATCGGTCAGCGGCTTGTGCTTTCCGCTTTCGGAGAACTCCTTCAACTCCTCCACCATGCCGGTATTGATGGCGAGCCTCATGGTGGCGTCGAGGGAATCGAACGCCCGCGACAGCCCGAGCGCGGGCACCGGGGTCGCGCCGAGCGTGCTGACCTCGGCGGCGTCGGTGCGGCGCGTATCCGGAATCGACCGTATCAGCGCCTGGGCCGCGTCGGGGTCGAGCTTCGCGGCCACCGGCGGGCGGGTCGCCGAGAGCGTGTGGACCGTGGTATCGATCTGCTTGGAGACCTCGCGCAAATCCTTGGCGAGCTCGTCGGCGCTCGCGTAACGGTCGTCGAGGATCTTGGCGATCGCCTTGGCGACGATGAAGTCCAGCACTTCCGGCACCCGTGCATTGAGCGAGCTCGGCGGCGGCGGCACCAGGTTCATGATCTGGAACATGACCGAGGTCACGTCCTCGCCGGTGAAGGGGGGCTTCCCGGTCAGCATCTCGTAGAGGATCACACCGAGGGAAAATATGTCCGAGCGCGGCTCGGCGCGCTTGCCTGCGACCTGCTCGGGCGACATGTAGCGTGGCGAGCCGAGCACGATGCCGGTCTGGGTCTTCACCTCCGCCGAGCGCATCCGCGCGATGCCGAAGTCGGTGATCTTGCAGCGGCCGGTGACCGAAAGCATGATGTTGGCCGGCTTGACGTCGCGGTGGACGACGCCATTCTGGTGCGCGTAGGCGAGACCTTCGGCCACCTGGGCCGCGATATCGACCGCGCGCGTGACCGGCAGCGGCCGGCCGGTCGCCATCAGGGAGCGCAGCTCCTCGCCCTGCAGGAACTCCATCGCCATGTAGGCGAGGTTGCCGCTCTTGCCGACGTCGTAGACGGTGACGATGTTGGGATGGTTGAGGCTGCCGACGGCCTTGGCTTCCTGGTAGAAGCGGCCTTCGTATTCCGCCATCTCCTGCGGGTCGAGCGACATGCTGACAGTCTTGATCGCGACCTGCCGGTCGAGCAGGGGATCGTTGGCGCGATAGACGACGCCCATCGCGCCCTTGCCGAGCTCGGCGAGGAGCTCGTAGCGGCCTAGCGTGCGCGGTTCCATGAAACCGATCGGGCCGGCGCCGGGGCTTCGCTCCGTAAGCCCCGAGACGTGGAAATCGACGTCACTCGGCGTGATCCTGCATCCAGGCGGCTCCGCGATCCGGGCGTCCTATTGCTCGCCTTTCACGGCGCGGAACGCGGGCCCCCAGATCGGGTGGCCGGCTTCGTTTGCGGCGAGCTCGAACGAGGGGTTGATTTTGAGGGCGGCGCGGAATTCGTCGCGGCAGCGCCGCTCGCGTCCCGAGACGCAGTGGATGAAGGCGAGATACTTGTGCGCCCTGACCTGGTCGTTCCAGCCGAGCCCCTGGTCGAGGCTCGACTGCAGCAGGCGCGCCGCCGCGGAGTAATTTCCGTCCTCGTACTGCTTGATGCCGCTGACGAGGTTCGCCTCCCCCTTGTGCGGCTCGAACAGGCCTTTGAATTCCTGCTGAATGGCCTTGATGGGAGCGGACTCGCAGCCCAGGAGAATCGCGGCGATCGCTGCTGCCATCACCAGCCTCAAGAACGCCATCTCCCCCCTCAATTCTGGAACTTGTGCCTAATTCTAATCCTACTGCCGGCTTTGGCGTCCACGATCTCGACATGCGGCGGGAAATTGGCGTTCCGGATCTCGACCCGGTGCCGGCCCGGCGTGAGCTCGACGTTGCGCAGCGGCGGCGACACGCCCTGCATTCTGCCGTTGATATGGACCTCGCCCCAGGGAGTGATGGCGAGGTTCAGCGTCGCCCGTGCCGACGCCGAAGCCACGGTTTCCGGTTCCGCAGGCGACTCCTCATCGATGAGTGGCGCGGACGGTGCCCTTGCGGCCGGAGTCGCGGGCCTGGGTTTCGCCGGCGCGGCGGCTACCCGGGCGGGAGGGCGCGCGGGTTTCGCGGGCGCCGCCGCAGTCGTGCCGGGCCTATCCGGCTTCGTTGCAGGAGCCGCTTGCGCCGCCGGACCAGGTGCCGGCGCCGCGGAAATCCGGGGCGGGGAAGGTGAGGGCGGCGGCACCGGCGCCGCGGCAGGCTGGCGGGCGAGCCGCAGCCCCACCGCAACGCTGAGGATGGCCGCCACGGCGAGCCCGGTTCCCAGGCGCGGCTTGCGGCGCAGGTTGTCTTTGACGACCACGGCGGTTTGCGTGAGCTTGTCCAGCACCACCGCGCCGCCTGCGGGCAACCGGGTCCTGGGGCTTGCGGCGGTCGTGCGCTGCAGCGACGCGGTCGTCGCGAGGACGGTGTAGATCTCGTGCTCGCGCACGTGCTTGTCCGTGCGCGCGCCTTCATAGCGAAACATCTGCCCGTAGCCTTCGGACAGGCACGACACCACCTCGTAGAAGGAGCGCGAAACCAGAATCTGGCCGGGCTCGGAGAAGCCCATCACGCGCTGCGCGACGTTGATGCCGTCGCCGATGATATTGGGCTGGCCGTTGATGTCCTTCACCAGCCGCACCGGGCCGAGATTGATGCCGAGGCGGATCTTCAGCTCCGGACCCGGCGGCTGCGGCTTCTGCAGCGCCTCGCGCAGCGAGAGGCCCACGTAGAGCGCGTCCTCCGGGTCGCCGAGAAACGAAAGGGCCGCGCCGTCGCCGGTGTCGAGGATGATGCGGTCGTTGGGCGCGACGCTCGCCAGAGCCTCGGTCAGCAGCGTGTTCAGCCGCTCCTTGAAGAATATCTGCTCGGCAACGGGCTTCCTCGAGTACTCGACGATGTCGAGGAACACGACGCTGCAGATGAAGGTGCGGTTGATCGCGGTTTGCATCGCGTTCGCTTACCAGGGGTGGCGGGTGAGGCGTGACTGCTGCGGCATGACGGATGATGCGTGACCCACGAGGCGCGCAAAAGGAACCCTGTCTCCCTTAGCGTCCGGAGCGAGAGCAGGGCGATACGCATTCATTCGTACATTCATGGTCTAACACACTGATTATATGATTATTTAACGCGCATTCCGGGCAGGGCACCGGAATCCGGGGAGAGCAAGTATATGCCAGGACCGTCGCCTGAAGCGGCGAGCACCATGCCCTCGGAAACGCCGAACTTCATCTTGCGCGGTGCCATATTCGCGACCGCAACCGTGAGCCGGCCCTTGAGACTCTCCGCGTCGTACGCCGACTTGATGCCCGCGAACACCGTTTTCGTCGTGCCGCCGAAGTCGAGCGTGAGCCTCAACAGCTTGTCCGCGCCCGCGACGTGCTCGGCCATCACTATTCTGGCGATCCGCAAATCAATCTTCGAGAAGTCATCAATTGTGATTTGCGGAGCACCACCGACTGCTCCTTCCCCCCTCGCGGGGGAAGGCTGGGATGGGGGGGTAGATGTCATCGATGGTTCCTTTTCGGTTTCGAACAGCGCATCGAGCTGCTTTTCCTCGACGCGGGTCATAAGGTGTTCATAGGGGCGAATGGAGGTCCCTAACAACAGGCTCTCCGGGTTCACGGAGTTAGGTGTCTTCATCAGCC
This sequence comes from Burkholderiales bacterium, assembly GCA_036398235.1. Lineage (GTDB taxonomy): Bacteria > Pseudomonadota > Gammaproteobacteria > Burkholderiales > SG8-41 > SG8-41. The sequence goes on from DASWHI010000254.1 coordinate 9,396, forward strand.
TATTCAATGCATCCCAGCTCAATGAAGTTCCTGCAAACAACTCCTCGGAACGCACCGCTGTGGCTGGAAGCACTGGTTTGAGCAAAAGTGAGAGCATTCTGAACAGATTAAGGCCCACAGTACAAACAATGTGCAGGTCGCGCTCTTTTTCGGGTCGCTTCGCAAGTTCCCACGGCTTTTGCTCGTCGATGTAGCCGTTTGCTACGTCGGCAAGCGCCATGATCAGTCTGAGAGCCTTACCAAATTCTCTTGCTTCGTAGTCAATGCGGATCTCCTTTGCCGCTGTCGCATAAGTCATGAAAATCTGTTCGTGTGGTAGGAGATCCGGGTTGAAGTTTGCCAGTCGCCCGTTAAATCTCTTAGTGATGAAGGGCGCACATCGGCTAGCGATGTTTATGTACTTCCCAATCAGATCGCTGTTAACCCGCGCTACAAAGTCATCGGGATTAAAGTCGATGTCTTCAACGCCCGCATTCAGCTTGACGGCGATGTAGTAGCGCAGCCACTCGGGGTTCATGCGGAGACTGAGGTAGCGCAGCGGGTCGATACCGGTCCCGCGCGACTTCGACATTTTCTCGCCCGATACTCCGATAAAGCCGTGCACGTTGACCTGGTCCGGCGTCTTGTAGAGGCCGGAGAAATGGAGCATCGCCGGCCAGAACAGGGTGTGGAAATAAATGATGTCCTTGCCGATGAAGTGGATCATCTCGGTATCGCTGCCGCGTTTTACGATCGCGTCGAAATCGATGCCCTTGCGGTCGCAATAGTTCTTCAGGCTCGCGAAGTAACCGATCGGGGCATCCAGCCAGACATATAGGTACTTTTCCTCCTTGATATCCGGGATCCGGATGCCGAAATAGGGCGGGTCGCGCGAAATGTCCCAGTCGGCGAGCGTTTTATCGTCCTTGCCCTCCAGCCATTCTTTCGCCTTGTTGGCGACTTGAGTCTGGAGCCGGCCCGGCTTGTTGATCCACTCGCGCAGGAACTCCTTGCACTTCGGATCGGAGAGCCTGAAGAAGGAGTGCTCCGATAATTTCATCACCGGCGTGGCGCCCGACAGCGTCGAGTAGGGATTTTTCAGCTTCGTGGGCGAATAGACGGAGCTGCAGTTCTCGCAGGCGTCCCCGTACTGGTCTTTCGCGCCGCAGTTCGGACATTCGCCCTTGATGTAGCGGTCGGCGAGGAACATCCCCTTGACCGGATCGAAGAACTGCTCGATCGTCTTCGAGTAGACGAGCGCCTTCGCCTTCAACCGGCGATAGAGATCCTGCGAGAGTTCGGTGTTCTCCTTCGAATGAGTCGAGTGCCAGTTGTCGAACTCGATATGGAAGCCGTCGAGATACTGCTTGCGTCCGCTTGCGACCTCGGCGATGAATGCCTCAGGCGATTTCCCGGCCTTCTCGGCGGCGAGCATGATCGGCGCCCCGTGCGCGTCGTCGGCGCCGATGAAATGCACATCGTGACCCTGCATGCGCTGGAATCGCACCCAGATGTCGGCCTGGATGTACTCCATGATGTGGCCAATGTGGAACGGCCCGTTCGCGTAGGGCAGGGCCGTGGTGACAAAGAGGTGCCGGCGGTGCATTGTGATGGGCGGAAGTTAGGGCCAGAAATTGTAGCAAATTTGAAGGGTTAGCCGCGAAAATGCAAGCTTAGTCTCACGTCCTGACAGCCGCTGGACGGACGGAATAGACCCGTTGGCGTAAGTGGTTGGAACCGGAATAGAATCGCGCCCTACACCGAGCTCCGCGCAGTTGTATTTGGCGCCGCTCGACCCTCACCCCTTCCCCCTCTCCCGAAAGGAGAGGGGCAAAGTACGGTGCGGAAACGGCATTGAGCCATTTCCACAATGAATAGGAACGAGGCATTTCATGGCGGTCACGGAGCAGCAGGTCGAGGCAGCGCTGAAGAAGCTGATCGATCCCAATACCCGCAAGGACTACGTCACCACCAAGTCGGTCCGCAGCATCAAGGTGGACGGCGACAAAATCGCGGTGGAAATCCAGCTGGGCTACCCGGGAAAAAGCCAGCTCGAGCCGATCCGGGAGGAGGTGGCGAGGGCGCTCAAGGCGATCCCGGGCGTGGCGAGCGCGACGGTCAGCGTGCAGATGAAGATCGTCTCGCACGCCGTGCAGCGCGGGGTCAAGCTCGTTCCGGGCATCAAGAACGTCATCGCCGTCGCCTCCGGCAAGGGCGGGGTGGGCAAGAGCACTACCGCCGTCAACCTCGCGCTCGCGCTGGTGGCCGAGGGCGCGAGCGTCGGGGTCCTCGACGCCGACATCTATGGCCCCTCGCAGCCGATCATGCTCGGCATCCGCGGCCGGCCGGAATCGCGCGACGGCAAGCACCTCGAGCCGATGGAAGGGCACGGCATCCAGGCGATGTCGATCGGCTTCCTGATCGACCCGGACACCCCGATGGTGTGGCGGGGTCCGATGGTGACCCAGGCGCTGGAGCAGCTCCTGAACGAGACGAAGTGGCGTGACGTCGATTACCTGGTGGTGGACTTGCCGCCCGGGACCGGCGACATCCAGCTGACGCTCGCCCAGCGCGTTCCGGTGACGGGGGCGATCATCGTGACCACGCCCCAGGACATCGCGCTGATCGACGCCCGCAAGGGCCTCAAGATGTTCGAGAAGGTCGGCATCCCCATCCTCGGCATCGTCGAGAATATGTCGATCTACATCTGCCCGAAGTGCGGGCACGAGGAGCGCATCTTCGGCGCGGGCGGCGGGGAGCGGATGGGCAAGGACTACGATGTCGAGCTGCTCGGCGCGCTGCCCCTGGATACCGCCATCCGCGAGCAGACCGATTCCGGCAAGCCGACGCTGGTCTCGGATCCCGGAGGCCGGGTCGCCGCGATTTACCGGCAGATTGCGCGCCGGGTGGCGGTGAAGATCGCCGAGAAGGCGCAGGACCATTCGGCGGCGTTTCCCAAGATCGTCATCCAGAACACGTGAGCATCAAATCCGACCGCTGGATCCGGCGCATGGCGCTCGAGAAGCGCATGATCGAGCCGTTCGAGCCCGGACAGATCAAGGAGGCGAACGGCCACAGGTTGGTGTCCTACGGCACCTCGAGCTACGGCTACGACATCCGCTGCTCGGATGAATTCAAGCTCTTCACCAACATCAACACCACCATCGTCGACCCCAAGAACTTCGACCCGAACTCGTTCGTGGACGTGAAGGGCGACATCTGCATCATCCCGCCCAACTCCTTCGCGCTCGCCCGCACCGTCGAATACTTCCGGGTCCCCCGCAACGTGCTGATCCTGTGCCTGGGAAAGTCGACCTACGCCCGCTGCGGCATCATCGTCAACGTGACGCCGCTGGAGCCGGAGTGGGAGGGCTACGTCACCCTCGAGTTCTCGAACACCACGCCGCTCCCCGCCAAGATCTACGCCAACGAGGGGGTGGCGCAGGTGATCTTCCTCGAAGCCCAGGCCGACGACATCTGCGAGACCTCCTACAAGGACCGCCGGGGAAAGTACCAGGGGCAGCGCGGGGTCACGCCTCCAAAGGTATAGAAGCGTGACTCGTGACGGGCGACTCGTGAGGGGTCCCGGTCGTCGGTCTTGACGCTCTAACCCTGCCGCCTCCGCCGTCGATCGACTTCGTTGCGCCGCGCCTGACCTGGTGGGCGCATATCTCTTTCGCAAACCCTGTCACAGTCCGCCGCGCGCTGCTTCGCCGCCGCTCGCGTTCGTCATCTCCGGTTGCGTCGTCGGTGCGCACGCCGAAATTTTTTTCGCAAAACACGAAAAAACTCTTGATTCCTGGTACAGCGGTCATATAATTCGCGGAAGTTTTGCATTTTTTGTGACGCGTGCAGGAATTTTGAGATCACCAACGATGACAGCGGCACGAGATTTCCGCCACGAGGCGGACGCGGTTGCCGGGCGCCTGCCCGAATCCTAGGTCTCAAGGAGAATATTGATGGCCGAGCGCCCTGTCGCCCTCAGGAATTCGCAAGCTGCCCCGGAAACCGAACAGTCCCCCCTCTTCGACACCCACCCCGAAGTCCGCCTGGACTTCAAGCACGTCCGCAAATCGCTCAAGCAGGGCTACACCAGGCCCTTTCTGCTGGTTGACACCGGCATCGTTCGCACCAAGGTCCGCCGCTTCAAGGCCGCCATGCCGCGGGTCAATCCGCATTACGCGGTCAAGGCCAACCCCGATCCCCGGGTGCTGAAGGCCCTGATCGAGGAGGGCACGGGCTTCGAGATTGCTTCCATTGCCGAGCTCGACCTCCTGCTCGAGCTGGGGGTGCCCGCCGCGGAGGTCTATTACAGCAACCCGGTGAAGTCGCGGGCCTACATCGAGTACGCCGCCGCAAAAGGCGTCGAATGGTTCGTTCTGGACAGCGTCGAGGAGCTGAGGAAGATCCACGGCATCAAGCCCGACGCGAAGCTCTATGTTCGCATCGAGGCCCCCAACGTCGGCAGCGACTGGCCGCTGACGGGCAAGTTCGGCATGAAAGCGCAGGAAGTGGACGCAATCGTTGCCGAGGCGGTAGCGCTCAAGGCCGATCTCGCGGGCGTCACCTTCCACGTCGGCTCCCAGTGCCGCAACCCGGAGAACTGGCGTGTCGCCCTGGAAAAGGCGCGCAGCCTGTTCGAGCTCATGGCCAGGGCCGGACTCAGGCCGCGGCTGCTCAACATCGGCGGCGGCTTCCCGGTGCGCCATGTCAAGCCGATCCCGTCGATCGAGGTGATCGGCGGCGTGGTCAACGAGGGTCTCAAGGCGTTCGGCGAGGAGGTGCAGGTGATCGCCGAGCCCGGGCGCTATCTGGTGTCCGACGCCGGCTACTTCGTCTGCCGGGTGCTCGGCACCGCGACCCGCGCCGGCAAGCGCTGGATGCACTGGGACGCGGGCCTGTTCGGCGGGGTGATCGAATCGAGCGAGGGCCTGAAGTACCGGATCCGCACCGACCGCTCCGGCCCGGACGTGCCGTGGACCGTCGGCGGACCGACCTGCGACTCGGTCGACATCGTGCTGCGCGACGAGCCCCTGCCTTCGGACCTGCAGGAACGCGATTTCGTCTACATCCGCAACGCAGGCGCGTACACGACGGCCTACGCGAGCCAGTTCAACGGCTTTCCCCTGCCCGAGGTGCGGGTCTTCGAGTCGAAGAGCTAGGCCCGCTCGTAGAGCACGAAATCAAGGCGCGTTCCGTCCGCGGCAGTGTGCGCTTCGCGCTGCGACTCGCGCCACTGCGAGCGGTCGTAGGCCGGAAACCGCGTGTCGCCCTCGTAATCGCGCTGGATTTCGGTCAACACCAGGCCGCGCGCCAGCGGCAGCGCTGCCTGGAAGAGCTCCGTCCCGCCGATCACGAACGCGACCGGTTCCCCGGCACACAGCGCGATCGCCGCGTCGAGCGAGCTTGCCACCGCGGCGCCGGGGGCCTCATAGCCGGGCGTGCGCGTGACGACGATGTTTTCCCGCCCGGGCAGCGGCCGCCCGAGCGATTCCCAGGTGCGCCGGCCCATGATCACCGGATGTCCCATGGTGAGGCGCTTGAAGTGCTTCAGGTCCTCCGGCAGGTGCCACGGTAGCTTGCCGTCGGCGCCTATGATTCCATTGGCGGCAACCGCCGCGACGAGATAGATTGCCGGGGCCGATGCCTGTGACATTGGTCCTCGCTGGTGCAAAAATTTGTTGAAATTATAAGGACATGGCGTATCCCCGGTCATTTCTCGGGCTGCTGCTGACCGGCTTCACGCTGGTCGCCGCGCCGTTGGTTGGCGCGCTCGCCTATTCGGCCTGGCACACCGAGCGGCTCGCCGAGCAGAGCCGCAAGGCGGTGTTC
>DASWHI010000255.1:0-8241 GCA_036398235.1 Burkholderiales bacterium
TGCCCGATGTCGGCGAGCTCCCGCCCCGTGAGCAGATCCTCCTTCGTCGCCACCGGCAGCACCTGCGTGCGGTAGCCGAGGTTTTCCATCGCGCCCTGGACCAGGCGCTCGGCCCTCCAATGCAGGCCGCCGAAGAGTACCGTGACCTGGTCGCGCTCGGCTCGGGTAAACGGACGGGGCTGGTAGGTGCGGAAGTGCTCTATCGCGGTGTGCTGCATGGCTGGACCTCCTCCCGGAAGACGATCTGCCTGAACACCGGAACAGATCGCAGTTTAGCCTGAAGTTCGCAAGAACATGCCCATGAGATGTTCAGGGGCATTGTGGGGCTCGACGCGTTCCACCGCGCCCCGTTTTCGGGGATGCGTTCCCGCATTGGGATCAGTCCTGCAAGACGCCTCCGGCCGTACTCTCGCCGGCATGGGGCGTGCCATTGAGCGCGGCCCGGGTTGCGGAGAAATGAGCGAGAACCGCGGCCATGCGGTCGAGTTCGTCATCCGGCAGCGCGTCGTAGAACGGAAGGAACAGGATGCGGGCGAGAAACCGTCGCGTCTCGCGCGGTTCCAAGTCCTCGCGCCCGGTAGGGGGATCGACCACGATCATGCTCTGCCCCTGGGTCGCATCGAATCCGTGCCGCGCCAACTCCCGGCGCAGGAGATCGGGGGTGTCGGTGAGGATCGGGAAAACCCAGAACGCATGGGGCGCGACGTGCGCCGCCGGACACGCATACGTCCCGCGCAGCGCTCGCGCGAGCCGGCGGCCGCGCTCGGCGTGGCGCAGCAGGCGCCCGCCGTCGAATTCCCCGATGCGCCGGCGCAAGGTATCGAGCAGCGGAGCACACGGCTGCTGGCGGATCAGCTCGAAGAGGCGGTCGGCCACAAAACCGCTCACCGAGGAATTCAGGAGCCGGTCGTGATCGCGCCCGAGGACGCGAAGCGCACCCACAAGGCATTGGAACGGCAGGCGGTACGAAAGCGTCTTGAGCAACATGTATTTGACGATGCGGCCGAAATACGCCGCGCGCGACTGCACGCCGTGGCGCGCCTGCCCCTGCCGCATCCTGGCCAGCAGCTCACCGTCCCGCACGCGGGCCACCGCGCCCCCGAGCGCCGTCGCAGTCTTGATCGTGCCGAAGCTGAAGAACGAAACATCGGCGTCGGGATGCCCCGCGTAGTCCCGGCCCCGGAACGCCTGCGCGCAATCCTCGATGAAGAGCAGCTTGCGCGCGCGCGCGATGGCGATATGCTCGTCCAGCGGCGGGGTCGCGCCAAAGAGGTGCGCGATCAGAACCGCCCGCGTGCGCGAGGTCACGCGGCTCGCGATTTGCGCCACGGGCGGAAACGCAAGGTTCGGGTCGAGGTCGAGCGGCACGGGCACGAGCCCGTGCTCCCGGATGATCCGCACCATGTCCGGTATCGTCATCGCCGAGACGAGGACTTCGCTTCCCCGCGGAAAGGCGGCGGCGGCAAGCAGGAGATCGAAACCGGAGCGAACGGAGAGACAGGCAAGATCCCCCCCGCGACCGGGCTCCAGCCAGACGCCGCCGGCGTCCGCGCTCGCGCCGCCGGGCACGAGGCAGCGGAGGGCGGCGTACCCCAGATCGCGCCAATCGATGTCGAAGCGTTTGCGTGACCACATGGCGGTCTCCTCACTATACTGCGGCGAGCACACGATCGAACTCGCGCGCGACGCGGGCTTCGTAGGCGGCGAGTGCCGGCGCGCCGCGCACGCCGTCCACTCCCGGGAACATCCCGGCCAGCTCGGCGAGCCGGAGTGCGTGCTCTCCGCCCCGCCCGAGTCCGTGACGCGGCACCCATTGGGCGATATTGGTGCGCCGCCGGAGATAGTCCTCTAGCGTGCAGCACCCCTCGGCCTCCACGGCGGAGCGCGCGGAGGGTACTGGATGCTCGAGCCCGGGGAACCGCTCCGTTTCCCCCCGGGGCGGTTCGCCGAGCGGCGCGCCGGGGTCGGGCCGGGCCGGCGTGAGCGCGCGCCCGACCGCGTCGGCGACTGCCGCCCCGAGCGAGATGCAGCTCGAGAGCTTTCCTCCGTAGAGGCTCACCCAAGGCAGGCGCCCGTCGCGCGCGACTACGTGCCGGCGCGAGATGCAGAGGGTGTACTGGTTCGATGCGTAACCGCGCTTCACCGCCAGCGCGCGGACCCCGCAGCGCAGCGCAACGATGTCGCCCGGCCCGTACGGCCGCGTGACGTGGCGGTTCAGCTCTTCGAGGAGCACGCGCACGTCCTGGGGCTCCGCGACGAATCCGGATTCCGGGTCGGAAGCGAGGGTTTCGGTGGGGCCCCAGAGCGACACGGGGCCCCAGGGGATGAGCGAATAGCAATCGCGCAGCCGGTTCTCGAAGGTGAGGGGGGTCGCGTGGCTGGAGTCGCGCGGCAGCGCGAGAAAGACGCCCTTGCTGAAGACGTGCTTCCACGCGGTCTCGATTCCGAAACGCTGGTTCAGTTCATCCGTCCAGACCCCGGCCGCATTCACCACCCAGCGGGCGCGTGCCTCCGTTTCCTGGCCCGTCACGCGGTCGTACATTTCGATCCGCCAATCGCCGTCCGCGGCGTCGCGGCCTCCGCCCATGACCTCGCAGTAGTTGAGCGCGGGCCGATCGGCGCGGCACCACGGCAGGATCCAGCGCGCGACGAACCGGGCATCGGAGGGGAAGATCGATGCTTCCTCGTAGAGCAGCGTGCTCTCGATGTGCCCGTCGCGGAACAGGTGGCGCTCGGGAAACTCGCCCTGCTCGAGGGGCATGCGGCGCCGGAACGCGCCGAGCCCCCAGTACAGCCAGAGCGCGGCCTTCACGAACCACGCCGCGCGGTGGTCCTCGCGAGTGGCGACGTAGCGGTTGGGCGACGGTCGGACCCAGTCGGGGAGCTGGCGGATCAGCTGGTCCCGGCTCGCGCAGAGCTTGATGACAGTCGGGAAATCGAGCGTGGCGAGGTAGATCAGGCCGCCCCATATCCACATCGCCGAGCTCTGGCTGGAGCCTCCCCCGAAATCGCCGCGGTCGATGAGGAGCGCGCGGTAGCCGCGGCGGCAGAGTTCCGCGTAGGCGGAGGCGCCGTTGATGCCGCCGCCGATCACCGCGACGTCGAATACCGAGTTCGCGACCGCATCGCGGAAAGTGGCGCGCCGCTCAAGCATGGGTCTCTCCCGCGTCCCGCGACGCGAGTGGCGGCGCGGATGCCTGTCCGCCCCAGGGCAGGCCGAGCAATGCACGCGCCGGAAGAACGAGATGCAGAGCGCTGGGGTTCGACTCGAGAGCGAGCAGGGTGCCGCAGCGTGCGTGGACCTCGAGCAGGCTCGCGCCCGAGACCTCCCCGAGGGCCACTGCGGCAAGATCAATTTCCCATCGGCTGCCGGCTGCCGTCACGAGCGCGCCGTTGCGATCGAGCCGGACGCGCCCGGAGGAGGCAGTGCCGCCGGTGCCATTCATGACGGTGACGGACACCGGCACTTCCAGCGGCAGCAGAGAGTGGACGTTGCCACGCAGCGTTTCGAGCATCCGCGCGAACAGATCGCTGAGGAGCCACGGCTCCTCCTGTTTGCCGTCGCCTTCGCGCCGTAGCGCACCGCCGGGGACGGGGAGCCACGATGCGCCGCAATCAGGGCAGGCGAGACGGCGTCCGTCAACGAGCGGCTGCGGGCGGGCGCATTCCGGGCAATAGCAGATCAGGCGCGGCACCTGGCGGAATCTGTCCGCGTCGAGCAGATCCAGGCGGGCAGCCTCCTTGCGGGACCGCTCGCGCAGGAGCGTCGCCAGCGCGGTCCGGGCAGCCGCCGCATCGAGGTGGCCGCCCGAGTGATACACCGGGTTCCACCACTTGCGTTGTGGAGAGCTGCGCGAGTGCGCCGGCGCCGGCACGGGCAGCGCGATCGGTCCCTGCAGCCTTACCGTCACCGGCCGCCAGCGCGGCGCCTGCCCCCAGCGCGGCCAATGGTCATAGGCGCCCTCGATCTCGGCGATGAAGACCGGCACCTTCAGCCGCGCGAGGAACTTGGCGGAGGCGGCCACCGGATCGAGCGAAACGCCCGTCCAGGAACGCTCGCCTTCGGGAAACAGCGCCACCACTTCCCCTCCCGCGAGCAGGCGCAGCATGCGGCGCGCCGCGCGGATGTCGGAAACGCATTTGGTGAGAGGCAGCACGCCGCTCAAATACATGAGCCAGGAAACGAGCGCGCTCGACTGCATGAAGAACACCGAGGACAGCAACCGCGCCGGGCGCGGCAGCGCCGGGTAGAGGAACAGAAAGGAATCGCTGAAGCTCATGTGCGGCGCGATCACCACCGCCGGGCCGGTGCGCGGCAGCCGCTCCGCGCCCTCCACGCGTAGCGGGTACGCCCGCCGCAGCACGCTGGCGATCCTCCACAGCAGCCGGTGGTGCCAGCGCAGCGGGACAAAGTAGCGGTGCGGCGGAATCCTGAGGGTGAGCGGCGTCACGGACATGTCCTCTACTTCGCGAACGACAGCAATCCGGTGCTAAGCCACGGCACGTAGGAGATGGCAAGCACGCCCACGCCGAGCGCGAAGAACAGCGGCATCACCGCGCGACAGACTTCGGGAATCGGCCGGCCGAACCGGTACGACGAGAAGAACAGGTTGAGCCCGATCGGCGGCGTCAGATATCCGAGCTCCAGGTTGGCGAGGAAGATGATCCCGAGGTGCACCGGGTGCACGCCGAAGGCGAGCCCGATCGGCACGATCAGCGGCGTGATCACGACGATAGCCGAGAAGATGTCCATGACGCAACCGATCAGCAGCAGGAAGCCGTTCAGTGCGAGCAGGAAGGCCCACGGCGACTGGATGTGCCGTGTGACCCATTCTACCGCCCGATCGGGAATCTGGGCGTCCACGAGATAGTTGGTCAAGCCGAGCGAGACCCCGAGGATCAGCAGGATGCCGCCGACCAGCAACCCGCACTCGGTCATGATGCGCGGCGCGTCGCGGAGAACCCGTATGTCGCGGTGGATCACCGCGGCGATCGTGAAGGCCCAGAGCGTGGTCGCGGCCGCGGCCTCGACCGGGGTCGCCAGCCCTCCCAGCAGGATGGCGAGCGGGACGATCGGAAGCGAGAGGTCCCATTTTGCCGACCACAGGGCGCGCAGCGCGCGGCCGCGGTCGAAGGGTCGGGGGGGACCGGCGCGCCGGGGCGCCTGCCGCGTGCCCCACCAGAGCGCGATGCCCAGCATGAGCAGGGTCGGCAGGAAGCCGCCCACGAACATGGATTCGATGCTGGTCCTGGCGACGATGGCGTACAGGATCAGCGGCATCGCCGGAAAGAGCAGCACGCCCGGAAGTCCACCGCCGGTGACGAGCCCCAGCGCCGGCCGCCCGTTGTAGCTCGCAGCGAGGAGCAGCGGCATCGCGAGCCCGCCGATCGCGAGGATCGCCACGCCGGAAGCCCCGGTGAAGCTCGTGAAGAAGGTGCAGGCGAGCACGGTGGCCACGGCGGCGCCGCCGCGATAGCGTCCGAACAACGCATCGAACAGCTCGATCAGCCGCCGCGGGGCGCCGCTTTCCGCGAGTAAGTAGCCGGCCAGCGTGAAGAGCGGGATCGCCGGCAGCGACGGATTCGCGGCGAGCCCGTAATGGTCCACAGCGATCGAGGCGATCGGGACGCCGGAGCCCCAGAGCAGCAGCAACGCCGTACTTCCGATCACCGCGAAAATCGGGGCGCCAAGCGCCATGGCCACGAGCAGCCCGGCCAGCCCGGGCGCGACCATTTCGCGCGGGGCCAGGGGCAGCGCCATCAGCGCTGCGACGATCGCGGCGGCAAGCGCAAACGCGCAGGCCCGTTCGCGGGTTCCCGCGCCGGATCGCAATAAAAGGCGCAGCGTGATGAGCGCGAAGCCGGCCGGCATCAGCAACTCGACCGCCCATACCGGGACGTCGTAGGCAAGAATCTTTCCGGCAGCGCGTTCTACCTGCACGAACTGCGCGCCGGCGAAGGCAAGCATGGCGCTGGCCGCTGCCGCGACCGCGTGGCCGACGAGCTGCGCGATGCGGGCGGCCGCCCCCTCCAGCAGGGCGGCGGCCGAGAACCCGAGCAGGCGGTCCTCGCGCGCGGCGACGGTGCCGCCGAGGATGCCCACCGCGAAGGTGAGATGCTGGACCAGGGACGAGGAGCCCTGGAAGCCGATCCCGGCCGTCGCGCGCAGCACGATCTCGGCGAGCGGCAGGATGACCAGAAAGACGAAGACCAGCGACAGGAGCGCGTTCTCGATCGCGACCAGGACGCCCCTGCCGTTAGCGAGGAGTTCGAGCGGGACGGGCGCTACGGTTCGGACGGCCGCGGAAGTGGTCATTTTCCCCCCTTGCGGTATTCAGCGAGCAGGCGCTGGACTTCGTCGAACGTGTCGGCCGGCACCAGGCCGCCCCTGACTATCGGCCACGCCTTGCGCGCGAGCGCGTCCCAGGCCTGGGTCACTTCCGGGGTCGGCGTCTGCACCTTGAGCCCGCGCTGCTGCAGCGCCTTGATGGTCTCGTCGTCGCGCGCTGCGCGCTGCGCGCGCAGCGTCTCGCCGGCCCCGGCGGCCGCGGCGAGCAACGCGGTGCGGCCCGCGGGACTCATCGCGTCCAGCGTCTTGGTCGTGACCACCACTGCGCCCACGATGGGTGCCCAGTTGACGCGCAGCATGTAGGGCGCCGGGCGGTCGAGCTGGACCACCATGGCCCATACCGGCGGAGCGGGGACGATGTCGATCATCCCGGTCTGGAGCGAGGGCAGAATGTCCGTAATTTCCAGCACCACCGGGCGGTAACCCAGCGATTTCATGAGGTCGACCTGGGCGTTGTTCCCCGCCCACGCGAACATCCGGCCCGACTTGAACTGCCCCGGCATCGTAAGCGGCGCCTTGGAGAAGAAATGCACCCAGCCGCCTTCGCCCCAGAACAGGACCGTGAAGCCCTTCGCGCGCAGGCGGCTTTCGAGGTCCGGCCGCAGCTTTTCGCGCACGTAATCGACTTCCTCCCACGAGCGGAACGCGAGCGGTATGAATTGCATGACCCCCACCGAGGGGTCGATCTCGCTCAACCCCGTCATGCTGATCATCGAGGCCTGCAGCTGGCCCACGCGCATGCGCCTCACGGTCTCGGACTCCGAGCCCTGGACGCTGTCGGTGTAGATGATGCAGCGGGCGTTGGGGCCCTCCGCGGCGCGCCACTTCTCGCACATGTCCTGCAGCACGCGGTGAAAGACGGAGCCCTTGGGCGCCCCAGTCGCGAGCTTGAGCGTGAGATCGGCGGCCGCGACGGTGGTGGCGGCGGCGGCAAGCGCCGCCACGGCCAGGCGCGCGATAGCGCTCATGCAGTGTCTCGTGTCCATGCTTCCTCCAGTCAGTCGGCGAAGATCCGGTCGGTGCGGGCGAGCAGCCAGCGCGCGCGGCGCTGCATCACGGTGTTCACCAGGCGCCATTCCGGCTTGGCGCCGGCGTCGATCTTCAGCGCGCGCTGCAGCAGCTGCTCGAATTCCTTGCGGTTGCGCTCGACGGTGGACGCCGCTTCCGCGAACGTCACGTAAGGCGAGGCCTGGAAGCCTCCGGTCAGCTCGACCGCGCGCTCGAAGTGCCGCCGCGCCCGGGCCGCTGCATCGGCGCTCATGCCGGCGCGGCTCATCTCGTAGCTGATCATGAAGACGTGGATGGCGCCGTTGTCGTAGTCCGCGTCGAGCTCCAGCGCTCTGCGCACGAGCGCCTCCATGATCGGGAGCTCGGCGAGCAGGTACGGATCGTCCTTCGAAAGCGAGATCGCGGCGCCCCAGGCGACGCCGGTCCAGTAGAGCAGCGGCACGTCCTCGGCGGTCGTTCCCGCGACTGCGCTTGCGGGATCGGTCCGGAGCGCCTTGCCTATGCCCGGATGGGTGACCTCCAGGCCGCGCAGCCCGTAGTTGCGGGCGCGCAGGTAGAGGCGGCGGGCGCGCTCGCGCTGGGCATACGCCGCGCGCAGGTCCTTGTCCTCGACCTCGTCGGCGGGCATCTCCACGAAGGCGTAGGAGTACTGCACGAAGCCCTGTGTGACCGCGAGCAGCAGTCCGCGGTGGTTCGGGGTCTCGGCGAGCACGCTCTCCATCAGCTTCAAGCTGAACGGCACCGCGGCGCCGATCAGCTCGGGGTCGTCGTCCGAGCTGAATCCCGAGCCGCTGGAGGCGAGCGCGTCGCCCATTTTGTTGGCCACCATGGTGTTGATGGAACACCCGCTCGCGGTGAGAGCCAGTGCGAGCGCGATGAACAGG
>DASWHI010000256.1:0-4311 GCA_036398235.1 Burkholderiales bacterium
GTCGGCCTCGCGCCGGATCCCGCGAAGACTCCCGAAGCGGTGGTGCAGGTCTATGCGGCGCGCGCGGTCAGGTGGCGCGGTTATTTCGGAGTTCACAGCTGGGTCGCCGTGAAGCCCGCGGGTGCGCGCGCATACACCGTCTACGAGGTGATCGGCTGGCGCCTGCGCTACAGCGATTCGGCGCTCGCTATTCGCCAGCGCGGACCCGATGAGCGCTGGTTCGGGGCGGAGCCGGAGCTGCTTGCCGAGAAGCGCGGCCCGGGCGTGGACAGGCTGATCGAGCGCATCGACGCCGCCGCGCACGCCTACCCCTACGCGGCGGAGTACGGCGTATGGCCGGGCCCCAACTCGAACACGTTCACCGCGTGGATCGCCCGCGCCGTGCCGGAGCTGAAAGTCGACCTGCCGCCGACGGCGATCGGCAAGGATTATCTGCGCGACCGCTGGCTCGCCACGGCGCCGAGCGGCCGCGGTCTCCAGGTTTCGCTCTACGGGCTGCTCGGCTTCACCGCGAGCACGATCGAAGGCATGGAGATCAACGTTCTCGGCCTCAGCTTCGGCTTCGACCCGTTCGCGCCGGCGCTGAGGCTGCCGATGCTCGGTCGCGTGGGCGTGAGCCGGCTCGAGCGGTGACCGCGCCGCTGGCGCGTGTCGCCAAACGGCAAAAACAATTCCTAAGCGCATTCAAGCGATTGCCGGGCGCCGGGCGCCGCGCGTTGCCCGGCGGCGACGATTCGAGACCTATCCACAATGTTCGAGTGGCGGTTAACAAATTGATTTTGCGACACTTGCCAGTTCTGGCACGGATATCGCATGGATCGATGCGCGAGCCGGATGGCTCCACGCAGTTCCGATTTATTCATAAAGGAGGTTCTTATGAGTTTGTGGCAGAAGATTCGTATCGCTTTGATGATGGCGTTGCTAGCCGGATTTGCCGGCACAACCTTCGCAGCGGTTGCTGCGCAGGCAGCCGGATCGTCCGGATTCTTCAGCAATGCGGACACGCCGTCCCAGTCGCAGGGCACTCCTCCGGTTGACTGCAAGAAAAAGCCGGACGATCCGCGATGCAAGAACAAGCCGTACTAGCTTGAGTGATCCGGGGCGACGCCGCGTGACCGCAACGGCGTTACAACCCCGCTGCTCCCCCCCGAAGCGGTCGGCGCAGCCTTGCAAGCAAGGCTGCGTCTTATTCGGGGGCGGGAAAGACCACATTCTACGGAGGCACCATGAAATCGAACGCAACAATGACACTCGGTAAAGCACTCCGCCTGACCCTCGCGGGCGCGTTGCTGCTCGGCGTTGCCGCCTGCGATCTGCAACCAAAAGCCGACAACCCCGGCAAGAATTTAGACAACCTCGTCAAGAACGCGGACCGCGATCGCGAGTCGGCGCCGGCGCCCGCTCCGGTCGTACCGGGCACGAATCAGTCCGGCGGCCCTGCTCCCGACGCAGTGCTGGAGGCCAGGGTGAAAGCCGCACTCTCCGCCGATTCGGGTCTGCGATCGGTCACGGTGGATGTCAAATCAACCGACGGCGTCGTCACGCTCTACGGCACGGCGGATACGCCCGCGACGAGCCACCGGGCCGCGTTGGTGGCATTGGGCGTGGACGGCGTCCGCTCGGTCAAGAATGAGATGGTCGTCGTCAGGGGATCCTGACGGACGCCGGCGCGTACGGCGGGAGCGCGAAGGGGAGCCGCTCACGCGTCAACCCCTTCGACGATCCGCAGCTCCCGCTCCACTGCGTCCTTCCCCAGCACCTTCAGGGCCGCCTGGTAGCCGGGAGTGTCGTGCGCGGTGATCGCCTTCTCCAGGCTGTCGAACTCGATCACGACCGTGCGCTGGTTGAGCCCTGCTTCGTAGACCTTGGCGGGCATGCCGCGAACCAGGAAACGACCGCCGGCGGCCTGGACCGCAGGCCCCGCGAGCTTGGCGTAGGCCGCGAGCGCATCGGGATTCTTGATCGAGCGGTAGAACGCAATCCAGTAAGCCTTGGCCACGGAATCCTCCTTGGAAAAATGGGGTCAGGTTCGAATTTCTGCAGATAGTTTGCCATGTGAGGTCAGAAAATCGAACCTGACCCCATTTTTCATAGTGTAGGGCTCTTGAACTCGCCGCCCAGCGCGACGAGCCCCCACGGCGGCAGCTGCGCATCGGTGCTGAAGCTGAAGTGGCCGGCGGCCGCCCGCTGGTCGCGGAACGCGCGCTGCAGCGGATAGTGGTCGTAGATGCCGTTGGCGCCCGCCATCTCGTGCAGCGAGTCCACCGCCTCCACGGTGAGCTTCGCCGCCATCGCGGCGTTGCGCTTGTAGCGAAGCCGCGTCTCGACGTCGAGCGTGCCCCCCGCCTCGTAGATGCCAGTGGCCTCCAGCACGTCGTTGCGCAGCAGGAGCCCCGCGGCGTCGATCTTCGCCCCCGCCGCGCCGATACGCAGTTGCACCGTCTGGAAGTCGCGCATTCTCGCCCCCTGGTAGCTGGTGCTGCGCGATTTCACCAGCTCGATCGCCATCTCCAGCGCCGCGCGCGCGTTGCCCACCAGGCAGCCGCCGATGCCGTGGCCGCCCAGCGCGGAGACCGGGATGCGGAAGTGGGGATTGGAGTTGTGCTTCAGCCCCGGCCAGGTATGCCCGGGCTTGCCGACCTGCATCGAGATCGTCCGGTAGGCGGGAACGAACACGTCCTTGCAGCGCACCGTCTTGCTGCTGGTCCCGCGCATGCCGAGCACGTGCCAGTCATCCACCACCTCGTATTCCGCGAGGGGAACCAGGCAGAACAGGTAGTCGACGGGCTCACCGCCCTCGCGCAGCACGCAGGCGAGGAGGTTCCAGTCGGAGTGGTCGGTGCCCGAGGAGAAATTCCATTCGCCCGAGAGCATCACGCCCCCGTCCACCGGCACGCCGCGGCCCTGATGGAAGGCAATGCCGGAGGCGACGCACACGTCCGGGCTCGGGCCCCAGACTTCCTCCTGCGCCTTCGTCTCGTACCAGCCGACGGTGCGGTGGTGGGAGGCGAGGTTGTGCACGGTCCAGCCCACGGAGATGTCGCCGCGCGAGAGCATTTCCGGCATGTCGTAGTAGGCGACGAACGGCAGCTCCATCCCGCCCCACGCCTTGGGCTGCAGGTAGCGGATGAGCCCGCTGCGGTTGAGCGCCTCCATCACCGGCGGCGTGAGCCTGCGCGCCGTCTCGCATTCCGCGGCATGGCTGCGAAAAAAAGGAATCAGCTCGCGCGCACGGCGCATCGCCTCGTCGTAGCTCACGCCGGAAAAATCCGTGGTAGGCATCGTCCTGCCGCGCTTGAAGCCGCTGTCTTGCGCTCCCCTCACGACCTCACTCCGTGTCGTCCGGCACCGGTTGCAAAAGAAAACGCCCCGCGGACCTGGATCCCCGGGGCGTCGTTACGCAGGCACACCGGCCTAGCGCCGGTCGAACGTCCTACCGTTACGGGTTGATCCACTGTTCGAGCCGTGCTGTCCGGTACTGCCTCCAAGGTCTCTCACGGGATCACCTCCTTTCAGGGTTGACGAGCCGCTAGTCTATCAAAGTCTGCGGTGGCATACCGCCCACTCCTCGTCACTCCTCACTGCTTCGCGGGCCAAGCGCGCGCTCGAGCACTCGCGCCACGTGAACCGCCGAGCGGCCCGATCCGTCCTGGATCTGGTGGCGGCAGCTCGTCCCGTCGGCGACGATGAGCTCGTCGGCGCCCGCCTTCCGCACGCGCGGCAGCAGCGTGAGCTCGGCCATTTTCATCGAGATGACGTAGTGCGCCGCTTCGTAGCCGAACGCGCCGGCCATGCCGCAACAGCTCGACTCGATCGCTTCCACTTCCAGCCCGGGGATGAGCTCGAGGACCTTGCGCACGGCAGGCATCGCGTCGAACGCCTTCTGGTGGCAATGGCCGTGGAGCAGGGCCTTTTTCTCCCGCAGCGGCCCGGGCTTCAGGGCGAGCCGCCCGGCAGCGTGCTCGCGCGCCAGGAATTCCTCGAACAGGAACGCGTTCTTTGCCAGCTCGGCGCTGGCGCCGCCCGGAAGCATCGAGAGGAATTCGTCGCGCAGGCCGAGGAGGCACGAGGGCTCCAGCCCGACCACCGGCACGCCGCGCTCGACGTAGGGCGTGAGCGTCTCCACCACGCGGCGCGCCTCGCGCCTCGCTTCGTCCACCAGGCCGGCGGCGAGAAAGGTACGGCCGCAGCAAAGCGGGCGGCCGCCGTCCGCGGCCTGCGGCAGACGCACGCTATAGCCCGCCGCCTGCAGAACCGCGAGCGCCGCGCGGGCGTTCTCGGGCTCGAAGTAGCGGTTGAAAGTGTCGACGA
>DASWHI010000257.1:0-10464 GCA_036398235.1 Burkholderiales bacterium
GTGCATCGACTGCACCTTGTGCGTGGCAGAGTGCCCGGTGGAGGCGATCTTCGCCGAGGACGACGTTCCGGACAAGCAAAAGCACTGGACCAAGATGAACGCCGAGCTCGCCAAGACGTGGAAGCCGATCATCGAGAAGAAACCGGCCCCGCCGGACGCTGACGAATGGGCAAAGTTAAAAGAGAAGGCGCATCTTCTGGAGAAATGACTCGAGGGTCGTTGGTCTGCGTCCGGCAATCAGCGATCAGCATTCAGCACGTAGCTAAAGCCCGATTCCCGGCCGTAGCCGATGGCTGAAAGCTGACAGCCGAGAGCTCCTCAAGTCATGCGCCCCGACCTCGCGCAGCGCATCCAAGCCGGATGTGTGGTCGTTACTCCCAACCGCAGGCTCGCCGCGCACCTCAAGCGCGAGTTCGATCTCGATCAGGCTGCATCCGGCAAGACGGCTTGGCCCACCGCCGACTGCGTTTCCCTCAATGCGTTTCTCGAACGCACCTGGGCGGAGGTGACGCGCTGTGCTGCGGGCGCGGCGCTGCTCGCCCCCCAGCAGGAGGCCCTGCTGTGGGAGCGTGCCGTGGCTGACTCGCCGCAGGGCGCGGCACTGCTCCATCCCGAGGCGGCGGCGCGCGCCGCGCGCGAAGCGTGGAGAATTCAGTGCGCCCACCACATCGAGCTCGACCGCTATCGCTCCGCCCTCGATGAGGACGGCCGCGCCTATCTCCACTGGTCGGATCAGTACCGCAAGGTCCTGCGCGCCGTCAACTGGCTCGACACGGCGCGCGTTCCGGAGGCGATCATCGTGGCGCAGCAGGCAGGCGCTGCCCTGGCCACCCGCGCCCTCGTGCTCTATGGATTCGACCTGATTGCGCCGCAGCATCGCGCCGTCTTCGATGCGTTGGCGGGGGGCGGCTGGCAGGTGTCGGAAATGGCCGCGCAGCCGCGAGCAGGAAATGTCCTCCGCGCCGCATACGGCGACCGCGAAGCGGAGCTCGCGGCGGTGGCGTGGCAGGTGAGGGAGGCGCTCGCGTCCCGGCCCGAGGCACGCATCGGCATCGTCGTGCCCGATCTCGCGGCGGCGCGCAACGACGTGCTGCGCATTTTCGACGATGCACTCGATCCCGCGCGGGTACTGTGCGCTTCGCGCGAGCGCCCGCGGCCCTACAACGTCTCGCTCGGGCTCCCGTTGTCCGGGCATCCGCTCGTCCACACGGCGCTCCTCATCCTCGAGCTCGCGCACGGGGAACTCGCGCTCGAGGACGCGGGCTCGCTCCTGCGCAGCCCCTTCCTCGCGGCGGCAGAGCAGGAGCTCGCCTCCCGCGCGCTGCTCGACCGGGACCTCAGAAGCGACGGCCGGCCGGTGGTCGGGTTACGCCTGCTCGCGCGCCGCGCCCGCGGCGAACATCCGGGCGATTCCGCTGGCTGTCGCGAGCTTGCCGTGCGTTTGGCTGCGTGGGTCAAGCTTGCTGAAGAAGCGCGCGCGGGCAGGCAGCCTCCGTCGCAGTGGAGCACGGTGTTCCAGCGGCTGCTCGCGGGCCTCGGCTGGCCGGGAGAGCGCACCCTCGATTCCGCGGAGTACCAGGCCTTCGTCAAGTGGCGGGAAACCGTGTCCTCGCTCTCCGCGCTCGACCTCGTCGCGGCACGTCTTGGCTACGACGACGCGCTCGCGCGCCTGAAGCGCATCGCCGTCGAGACCGTCTTTCAGCCCGAGACTCCGGACGTGCCGGTGCAGGTGCTGGGCGTGCTCGAGGCGAACGCGCTCGAGTTCGACCGGCTCTTCGTTACCGGCTTGAGCGACGAGGCGTGGCCGCCGCCGCCGCGTCCCAATCCCTTTCTCCCGCTGGCGCTGCAGCGCGCGCACGGCGTGGCGCACGCAACGGGCGACTGGCAGCTCGAGTTCGCGCGCCGGACGATGTCATTCTGGCTCGGCGCCGCTCCGGAGGTGCGATTGTCCTGGCCGCGGCGCGAGGGCGAGCGCGCGCTCGGCATGAGCCCGCTGCTGAGGCCGATCGCGGATGCGCGGGACGCCGTGCAGCATTCGGTGTTGCTACGGAGCGCGATCTTCTCCTCCCGTGCCATAGAGGAGATCGCGGATTTCTCGGCGCCCGCGCTGCCGGCGGGTATCGACGTGAAGGGCGGCGCGGAATTCTTCCAGAACCAGGCGGCCTGCCCGTTCCGGGGCTTTGCCGCACACCGGCTGGGCGCGCGGGCGCTCGATGCGGCGCGCGTGGGCCTCGATCCGCGTGACCGCGGCGGCCTCGTGCACCGCGCCGCGGAATATCTCTGGAAGGAACTGGCAAGCAGCGCACGCCTGGCGGCGATGAGCGGAGAAGAACTCAAAGCCGTGGTCGCGCGCGCCGTCGCCGCCGCGGCGGAGACCGTGCGCAGGCGGCGTCCCGACGTCATGACCGAAGCTTTCGCCAGGCTGGAGCGCGGCCGCGTGGAGGCGCTGCTCGCGCGCCTGCTCGCACTCGAAAAATTGCGTGCGCCCTTCGCCGTGATGGGTCGCGAGGAGCCGCGCCCGGTCAGCGTCGCGGGCGTGCGGGTCGAGACGCGGCTCGACCGCGTGGACCGGCTGGAGGACGGCAGCCACGTCGTGCTCGACTACAAGACGAGCCGCGAGGTGGATGCCGCGGACTGGCGAGGGGAGCGCCCGGACGAACCGCAGCTGCCGCTCTACGCGGCGAGCGGGCGCGGCGACCTCGCCGCAGTCGCCTTCGCGCAGCTCACCGCACGGCAGGTGAGGTTCGAGGGACTGTCGCGGACGGCCGGGGTGCTGCCCGGAGTGCCGCAGCTAGCGGATTCGAAGGAAGCGAGGCATTACCCGGACTGGGGTGGAATGCTGGCGGCCTGGCGCGCGGTGCTGGAGGCGCTCGCGCGCGAGTATCTCGCCGGGCACGCTGCGGTCGCGCCGAAGAACTACCCCGACACCTGCAAGCACTGCGATTTTCCGACGCTCTGCCGCGTGCGGGAGCTCATGGACCGCGGGTTGGTAGGAGCGGGTGAGCGGGGTGCCGGTGACGACTGATCTCGAAGCGCTTCGCGTGCAGGACGCTCGGGCGCGGCGCGAGGCGCTCGACGCCGCGCGCTCCTTCATCGTCCAGGCGCCGGCCGGCTCGGGCAAGACCGAGCTGCTCATCCAGCGCTACCTCGTGCTGCTCGCGCGCGTGGACGCGCCCGAGGAGATCGTCGCGATCACCTTTACGAAGAAGGCGACGGCGGAGATGCGCGCGCGTGTGCTGGAGGCTCTTGCCCGCGCGGAGGACAGCGCCCCGCCCGAAAAACCGCACCAGCGCGTGACCTGGGATCTCGCCCGCGCCGCGCGCGAACGGGACCGTTCCGCGCGCTGGGGCATCGCCGAAAATCCCAACCGTCTGCGCATCCAGACCATCGACTCGCTCTGCCACTGGCTCACGCGCGAGCTGCCGCTCGCCTCCGGCTTCGGCGCGCAGCCCGAGACGCTGGAGGACGCGGACCCGCTCTGCGCCGAGGCGGCGGGCCGCACGCTTGCCGGGCTCGACTCGAAAGAACCGTGGGCACGCCACGTCGCGACCGTGCTCCGGCACCTCGATAACCACGTCGAGCGCGCGCGGAAACTCATCGCCGACATGCTCAAGGTGCGCGACCAGTGGCTGCGGTCGGTGGCCCGCGCGCGCGGTAAGGAACGCGAAGTGCTGCAGGACGCGCTGGCCAATGCCACGCGTGACGCGCTCGCGAGCCTCACGGCGCAGCTGCCGGAGGAGGCGCGATCGGAGATTGTCGCGCTGGCGTCGTATGCCGCCGGGAATCTTACGGCAGGGGAAAATGCCTCGCCGGTCACCGCCTGCCGTGGTATGACGGCGCTTCCCGGCGCGGCGCCGGAGGATCTCAACGCGTGGCGCGGTCTCGCTGCCATGCTGCTGACCGGTAAGGGCGAGTTGCGCAGGCGGTTTACCGCCGACGAGGGTTTCCCGCCGCCATCGGGCGCGAAGGGCGCGGAGCGCCAGCGGCGCGAGGACGCCAGGGCGGGAATCAAGGCGCTTATCGCCACGCTCGCGCCCCACCGCACCTTCGTCGAGCAGCTGCACTTTACGCGGTCGCTGCCGCCCCCGGTATACACCGACGCGCAATGGGAGGTCGTCGAGGCACTGGCAGCACTGTTGCCCACCGCGGTCGCGATGCTCAAGGTGCTGTTCCAGGAGCGCGGGCTGGTGGACTTCACGGAAGTCTCGCAGCGGGCCGTGCAGGCGCTCGGCGAGCCCGACGCGCCCACCGACCTCGCGCTCGCGCTCGACTATCGGATCCGCCACGTCCTGGTGGACGAGTTCCAGGACACCTCCTGGAGCCAGTACGATCTCCTCGCGGGGCTCACCGCCGGCTGGCAGCCGGGCGACGGCCGTACCCTCTTCGTGGTGGGCGACCCGATGCAGTCCATCTACCGCTTTCGCAAGGCCGAGGTCGGCCTCTATATGCGCGCCTGGCACGAGGGTATCGGGCCGGTGACGCTGCAGCGCCTCGTGCTCGCCGTCAACTTTCGCTCGACGGGCGCGATTGTCCGGTGGTTCAACGCAGCATTCGAGCAGGTGCTGCCGGACGAGGAGGACCTCGCAAGCGGCGCAGTTCCGTTTTCGCCTTCGGTCGCGGACCGCGACGCGCCCGAAGGCGTGGTTCCGCAGGTCCACGTCCTCGCTTCGACCGACCGGGCGGCGGAGGCGCGGCTCGTGGCCGGGCTCGTGCGGCAGGTGCTCGCGGAAAATCCTGGCGGAGAAGTGGCGTTGCTCGTGAGGAGCCGCGCCCATCTCGCGGAAATCGCGCCGGCGCTGAAGGACGCGGAGATTCCCTTCCAGGCGATCGAGATCGAGACGCTGGGTCACCGCCCGGTCGTGCAGGACCTGCTCGCTCTCACGCGCGCGCTCGTCCACCCGGCCGACCGCGTCGCCTGGCTCTCCGTGCTGCGCGCGCCGTGGTGCGGGCTGACGCTGGCCGACCTCGAGGCGCTGGCGGGCCACGACCGGGGCGCGGCGCTGTGGACGCTGCTGAACGATGCCGCGGTCCTCGCGCGGTTGAGCGGGGACGGGAAGCAGCGCCTCACGCGCGTGCGCGATGCGCTCGGCGCCGCGCTCGCCGCGCGGCGGCGCGAGCCTTTCGCGCGCTGGGTCGAGGGCGCGTGGCTCGCGCTCGGCGGCCCGGCGTGCGCGCGGGACGCGACCGATCTCGAGGACGCGCGCGTATTCTTCAAGCTCCTCGAGGCGCTGGAGGAAGGCGGAGACCTGCCCGCGCTCGAGACGCTCGCGGAGCGCGTCGCGAATCTCTACGCACTGCCGGAAGCCGGGACGGAAGCGGCGCGCGTGCAGCTCATGACCATCCACAAGGCGAAGGGCCTGCAGTTCGACTCCGTGATCCTGCCGGGGCTGGGCTACCCGCCGCGGCGCGACGACCCGAAGCTCCTACTGTGGCTGGAGAGACCCAGAATTCTTCCCCCTCTCGTCGCCGGGGAAAAAAATATCTCCCCTCTCCCCTCGCGGGAGAGGGTTAGGGAGAGGGGGGAAGCGGATCTCCTGCTTGCGCCGATCCGCGAGGCCGCGGCGGAAGCCGACCCGATTTACGAGTACCTGAAGGCGCTTGAATCCGCGAAGGAGGAGCATGAGGCCGCGCGGCTGCTCTACGTCGCGGCGACGCGCGCAAGATCGCGCCTGCATCTCGTCGGCCAGGTGGACTGGAAAGCGGAGCGTGCCCTTCGACGCGCTCAGGACAGGCTTGCGAAACCGAAGTCGCGATCGCTGCTCGAGCACCTGTGGCCGGCGGTATCAAGCGAGTTCGAGCGGCTGGCGGAGCAGGCCGCCGCTGCCGTGGTCCTTCAGGAGACCGAGGGGCCGCCGCACGCGATCCGCCGCGTCGCCTCCGGCTGGAAGCCGCCCGAGCCGCCCGCGGCTACCGCCTGGAAGCTACCCGCCGGGCCCGAGTACCAGGGGAAGAGCCCGCATGATGAAGTCGAGTTCTCGTGGGCGTCGGAGACCGTGAAGCACGTGGGGACCGTCGTGCACCGCTTTCTCCAGATCGTTGCGGAGGAGGGGATCGCGAGGTGGGACGCGCAGCGCGTAGCATCCCTGCGCGAAGTCTTCGCCAGGGATTTGCTGCAGCTCGGCGTTCCAGATGCGGAGAGAAAAGGCGCGGTGACGCGCGTGCATGACGCTCTCGCCGCGAGCCTCACTGCAGAGCGTGGGCGCTGGGTATTGGGAGCGCACGCGCAGGCGCGGGTGGAGCTGCGCCTCACCGGCACGCTCACGGGAGAGATCGTGAGCGTCGCGTTGGACCGCACCTTCGTGGACGAGAGCGGCACGCGCTGGATCGTGGACTACAAGACTGGCACGCACGAGGGTGGCGACCTGGAGGCCTTCCTCGATCGCGAGCGCGAGCGCTACCGGCCGCAGCTCGAGCGCTATGCTCAACTCCTGCGCGGGCTCGATTCGCGCCCGATCCGCCTCGGCCTCTATTTCCCGCTGCTCAACGGCTGGCGGGAATGGAAATACGAGGGATGAGGGCGAATCCCTGGTGATTGGTGACTTAAACTGGGCCGCGTGTTGAACGGCGACGATCTCGTCCGTTCGAACACGCGGAGTTAAACCGGCACTTCGTGTCCGGTTTAACAGCACTTGGCGAGCAGCGCAGGGGAACCGCACGAATTTACGAGGTAGCGGCGGCGAACCGGGGTGCCCGTTTCCATTCCGCTGCCACAATGATACTGCCGGTCCGAAATACCAGGATTCCCAATGGTATTCCAATATCTAGCTGAATATATTACATTGTTTGTGTAGTAGGCAGGGTATATCCTGCGAATTTTGTTGATATGGCAGGTTATATCCTGCATAATAGTCCTCCGCGGCAGGTTATATCCTGCTTAGGGAACCGTTATGGCGCGAGACTACAAGAAATTGAAGCTCGAACAAACCGAAGAACTGCTACGCCCGTTCCGGCGGCTTTCGCGCGCGCAATCGCCGCGTGGCGGCTGGGTGCGAGCGATACGCGAAGCGCTCGGCATGTCCGGTGCGCAACTCGCGGCGCGCCTCAACGTGACGCGCCAGACGATCAAAGACCTGGAGCACAGCGAGGCCAATGGAAAGATCACGCTGGAAAGCTTGAACAAGCTCGCGACGGCGCTCGGGTGCCGCGTCGTCTATGTGCTGTGCCCGGAGAAGCCTCTTGAAGACATGCAGCGCGACCGCGCTCGCGAGATCGCCGAATCGCTCATGAAACCGGTGTCGCACTCGATGAAGCTCGAGGCGCAGGCGATCGGCGAGCGGGAGGAGCAGCGCCAGCGCGAGCGGATCGTTCAGGGCCTGCTTCAGGGTAATCCGAAGAAGCTATGGCAGTGAAATTCGAATACCCGCCGGGCGCCACCCCACTCGATCCCGACGACGCAGCAGGCCTGATCCCGTCGCATATCGCGACCCAGGGGCAACTCAATGCGTGGGAATTCCAGAACATCGCGGAGGGGAGGGCATGGGCGCTGGCGAGAAAGCGAAAGGAGTTATTGACGGCGGACTTTGCGCGCGAGCTTCATCGAAGGATGTTCGGCAAGACCTGGAAATGGGCAGGCAACTTCCGGAAGAAAGAAACCAACCCGGGCATCGACCCGAAAAACATACCCGTCGAGCTCAAGAAGCTCTTCGACGATGTCGCCTATCAGATCGAGCAGAAATCGATGCCCCTCGATGAAATCGGAGCCAGATTTCATCACCGGCTCACGCAGATTCATCCTTTTCCCAACGGCAACGGCCGGCATGCGCGCCTGATGACGGATATCCTGCTCAAGTTGAACGGCACCGAGCCGTTCGATTGGGGCAAGAGCGACCTAATCGCGGCCGGTGAAGTTCGCGATCGCTATATCGCCGCGCTGCGAGCGGCCGATAGCCGCGACCACTCTCTGTTGCAGGAATTCGTGCGATCCGGACGCAGGAGTTAATGGCGCGTTTTTCTACCTGGCGGCACAGGGAATTCGGGTTGAATCACGACTCACGCCTGTCCTGAGCGACGCCGAAGGGAATCACGATTCACGCCTTTCGGAAGGCGCGCCCGCTACCACGGCGCGACCGGCGTCTCGCCCTTGATGGTCGTGCGGTGCATGACGCGGCGCTGGGTGACATCGACTTTAGTGCGGTCGTGCATGCAGCAGCGGTTGTCCCACAGCACGAGGTCGCCGACGCGCCACTTGTGGGTCCAGGCGTATTTCGGCTGCGTCGCGTGCGCCCACAGGCGGTCGAGCAGGCGCTCGCTCTCTTCGTTGGGAATCCCGATGATGTAGTTCGACGGCCACACGCGCCGGCGCCCGAGGTAGAGCGCGCGCCTGCCGGTCACCGGGTGCACGCGCACGAGCGGATGCGTGGGCCCCTCGACTTCCTCGGGCTTGGTCGGCAATTTCACGCCCGGGCGCAGCACGCCCGCGCTGTTGCGGCTCGAGTCGTGGACCTGGTACTTGCCCTCGATCGCGCGCTTGAGATCGTCCGGCAATTCTTCATACGCAAGGTACTGGTTGTTAAACGAAGTGTCGCCGCCGCCGTTCACCGGCACTTCCAGCGCGTAGAGCATGCTGCCGGCGGGCGGTACCGCCACGTAGGAATTGTCGGTGTGCCAGACCACCTCGTAGCTGCCGAGCCCGCCGTTGTCGAGCACCGGATTGCCGCTGGCATCGAGGTTGGAAATGATCGTGATGCTGGGGTGCCGCGACACCCTATAGGAATCGTCCACGCCGTGCCCGGCGGCGAGATGGTATTTGTGCGCGGCCGAATCGTGCGGCGGGCCGAAGATGGCGGACGTCGCCAGCAGTTGCTCGTCGTCGAGGCTCTGGCCGCGGACGAGCAGCACCCTGTGGTCCGCCCAGGCTTTCCGGAGCGCCGCTTTCACGTCCTCGGGCACCGGCAGGGAGAGATCCACGCCCATGATCTCGGCGCCGAGCACCGCCCCGGTCGGCACGGCGCGGAAGGCGGCGAGCGCGTTTCCCGCAGCGGGCCGCGCGCGCGTTGCGTCGCTATGTGGACGGGTGTGCATAAATGCGGTTCCTCCTCGACCGGGAAATTCTGTGCCGCGTTCCCGGCAGCGTCAAGGACCTGCCCGGGCCTGCCGTCACTGCACGTTGGTTCCGGCGGGCGTGAAGTACGCCGAGTCCTCCGTCAGCCGCGCGCGCCACGGCAGCTCGAGGGTATTTTCGTGCGGCGGCAGCGACACGCTCGCCGTGCCGATGATGACCTCGCCGCGCACCTTGCCGTGGAAGTGGTGCCGGACGAAGCCCACGTTCTCGATCGTCATCATCAGCGTGAACGAGATGTCCTCGCCGCGCAGCTTCGTGTCCTGCAGCAGTTCGAAGGGCGAGAAGCGCTCCTGCGCCAGCGCGGCGCCGGAGCAAAGGGGAAGCGCAAGGCTCAGCAGCAGGGAAAGGCGGGCTATCTTCATGGCTTGGGGGTCACGTGATGCAGTGGCAAGATCTCCCCGTGTCGCCCCCCTCTTTGTCATAGGGGTGCAGGGGGAATCGGGTTACGGGCAAATGAAAACGGCGCTTCGGATTCCGCAGCGCCGTTCCGGTTTCCTGTCTTGGGGTTGACCGGCGGACAGCCGAGGTGTGGGTCTCGTGCGGCAAGTCTAGTCCACTGGGGGCGGAACGCAAGCAGCGATCCCTGCCGTCAGGCGTAGTCGCGGGTGACCGCGATTTCGGCCATCACCGCCGCGGGAGTGTGGTGGCGGCGAGCCTCCGGCGTGTCCACGCCCTCCAGCCAGGCGCCGAGTTCGCGCCCGTGCGCCACGATCGCGGCATTGAAGCGCAACCGCCGCGACTCGTAGCGCGCGAGCGCCGAGGGCACGTCGCCGCCTGACTCGCGCAGGCAGTCGGCGAGCGCCATCGCGTCGCCCGCGCCCTTGGTGACGCCCATGCCGACGTGCGGGCGCGCGACGAACGCAGCATCTCCCGCGAGCGCGACCCGACCGAACCCCATGTGCGGTGATTCGACGTCGTAGATCGGCTGAAAGAACGGCTGCCGCGTGAACCGCACGACCTCGGCCAGCTGCGGGGAAAGCAAGTCGCGCGCCGCGTGGCGCAGCTCCGCGAGAACCTCGGGACGGATCAGCGGCGGCGGGATGGACATGTCGTGGCGCCTGCCGTTCACATCGGTGCACAGCTGCGGAAGCCCGCGCGCTTCATCGGCGGGGCGGTACCAGACGAAGTTGAGGCAACGGCTGCCGGGACGCGTGGAATTGGTGAAGCCCGCGACCGGATAGCAGAGCATCATCTCGCGCGGCGGCAGGCAGAAGATGAACTTGTCGATCAGCTCGCGGTGGACCGCCGGGGTAAGGGCGCTCTCCTCGGCGAGGCCGCGCCAGCCGACGTAGCCCGCGTAGTGCGGGCGTGCCGCGGGCGCGAGCTGGGCGCGCACGCTCGAGCGGACGCCATCGGCGCCGACAACGAGATCGCCTCGCGCCGTCGCGCCGCTCGCGAAGTGC
>DASWHI010000258.1:0-5901 GCA_036398235.1 Burkholderiales bacterium
AGCCGGGACTGGACCTGCTCCAGCACGCGCTTGAAATCGGCGCCGGTGCGGTCCATCTTGTTGACGAAGATCAGCCGCGGCACGCGGTATTTGTTGGCCTGGCGCCAGACGGTCTCGGTCTGGGGCTGCACGCCGCCCACCGCGCACAGCACAGTGCACGCGCCGTCGAGCACGCGCAGGCTCCGTTCCACTTCGATCGTGAAGTCCACGTGCCCCGGCGTGTCGATGATGTTGATGCGGTGCTCGGGGTAGGCGTTGTCCATCCCCTTCCAGAAGCAGGTCGTCGCCGCCGAGGTGATGGTGATGCCGCGCTCCTGCTCCTGCTCCATCCAGTCCATGATGGCGGTGCCGTCGTGCACCTCGCCCAGCTTGTGGGAGACGCCGGTGTAGAACAGGATGCGCTCGGTGGTCGTGGTCTTGCCGGCATCGATGTGGGCCGTGATGCCGATGTTGCGGTAGCGCTCGATGGGAGTCTTGCGGGGCACGGGCAACTCTCAGAACCGGTAATGCGAGAAAGCCTTGTTGGCCTCCGCCATGCGATGCACTTCCTCGCGCTTCTTCATCGCGCCACCCTTGCCCTCCGCCGCCTCAGCCAGCTCGCCCGCGAGCCGGGCGTCCATTGATTTCTCCCCGCGCTGGCGCGCGGCGTCGCGCAGCCAGCGCATGGCGAGCGCCACGCGCCGCACCGGCCGCACTTCGACCGGCACCTGGTAATTGGCGCCGCCGACGCGGCGGCTCTTCACTTCCACCATCGGCTTCACGTTGTTGATCGCCTGCGTGAATACTTCCAGCGGGTCCTTGGCGCTCTTCTTCTTGATCTGGTCCAGCGCGCCGTAGACGATCTGCTCGGCGACCGACTTCTTGCCGCCGGTCATGATGACGTTCATGAACTTGGCGACGTCCTGGCTGCCGTATTTGGGATCAGGCAGTATTTCGCGCTTGGGGATTTCTCTAC
This sequence comes from Burkholderiales bacterium, assembly GCA_036398235.1. Taxonomy (GTDB): domain Bacteria; phylum Pseudomonadota; class Gammaproteobacteria; order Burkholderiales; family SG8-41; genus SG8-41. The sequence continues at coordinate 956 of DASWHI010000258.1, forward strand.
GTCGTGGCATTGATTTCTCAGTGTGTCCAGTTTGCTCGTTATCCTCAGGCGGCCTTAGGCCGCTTAGCGCCATATTTCGAGCGGCCCTGCTTGCGATCCTTCACGCCGGCGGTATCGAGCGAGCCGCGCACCACGTGGTAGCGCACGCCCGGCAGGTCTTTCACGCGCCCGCCGCGAATCAGCACCACCGAGTGCTCCTGCAGGTTGTGGCCTTCGCCGCCGATGTAGCCGATCACTTCGAACCCGTTGGTCAGCCGCACCTTCGCCACCTTGCGCAGCGCGGAATTGGGCTTCTTCGGCGTGGTCGTGTAGACCCGCGTGCACACGCCCCGGCGCTGCGGCGACCCGGCAAGTGCCGGGACCTTGCTCTTCCAGCGCGCGGGAACGCGGCCCTTGCGCACTAGCTGGTTGATCGTTGGCATGTCCTGACACGTCCTGGTCGACTCTGCGCTATTCTGTATAACGCATTGATTTATAAGTGCTACCGGCCACGCCCTGGACGCTTGGCCAGCCCCAAAAAAGCGGGGACGGCGTCGCCACCGTCCCTGCCTGGATTGCTACTCTTATTGCCGGACTCCCCGTCTGAGGCGACCGGCGGGAAAAAGACTGTGAATTTTAAGGGCTTACGTCACCTGAGTCAAGCAACCTGCTCCTGGCTTTCGGCTCCGGCAGCTGGCGCTTCCACCGCTGCGGGGCTCTCCGCAAACACGGGCGCCTCACTCTGGCGTCGGCGGATCCGGTGATAGGCAAGACCGGTGCCGGCCGGGATCAGCCGCCCGACGATCACGTTCTCCTTCAAGCCCCGCAGCTCGTCGCGCTTGCCCATGATGGCCGCTTCCGTGAGCACGCGCGTGGTTTCCTGGAAGGACGCGGCGGAAATGAACGAATCCGTGGAAAGCGAGGCCTTGGTGATGCCGAGCAGCATGTACTCGTAGGTCGCCGGCTTCTTGCCTGCGGCCTCCACCTTCTCGTTTTCCTCCAGCACCTCGGCGCGCTCGAGCTGCTCGCCGGTGATGAAACGGGCGTCCCCCGGCTCGGCGATGGTCACGCGCCGCAGCATCTGGCGCACGATCACCTCGATATGCTTGTCGTTGATCTTCACGCCCTGCAGCCGGTAGACGTCCTGCACCTCGTTGCAGATGTAGCGCGCGAGCGCTTCCACCCCCAGGAGCCGCAGGATGTCGTGCGGGTCGGCCGGACCGTCCACGATCATCTCGCCCTTGTTCACCACCTGCCCGTCGTGCGCCATCACGTGCTTGTCCTTCGGAATCAGGTACTCGTGCGCGACGCTGTCGAGGTCGGTGATCACCAGGCGCTGCTTGCCCTTGGTGTCCTTGCCGAACGAGACCGTGCCGGTCACTTCCGCCAGCACGCCCGCGTCCTTGGGCGAGCGCGCCTCGAACAGCTCGGCCACCCGCGGCAGGCCCCCCGTGATATCGCGCGTCTTGGAGGTCTCCTGCGGGATGCGCGCGAGCACTTCGCCCACGCCCACCTCCTGGCCGTCCCGCACCGTGATGATCGAGCCGATCTGGAAGGTGATGTTGACCGGCTGGTCGGAGCCCGCCATCTTGATCTCGTGGCTGGCATCGTCGAGCAGCTTCACCTGCGGGCGCAGCCCTTTCGCCTGCGCGCCACCGCGGCGCTTGGGATCGACCACCACCAGGGTGGAGAGTCCCGTCACCTCGTCGATCTGCTTGGCGACCGTCGCACCTTCCTCGACGTTCTCGAACTTGATGCGGCCGGCATACTCGGTGATGATCGGGCGGGTGTGCGGGTCCCAGGTCGCGAGCACCTGCCCGGCCTTGACCGCCTCGCCGTCGCGCGCGAGGAGCGTCGCCCCGTACGGCACCTTGTGACGCTCGCGCTCGCGGCCGCCCTCGTCATGGATCACGACCTCGCCGTTGCGGGAGATCGCGACGAGCTCGCTCCGCGAATTGGTCACGTAGCGCATGCCCGCGCTGTAGTGCATGACGCCGTTCGACTTGCTCTCGATCTGGCTCACCACGGCGGTGCGGGAGGCGGCACCGCCGATGTGGAAGGTGCGCATGGTGAGCTGGGTGCCCGGCTCGCCGATCGACTGCGCGGCGATGACGCCCACCGCCTCGCCGACGTTGACCGGTGACCCGCGTCCGAGATCGCGCCCGTAGCACTTGGCGCACAGCCCGTGCCGGGTGTCGCAATTGAGCGGGGTGCGGACCTTGACTTCATCGACGCCGGCGGCCTCGATTGCGTCCACTGCATCCTCGTCGAGCAGCGTGTTGGCCGGGTGGATGACCTTGCCGCTCTCGGGATTGATGATGTCGGCCGCGCAGACGCGTCCGAGGATGCGCTCGCGCAAGCTTTCAACCACCTCGCCCCCTTCGATGAGCGCCTTCATCGAGACGCCCTGGGAGGTCTCGCAATCGTCTTCGGTTACCACCAGGTCCTGGGTGACGTCCACCAGCCGCCGCGTGAGGTAACCGGAGTTGGCAGTCTTCAACGCCGTATCCGCGAGACCCTTGCGCGCGCCGTGAGTCGAGATGAAGTACTGCAGCACGTTCAGACCCTCTCGGAAATTGGCGGTGATCGGCGTCTCGATGATCGAGCCGTCGGGCTTCGCCATCAGGCCGCGCATGCCGGCGAGCTGCCGGATCTGTGCGGCGGAGCCGCGCGCGCCGGAGTCCGCCATCATGTAGATGGAGTTGAGCGACTCCTGCATCACGGGCTGGCCCTTCTTGTCCTTGCGCGGTTGCCACTCGTGCTTCTTGCCGTCCCAATCCATGACCGGCTCGACGCCGAGCTGCTCCATCATCGCCTTCGCGACCAGGTCCCCGGCGCGGCCCCAGATGTCCACCACCTTGTTGTAGCGCTCGCCCTGGGTCACCAGCCCGGAGGTGTACTGCTTCTCGATCTCCTGCACCTCCTTCTCGGCGTCGGCGATGATCTCGTGCTTCTGGCTCGGGATCAGCATGTCGTCCACCGCGATGGAAAGACCCGCTCTCGTCGCCATGGCAAATCCGGTGTACATCAGCTTGTCGGCAAAGATCACCGTTTCGCGCAGGCCGCAACGGCGGAACGACGCGTTGATCAGCCGCGAGATCTCTTTTTTCTTGAGCGACTTGTTGATGAGCTCGAACGGCAGCCCCGCCGGCAGGATGTCGGAGAGCAGCGCCCGCCCGACGGTGGTCTCGTGGCGCACGAGCTTCTCGCGCTTCTCGCCGTCGGCGTCAATCTCGACCTCTTTGATGCGCACCGTGACGCGGGCATTGACCTCGACCTGGCCGGTGTCGTACGCGCGCGAAACCTCCGAGAGGTTGGTGAAGATCGAGCCCTCGCCGCGCGCGCCCACTTTCTCGCGCGTGGTGTAGTAGAGCCCGAGCACGATGTCCTGGGACGGCACGATGATCGGCTCGCCGTTCGCGGGCGAGAGAATGTTGTTGGAGGACAGCATCAGCGTGCGCGCCTCCATCTGCGCTTCCAGCGACAGCGGCACGTGCACCGCCATCTGGTCACCATCGAAGTCGGCGTTGAACGCCGCGCACACCAGGGGATGCAGCTGGATCGCCTTGCCCTCGATCAGCACCGGCTCGAACGCCTGGATGCCGAGGCGGTGCAGGGTGGGCGCCCGGTTCAACATCACCGGGTGCTCGCGGATGACTTCCTCGAGGATGTCCCACACGATGGCTTCCTGGTCCTCGACCATGCGCTTCGCGGCCTTGATGGTGGTCGCGAGCCCCATCACTTCCAGCTTGTGGAAGATGTAGGGCTTGAACAATTCGAGGGCCATCAGCTTGGGCAGCCCGCACTGGTGGAGCTTCAACTGCGGCCCCACCACGATCACCGAGCGGCCGGAATAATCGACGCGCTTGCCAAGCAGGTTCTGGCGGAAGCGCCCGCTCTTGCCCTTGATCATGTCGGCGAGCGACTTCAGCGGCCGCTTGTTGGCGCCGGTCATGGCCTTGCCGCGGCGGCCGTTGTCGAGCAGCGAGTCCACGGCCTCCTGCAGCATGCGCTTCTCGTTCCGGACGATGATTTCGGGCGCTTTCAACTCGAGCAGGCGCTTCAAGCGGTTGTTGCGGTTGATGACGCGCCGGTAGAGGTCGTTGAGATCCGAGGTGGCGAAGCGCCCGCCATCGAGCGGCACCAGCGGCCGCAGCTCCGGCGGCAGCACCGGCAGCACCTCCAGGATCATCCATTCCGGCTTGATGCCGGACTTGTTGAACGCCTCCAGCACCTTCAGCCGTTTGGCGATTTTCTTGATCTTGGTGTCGGAGCTGGTGGCGGCCAGCTCCTCGCGCAGGGTCTCGATCGCGCGCTTCAGTTCGAGGCTGCGCAGCAGCTCGCGGATACCCTCCGCGCCCATCATCGCGGTGAAGTCGTCGCCGAATTCCTCGACCTTGGCGAGGTAGTCGTCCTCGGTCATCAGCTGGGCGCGCTTCAGCGGCGTCATGCCGGGGTCGATCACGACGTAGGCCTCGAAGTAGAGCGCGCGCTCGATGTCGCGCAGCGTCATGTCGAGCACCATGCCCATGCGCGAGGGCAGGCTCTTCAGGAACCAGATGTGCGCGACCGGGCTCGCGAGCTCGATGTGGCCCATGCGCTCGCGGCGCACCTTCGACAGCGTCACCTCGACGCCGCACTTCTCGCAGATGACGCCGCGGTGCTTCAGCCGCTTGTACTTGCCGCACAGGCACTCGTAGTCCTTGACCGGGCCGAAGATCTTGGCGCAGAAGAGCCCGTCGCGCTCGGGCTTGAACGTGCGGTAGTTGATGGTCTCCGGCTTCTTCACCTCGCCGTACGACCACGAGCGGATCTTCTCGGGCGAGGCGAGCCCGATCTTGATCGCGTCAAACTGTTCTTCCTGCGTGACCTGCTTGAACAAATCGAGCAGTGCTTTCATTTCGCGTTCCTTGTTAAGCGAGACAATTGGCGTTGGGTTTCGTTTGACTCCTCACCCCTCACTCCTC
>DASWHI010000259.1:0-4571 GCA_036398235.1 Burkholderiales bacterium
CTGGCGGAGAACGTGATGCACTTCGCCCGCCTGCTGCGCGGCGCCGGGCTGCCGGTGGGTCCCGACCGGGTGATCGACGCGCTCGATGCCCTGCAGATCGCCGGCCTCGAGCGGCGCGACGATTTCTACTGGACGCTCGCATCGGTATTTCTCGGTCGCCGCGACCAGTTTGATCTCTACGACGAGGCGTTCCGGGTATTCTGGCGCGATCCCCGCCACGCCGCGCGCGTGCGGCACCTCCCGGAAGTGCGCGGGCGCATTCCGCGGGGGAGCCGCGAGCCGGAGCTCTCCGCGCGGCTGGTCCAGGCGTTGACAGCGCAGTACCGCGCCTCCCCCGCCGCTCCCGCGGCAGAGCGCATCGAATTCGACGCCACCCTCACCTTCTCGGCCCATGAGTCGCTGCGCACGATCGACTTCGAGAGCATGACGAACGAGGAGCTCGCCGCCGCGCGGGCGGCCGTCGCGCAAATGCGCCTGCGGCTGCCGGAGCTGCCCACCCGCCGTCACGTGCGCGATCCGCGCGGCGCGCGCGTCGATCCGCGCGCGAGCCTGCAGGCAAGCCTGAGAGGCGGGGGCGCCACCATGCCGCTCGCCCGCCGCTCGCTCAGGCGGCGCGCACTTCCGGTGGTCGCGCTCGTCGACGTATCGGGCTCGATGAGCCGCTATACGCGCATGTTCCTGCATTTTCTCCACGCCATGGCGCGCGATTGCGACCGCGTCAGCGCATTCACCTTCGGCACGCGGCTGACCAACGTCACCCGGCAATTGCGCCACCGCGATGCGGACGCCGCGCTCGCGCGGGTTGCGCGCGCGGTCGGCGACTGGTCGGGCGGCACCCGCATCGGCGCCTGCCTCGGGGAGTTCAACCGCAAGTGGTCGCGGCGGCTGCTCAGCCAGGGCGCGGTGGTCCTGCTGATCTCGGACGGGCTCGACCGCGAAGCGGCGGACGACCTCGCGCGCCAGATGGAGCGGCTGCACAAGTCCTGCCGCAGGCTGATCTGGCTCAATCCTCTGCTGCGCTATCCGGAATTCGAGGCGAAGCCGGCCGGCATCCGGGCCATGCTGCCCCACGTGGACGCGTTCCTGCCGGTTCACAACCTTCAGAGCCTTGCCGAGCTTGCCGAAACGCTGAAAGAGGCCACCGCATGGAGATGACCGGAGAGCAGCTGGTCCCCCTGCCGCAGGAGGCGACCTGGGCTGCGCTGAACGACCCCGAGGTCCTCAAGGACTGCATCCCCGGCTGCGAGTCGATCACGCGCACCGCCGACCAGGAATACGAAGTGCTCATGACGGCCAAGGTCGGCCCGGTCAGCGCCAAGTTCAAAGGCAAGATGACCGTGGCCGACGCCGATCCTCCGCGCGCCTACACCCTGCGCTTCGAAGGCCAGGGCGGCGTGGCGGGATTTGCCCGCGGCGAAGCGACCGTTTCCCTGAGTCCCGAGGGCGACGCCACGCGCCTCGCCTACGTCGCCAAGGCCACGGTGGGGGGCAAGCTGGCGCAAGTCGGATCGCGGCTGATCGACGGCGTGGCGAGGCAGCTCGCCGGGAAGTTCTTCGATTCGTTCAACAAGCGTGCCAGCGGCAAGGCTTGATAAGGGAGACGAAATGCTGAAGATCTGGGGCCGCACGACCTCCATCAACGTGCAGAAGGTTCTCTGGTGCTGCGCGGAGCTCGGTCTCAAGTACGACCGCGTGGACGCCGGGGGCAAGTTCGGCGTCAACAACACGCCCGAGTACCTGGCGATGAATCCCAACGGCTTGGTGCCGACGATCCAGGACGACGGCTTCATCCTGTGGGAATCCCACGCCATCGTGCGCTACCTTTCGCGCAAGCACGGCAAGGGCACGCTGTGGCCGAACGACGACAAGGTCTGCGCCGACGCCGACCGCTGGATGGAGTGGTACTCGACGACGCTGTGGAACAATCTGCGGCCCGTGTTCTGGAATTTGGTGCGCGTCGAGCCCGAGAAGCGCGACATGAAGCTGGTCGAGGATTCCCGCAAGAAGATGGCGGACAACCTCAAGATCGTGGAGAACCATCTCGCCAGCCGGCAGTACGTGGCGGGAAATGCGTTCACCATGGGCGACATCCCCATGGGCGTCGCGCTGCACCGCTGGTTCCTGCTGCCGATCGAGCGCCCGGCTTATCCCAGGCTCGCGGCGTATTACGACCGGCTCAAGCAGCGCCCGGGTTTCGCAACGCACTGCGCCGCCCCACTCACATGAGCGAACAGCGCAGCTACCGCTACTTCGAATTCGTAATGGCGGCGTTCGTCACGGTGCTGATCTGCTCCAACCTGATCGGCCCGGCGAAGATCGCGCAGATCGAGCTGCCCGTGCTCGGTGCCGTCGTCTTCGGCGCCGGGGCGATGTTCTTCCCGATCTCCTACGTCTTCGGAGACATCCTGACCGAGGTCTACGGCTACGCGCGCGCGCGCCGGGTGATCTGGGCGGGATTCGCGGGCCTCGGGTTCGCCTCCTTCATGGCGGTGGTGGTGGTCGCGCTGCCACCCGCGCCGTTCTGGAAGCACCAGGCGGCCTACGAGGTCGCGTTCGGATCCACCTGGCGCATCGTGGCGGCGTCGATGATCGCCTATTTCTGCGGCGAGTTCGTCAATTCCTACGTGCTCGCGAAGATGAAGATCCGCACCGCGGGGAAATGGCTGTGGACGCGCACCGTGGGCTCCACCCTCGCCGGCGAGGCGGTGGATTCCGCCCTCTTCTATCCCCTCGCCTTCTACGGCAGCGGCATCATTCCCGACGAGAAGCTCCCGCTCGTGATGCTCGCTCAGTTCGTTGCGAAGGTGGGCGTCGAGGTGGTGTTCACCCCGGTGACCTACAAGGTGGTCGGATTCCTGAAGCGCGCCGAGCGCGAGGACTACTACGACCGCAGGACGGATTTCAATCCGTTTGCTCTGAAGGCGTGACCCGGCGAGCAGTAAGTCCGAACCACCCCGGCACTGTCGCGCCACCCCTCCTTGACCAAGGAGGGGAGTGTCATTGGATTCCCCTCCTGCCTGAGGAGGGGTCGCCGCAGAGCGGCGGGGGTGGTGGGAGCTAGTCGCCCGCCGGGAACATCCGGAACTCGACGACCGACTTCATCGTCTCCAGCGACTCCGCCAGGCGCTTGACGTCGTCGCCGCGGCTGGTGCGGACCACCATGCGATACTCGATGAACGCCGCGTTCGCGCTGTAGCGATAGCTGAGATTGGCGATGGAGAAGCCCTGCTCCCTGAGGAAGCGGCGGAACTCATCCTCGGGCATGGCGTCGCCGCGCGAGAAGCGCACCTCGAGATGGCCGTAGTAATCCCCCGGCAGCTTGCTCTCGATCCAGCGGAAGAACGAGAGCGTCAGCAGGGTGAGCACCGTCGTGATGGCGAGCGGGAAGTAGAAGCCGATGCCGGCGAGAATGCCGATCGCCGCGGTGATCCAGATCGACGCGGCGGTGGTCAACCCGCGCACGGTGAGGCCCTCCTTGAAGATCACGCCGGCGCCGAGAAAGCCGATGCCGGTCATGATCCCCTGCGCCATGCGCGTGGGATCGAGCGCGACGCGACCGGCAAACGCCTCCGGGTACCAGTGGGACTGGTAGATCGTCACCAGCATGAGCGCGCTGGAGGCAACGCACACCAGCGCGTGTGTGCGGAAGCCCGCCGGGCGCCCGTGGTAGCTGCGCTCGAGCCCGATGATCCCGCCGGCCGCGAGCGCGATCAGCAGGTGCTCGATGATGACGATGTAATCCTGCTCCATGCGGGGCAGTGTAACAAAACCGTGATGAAGCGTGACCTAAGGTACTCCCCTCTCCCCTGGTTGGAAGAGAGGGCTGGGGTGAGGGGGCGACGAATTTGAAGAAGTGGTCAGGGTGGTGAGATTCGAACTCACGACCTCGTGCGCCCAAGGCACGCGCGCTACCCAGCTGCGCCACACCCTGAATCCGGGAAAACGATCCGTATTGTACCGCAGGCAGGTGGTAGGCCGCCGGGGACTCGAACCCCGAACCAACGGATTAAGAGTCCGCTGCTCTACCAGTTGAGCTAGCGACCCGCCGCGGAAGAATTATACAATGCGCGCTTTTGCGTTCCCGGCTCATGGCAAAGTCCAATTGGCGAACGCCGCTCGCGGTGCTGATCTGCGGCGGCATCATCCTCTCCGTCTCGCTCGGCACGCGGCACACCTTCGGGCTGTACCTGCAGCCGATGACGATCGACTTGAGCTGGAGCCGCGAGACCTTCGCGCTGGCGATCGCAATCCAGAACCTGGTCTACGGCTTCGCCACCCCCGTGACCGGCATGATCGCGGACCGATGGGGCACCGCGCGCGTGCTCGTCGCCGGCGCCGCGCTCTACGCGCTGGGGATCGTCGCGATGGCCTACTCCACCACCGGGTCGGAATTCGGCCTCAGTGCCGGGCTGCTGGTCGGCATCGGTCTGTCGTGCACCGGCTTTTCGCCCGTGTTCGGGGTGGTCGCGCGTGCATTCCCGCCGGAGAAGCGCACGCTCGCGCTGGGCTTCGCCGGCTCCGCGGGCTCGTTCGGGCAGTTCCTGATGCTGCCCTACGGCCAGACCCTGATC
>DASWHI010000260.1:0-1528 GCA_036398235.1 Burkholderiales bacterium
AGGCCTCTAGACGATGGGGACTGCGTGCGACTGAAGGGTTTTGCTGGTGGAGGTAACCGGGATCGAACCGGTGACCTCTTGCATGCCATGCAAGCGCTCTCCCAGCTGAGCTATACCCCCACGAGAGAGCGCGCATTATAAGTTATTCCGGAAAGGCTTGCAGCTGCTTTTCCATGCGCGCGAGCACCTCTTCGCGCCCGATCAGCTCGAGCGTCGCGTCGATCGAGGGCGTCTGCGCCTCGCCGGTCACCATCACCCGTAGCGGCATCGCAATTTTCGGGAGCTTCAGTTTGTGGCTCGCCACGACACCCTTCAGCGCCTCGCTGATCGATTCGCGCTTCCATTCGGTCTTCGCGAGCCGATCCCTTAGCTCCGCCAGCGCCGGTTTGATCTCCGGCGTGTAGTGCTGCTTTCTTAGTTCTTCGGAAGGCTCGAGCCGGCGATAGAAATAAACGGCGGCATCGGCCAGCTCTTCGATGGTGTTTGCCCGCTCCTTCAATAGCGCGACGACCTTCGCAAGCGCAGGTCCTTTCCCCGTGTCGCAGCCGTCCCTCAATAGAAACGGCTCGGCGAGTGCGGCGAGCCGCGCGTCGTCGGTGTGCTTGAGGTATTGCGCATTGAGCCAGGCGAGTTTCTCCGGATTGAAGCGCGCCGCGGACTGGCTGATGTGCTCCAGGTCGAACCATGCGACGAGCTGCTCGCGCGAAAATATCTCCTCGTCGCCATGCGACCAGCCGAGCCGCGCGAGATAGTTCACCAGTGCCTCCGGCAGGTAGCCGTCGTCCCGGTATTGCATGACGCTCACCGCCCCGTGGCGCTTGGACAGGCGCTCACCGTCCGCCCCGAGGATCATCGGCACGTGCGCGAATCGGGGCAGCGTCACGCCCAATGCCCGGTAGATGTTGATCTGCCGCGGCGTGTTGTTGACGTGGTCATCACCGCGAATGACGTGGGTGATCTCCATGTCGATGTCGTCCACCACCACCCCGAAGTTGTAGGTGGGGATGCCGTCGGCGCGCAGCAGCACGAGATCGTCAAGCTCGCCGTTCGCGACCGTGATGGGACCCTTGACGAGATCGTTGAAGGTGACCTCGCCCTCATCCGGATTGCGGAAGCGCACGACCGGCGCGGCCCCGGCCGGCGGCTTGAGGCCAGCGCGCTGGGCGTTCTCCGGCCGCCAGCGGCCGTCGTAGCGCGGCTTCTCGCCCCGCGCCCGCTGCTGCTCGCGCAAGGCGTCGAGCTCGTCCCGGCTGGCATAGCAGTAGTACGCCTGATTCTTCTCGATTAACTGCTCCGCGACCGCGCGGTAGCGATTCAGCCGGTCCATTTGCGAATACGGTCCTTCGTGGTCGAGCCCGAGCCATTGCATGGCCTCGAGGATCGCAATGACCGATTCCTGCGTGGAGCGCTCGCGGTCGGTATCCTCGATCCGCAGAATGAACGTGCCGCCATGCCTCTTCGCGTAGGCCCAGCAGAAGAGTGCGGTGCGCGCGCCGCCGATATGCAGGTAACCGGTCGGGCTGGGGGC
>DASWHI010000261.1:0-7543 GCA_036398235.1 Burkholderiales bacterium
AGACGTCCGCGTGCCCAAGGACGCGCTCTACGGCGCCCAGACCCAGCGCGCGTTCGAGAACTTCCCCATCAGCGGCCAGCGCTTCAGCCGCCGCTTCATCCAGGCGCTCGGCGTGATCAAGGGCGCCGCCGCGCAGAGCAACAAGGATCTCGGCCACCTGAGCCAGCGGGTCGCGAACGCGATCGCCCGGGCGAGTCGCGAAGTGTCGGATGGCCAGTGGGACGACCAGTTCGTGCTGGACGTCTACCAGACCGGGTCGGGCACCTCGACCAACATGAACGCGAACGAGGTGATCGCCAATCGCGCGCTCGAGCTGATGGGCCGCAAGCGGGGCGATTACGCCTACCTGCATCCGCTCGACCACGTCAACATGAGCCAGAGCACGAACGACGTCTATCCCACGGCGGTGAAGGTCGCGCTGCATTTCGGGATCCAGCGGCTGACGGCGGCGATGGCGGAGCTGCGCGGGGCCTTCGCCGCCAAGGCGGCCGAGTTCGCGGACGTGCTCAAGATGGGCCGCACCCAGCTGCAGGAGGCGGTGCCGATGACGCTCGGCCAGGAATTCTCCACGTATGCCGTGATGCTCGAAGAGGACGAGCTGCGGCTCAAGGAGGCGATGCTGCTCATCCACGAGATCAACCTCGGTGCGACTGCGATCGGCACCGGCATCACCGCGCACCCGGATTACGCTCCGCTCGCGTGCCGCAAGCTCGCCGACATCACCGGCATTGCCCTCGTAACGTCGCCCAACCTGGTCGAGGCGACCCAGGATGCCGGCGCCTTCGTCCAGCTCTCAGGCGTGCTGAAGCGCGTCGCGGTAAAGCTGTCCAAGACCTGCAACGATCTGCGCCTGCTGTCCTCGGGCCCGCGCGCCGGCCTTAACGAGATCAACCTGCCGGCGATGCAGGCGGGCTCCTCGATCATGCCGGGCAAGGTGAATCCGGTCATTCCGGAAGTGGTCAACCAGATCGCGTTCGAGGTGATCGGCAACGACGTGACGGTAAGCTTTGCCGCGGAAGCGGGCCAGCTGCAGCTGAACGCCTTCGAGCCCGTCATCGCCCACAGCCTGTTCAAGAGCATCATGCATCTGAAGAACGGCTGCGACACCCTGCGTATTCGCTGCGTCACCGGCATCAGCGCCAACCGCGAGCACCTGCGCCGCAGCGTGGAGAACTCGATCGGCATCGTGACCGCCCTCAATCCGTATATCGGCTACGCGAACGCGACGCAACTGGCGCAGGAAGCGCACGCGACGGGCCGCAGCATCTACGCGCTGGTGCTGGAGAAGGGGTTGCTCAGCAAGGAAGAGCTCGATGAAATCCTGCGCCCGGAGGCGTTGACGCGCCCGCGCTACGCGCCGCCCGGGAAATCCTGATCGAAAAATTCCTCGATGATGCGCGCGAGCCGCTCCGGCTGGTCGTGGTGCATCATGTGGCCGGCGCCATCGAGCTCGATCTCGCGCCGGTTGTGGAACGCCCCCGTGCGTTCGGCGAGTTCCTCCGGGGTGTCCTTCATGCGCGAGAGCATTTCCGACTGCTTTCCCGAGACCAGCAGCACGGGCGCGGTGATTCTCCGCCAGCACGCGATCGCCTCCTCGATCCGGAACAGGTAGGGATTGACGAGCTTGTGCCGGGGATCGCTTACCAGCACGACTTCTCCGGTATCGAGCCGCCTCGCCCAGTGCTGCGCCAGGAACGCCGCCCGCTCCTCCAGGAGCCTGGGGTTTCTTTTCTTGAGACGGGCGGCAACCTCCTCGAAGGAGCGGTACGGCTTGAAGCCCGGGGCGTCCTTCAACTGGGCGAGCCAGTGCGAGTAGCGCAGCGGCGCCTGGTCGGGCGGATGCCGCGCGAGTCCCAGACCTTCCAGCGAGACCAGCCGCGCGACGCGGTCCGGGCGGATGCCGGCGTAGATGGATCCGACGACGCCGCCCATGCTGTGGCCGACGATGCGCACCGGCGCATCGGGCTGGTAGCGGTCGAGGAGCGCGTCGAGGTCGGCGTAGTAGTCGGGAAACCAGTAGCTCTCGCGCGACCACTCGCTGAGGCCGAAGCCGCGCCAGTCGGGGGCAATGGCGCACCACTCGCGCGCGAAACCGTCCACCAGGAACTGGAACGACGCGGAGACGTCCATCCAGCCGTGCAGAAGGAAGAGCCGCGGCGCCGCAGGATCGCCCCAGATGCGCACGTGGTGACGCAGTCCGCGGATCTCGTGAAATTCGGAGCGGCTGGGCTTCATGCCGGCGATCGTCGCGGGAGCGAAACGGCGAATGGTGGAGCGGGAGGGACGGGACGTCAAATTCCATTTGATATGATGCGGGCACCGAGCCACGCCGTGCCCCGGTGAGCGTCGATCCCATGCACATTTCCAGCCATGCAGCGTTCGCCCGACCGCAGCGCGCCGCGGTGGTGTTCGCCCTGTTCACCGCGCTCTCGGGGGTTGCGCTCCAGTCTCCCGCGGCGGAGCGCTACGAGTACGGGCTGCTGTGGCGCGTCGAGGGCGCCGGCGTGCCGGCAAGTCACGTTTTCGGGACGGTGCACCTCGCCGACTCGCGGGTGACCCGCTTGCCGTCGGCGGTGGCGCAAGAGCTCGATCAAGCGCGCAGCGTCACGCTCGAAACGGGCGTCGACCCCAACAGCATGCTCGGGCTCGCCGGCCGCATGATATTCACGGATGGTCGCGACCTCCCGGGGGTGGCGGGCGTGGAGCTTTTCAGTCGTGCGGCCAAGCTGACCGAAGGCCTCGGGTTGCCCGAGCCGATGCTGCGGCCGTTCCGGCCGTGGGCGGTCGCCATGCTGCTGAGCGTCCCCCCGCAGGACCCTACGAACGTGCTTGATTTCGTGCTGGAGCGCCGTGCGGCGGAGCTGGGCAAGCCGATCCACCAGCTGGAGAGCATGGACGAGCAAATTTCGGTCCTCGAGGGGATGTCGCAGGAGGACCAGGTGGCGCTGCTCAGGCAGGCGGTGGACGAGTACGAGAGCATGCCGCGCCGGATCGGGCTCGTGGTCGATGCCTATCTCGCGCGCGACCTCGCCGGCCTCTGGCGCGTCAGCCAGGAGGGCGTCGGCACGGGAGAAGAGGAGCGGCGGCTTAACGAAGTCTTCACTCGCCGCCTGCTCCATGAGCGCAACACCCGCATGGCCGAGCGCGCGGAGCCGCGGTTGAGGGAAGGCGGCGCCTTCATCGCGGTGGGAGCGCTGCATCTGTATGGCGGAAGCGGCGTGCTGGCACAGCTCGAGCAGCGCGGCTGGCGCGTCACGCGCGTCTACTAGGCCGGTCAAACCCGATTCACGCCTTTCGGGCGCGCGCCGCGAGTCGTAAAATAGGCGCGTGAGCCCGTCGTTCGTTCATCTGCGATTGCACAGCGAGTACTCGATCGTGGATGGCATCGTCCGCCTCGACGAGGCGATCGAGGCGGCGGCGGCCGACGGCATGCCGGCGCTGGCGTTGACCGACCTCGCCAACGTCTTCGGCATGGTCAAGTTCTACCAGGCGGCGCGCGCAGCCGGCGTGAAGCCCATCATCGGCTGCGACGTCTGGCTCGAGAACGAGTCCGACCGCGACAAGCCCTACCGCATGCTGCTGCTCTGCCAGTCGCGCTCCGGCTACCTGCTTCTGTCCGAGCTGTTGACCCGCGCCTACCGGGGCAATCAGTACCGCGGCCGCGCCGAGCTCAAGAAGAACTGGTTCGGGGAAACCGGCAGCGAAGGCCTGATCGCGCTGTCCGGCGCGCATCACGGCGACATCGGGCAGGCGCTGATGGTGGACAACGCGAAGCACGCCCAGCGGCTCGCCCGCGAATGGCGCGAGCTCTTCCCCGACCGCTTCTATGTCGAGGTCCAGCGGCTCGGCAAGGGCGCCGTCGTGCAGGGCGCGGCGAGTGTGCCGCTCGAGACCTACGTCCAGCGCGCGCTCGGGCTCGCCTCGGCGTTGAAGCTCCCGGTGGTGGCGACGCATCCGGTGCAGTTCGCGAAGCGCGAGGATTTCCGCGCGCACGAGGCGCGCGTGTGCATCGCGCAGGGCTACACCCTGTCCGACCAGCGCCGCCCGCGGCTCCACAGCCCGGAGCAGTACTTCAGATCGCAGGCGGAAATGGCGCAGGCGTTCCGCGACGTCCCGCAGGCGCTCGCCAACAGCGTGGAGATCGCGCGGCGCTGCAACCTGGAGATCGAGCTCGGCAAAAACCGGCTGCCGCAATTCCAGACCCCGAACGATGTCAGTCTTGACGATTTCCTGCACAGCCGGGCGATGGAAGGGCTTGAACGCCGGCTGCCGCGGCTCTATCCGGATGCCGCGATGCGCGAGCGCCAGAAGCCGCGCTACCGCGGGCGGCTCGAGTTCGAAACCCAAACCATCCAGCAGATGGGCTTCTCGGGGTATTTCCTGATCGTCGCCGACTTCATCAACTGGGCGAAGGAGAACGGCGTGCCGGTCGGGCCGGGGCGCGGCTCGGGGGCCGGGTCGCTGGTCGCCTACTCGCTTGGCATCACCGACCTCGATCCGCTGCGCTACGACCTCCTGTTCGAGCGCTTCCTCAACCCGGAGCGCGTCTCGATGCCGGACTTCGACATCGATTTCTGCCAGGACGGGCGCGACCGGGTCATCGAGTACGTGAAGAGCCGCTACGGGGCGGACAGCGTCTCGCAGATCGTCACCTTCGGCACCATGGCGGCGCGGGCGGTGGTGCGCGACGTGGGAAGAGTGCTCGACCTTTCCTACACCTTCTGCGATCAGCTCGCGAAGCTGATCCCGTTCCAGCCCGGGCGCCATCTCACGCTCGCGGACGCCCGGGACATCGAGCCGCAGCTCGTCGAGCGCGAGCAGAAGGAGGAGGAGGTGCGGGAGCTGCTGGCGCTCGCGGAGCAGCTGGAAGGCCTCACGCGCAACGTCGGCATGCACGCGGGCGGCGTGCTGATCGCACCCGGCAAGTTGACCGACTTCTGCCCGCTCTACGCGGCGGACGGCTCGGACAGCGTGGTCTCCCAGTTCGACATGAAGGACGTCGAAGCGGTGGGGCTGGTCAAGTTCGACTTCCTCGGTCTCACCACGCTCACGGTTCTCGACTGGACGCTGAAGTACATCCGGAAGGCGGAAGGCGGAAGGATGAAGGCGGAAGGAAAGGGCACCGGCGAGTCGAAGGATTCATCCTTCATCCTTCATCCTTCATCCTTCGACCTCTCGGCGCTGCCGCTGGATGACGCCGCGACCTATCGAATATTCGCGGCCGCCGACACGACCGGCGTGTTCCAGTTTGAATCGCGCGGCATGCGCGATCTTCTCGTGCGCGCGAAGCCGGACCGGTTCGAGGACATCGTCGCGCTGGTCGCGCTCTACCGGCCGGGGCCGATGGAGCTGATCCCGGAATTCGTGCGCCGCAAGCAGGGCGGGCGCGTCGATTACCCGGATCCGCGGGTGGAGCCGATCCTCAAGCCCACCTACGGCATCATGGTGTACCAGGAGCAGGTGATGCAGATCGCGCAGATCATCGGCGGCTACACGCTGGGCAGCGCCGACCTGCTGCGGCGCGCGATGGGCAAGAAGCTGCCCGAGGAGATGGCCCAGCACCGCAGCATTTTCGTCAAGGGCGCGGCGAAGAACGGCATCAACGAGCGGCGCGCGAACGAGCTGTTCGACCTGATGGAGAAGTTCGCGGGCTACGGTTTCAACAAGTCTCACGCGGCGGCCTACGCGCTCGTCGCGTATCAGACCGCCTACATGAAGGCCCACCACGCCGCTGCGTTCATCGCCGCCAACATGTCGGCGGTGATGAACGACACCGACAAGGTGGAATTGTTCGCCGAGGACGCGCGCGCCCACGGCATCGAGCTGCTGGTTCCCGACGTCAATCAGTCGAACTACCGGTTCGAGCCGGTGGACGGCAAGAGCATCCGCTACGGGCTCGGCGCGATCAAGGGCACGGGCGAGGCGGCGATCGCCTCCATCGTGGAAGCGCGCAAGCAGGGGCCGTTCACGGATTTGTTCGACTTCTGCCACCGCGTGGACAAGCGCCTCGTCAACCGGCGCGTGGTGGAGTCGCTGATCCGCGCGGGGGCCTTCGATTCCCTGAACGGGCATCGCGCGAGCCTGCTCGCCACCGTCGGGGTGGCGCTCGAGAGCGCGGAGCAGGCGAGCCGCGCCGTGCACCAGGTGAGCCTCTTCGGCGACCTCGCCGAGACCTCCCGGCAGGTGGCGCTGGTCGACGCGCAGCGCTGGAGCGAGAAGGAGCGCCTGCAGAACGAGAAGGCGGCGCTCGGCTTCTATTTCAGCGGGCACCTCTTCAACATCTACCGCGACGAGGTGCGCCGCTTCGTCCGCACGCGGCTCGCCGACCTCGGCGCCGCGGGAAACGGCGACTACGCGGGCCGGACGCACTGGGTCGCGGGCGTCGTGCTCGGCACGCGGGTGCAGACCACCGCGAGCGGGCGCATGGGCGTGATCCAGCTCGCGGACGACTCCGGGCGCTTCGAGATCGTGGCATTCCGCGAGGTGTTCGAGAAGCACCGCCAGAAGCTGAAGGAGGACGAGCTGCTGGTGCTGGAAGTGCGGCTGCGGGCGGCGCGCGCGCGCGTCGTGAATGGCGAGGGCGATTCCGGCCCGGACTTCGGAATGCGCATCGAGGCGTTGAACGCGCTCGATCTCGCGGAGGCGCGCAACCGCTTCGCGCGCGGCGTGAGAATCACCTGCAACGGCGCCTCGTCCGGCAACCGGCTGCGCGAGGTGCTGGCGCCCTACCGCAGCGGCCGCTGCCCGGTGTCGATCGTCTACTCGAACCGCGATGCAAGCTGCGAGATCGACTTGGGCGAGGCCTGGCGTGTCAACCTGCACGAGGACCTGATCAAGTCGCTCGCGGAATGGTTCAGTCCCGAGAACGTCCGCATCGTCTACAACGAAACCGTGGATCGTGGCTCGTGATTCGTGGGTCGTTGAGCCCGGTCAGCCTGCCCGCAACAATCGATAGTTCTCGACTCACGGCCCGAGCGCTTGCGGCGGGGGCGTTCCTGCTGCTGACGGCGGCTGCGCCGGCGGGCGCCGGCGAGGCGGAGTGGAGACTTCTGAACGACCAGGCCGTCGCATACCTTCAGCGCGGCGATTTCGAGCAGGCCGGGTTGTTCGCGCGGCAGGCGCTCAGGGAAGCCGAGACGACCCTCGGGCCCGAGCACCGCGCCACGGAGGCGAGCCTCTCCACGTTCTCGCTTGCGTTGCGCCTCAGCGGCAAGCCAAAGGAGGCGCTGCCCGTAGCCGAGCGGCTAGTGGCCCTCAGGACGAAGCAGTACGGCTCGGAGGATCCCGCGACTGCCATCGCGTTGCACAACAGCGCCGAGATCCTGATCGCGCAGAACCGCTTCGCCGAGGCGGGGCAGGTGCAGCTCAGGGCGCTCGCGGTATTCGAGAAGAAACTGGGAGCGAAGCACGTCAATACCGCCACCGCACTGCACAACATGGGCTCGATCCTGCTCAAGCAGGAGAGATATTCCGAAGCCGAGAACTACCTGCGCCGCGCGCTGGCGGCAAAGGAGCAGGCCCTGAAGTCCGGCCACCTCAGCAT
>DASWHI010000262.1:0-2265 GCA_036398235.1 Burkholderiales bacterium
CCCTCGAGGACGGTGTCGAGGTCCCGCGCGGGGGCCGCAGCCTCGACCCGCGCGGCGACGCCCTGGTGGCGCGCGTGACCCGTCATGCCGTCGAGCCGGGCGCCCTCCACCATGATCACGCGCACACCGCGCGCCTGCGCCGACTGCGCCAGGTCGCGCATGCGGCGGTCGCCGCGAGACTGATCGACGTAGACCTCGTGGACGTCCCCCGCTTTGCGCCGCAGCCGGCTGATGACGGCGTGAAATCCGTAGATGAGACGTGTCTCACCCATCACTCAGCCTGTCCTGAGCCTGTCGAAGGGTCACTCGTCACACGTCACACGTCACCCGTCACCCGCACCGCCGTCAGGCGAGCGTGAAATCAATGCGGCTGGTATCGAGATCCACCCGCGCCACCTCCACCCGCAGGCGGTCGCCCAGGCGGTAGCGCTTGCGCGTGCGCTCTCCCATGAGCTGGTGCTTCGCCGCGTCGAAGTGGAAGTAGTCGTTGCCGAGCTCGGAGACGTGCACCAGGCCCTCGACGTAGACATCATCGAGCGCGACGAACGCGCCGAACGAGGTGACCCCGCTGATGCTGCCCGTGAACGTCTCGCCGACCCGGTCCTTCATGTAGTAGCACTTGAGCCAGGCGACGACGTCGCGCGTCGCGTCGTCGGCCCGCCGCTCGGTCATCGAGCAGTGTGCCCCGAGCTCGTGCCAATGGCCCGGCTCGTAGCGCCGGCGGCGCAGCGCCTCCTTGATGGCGCGGTGCACCAGCAGGTCCGGATAACGGCGGATCGGCGAGGTGAAGTGCGTGTAGGACTCGTAAGCCAGCCCGAAATGGCCCACGTTGTCCGGGCTGTAGACCGCCTGCTGCAGCGAGCGCAGCAGCACCGTCTGCAGCAGCTGCGCGTCCGGACGGTCCCTGACGCGCGCCAGGAGCTTCGCGTAGTCACGCGCGTGCGGATCGTCCCCGCCGCCGAGCTGCAATCCGAAGCCCTTCAGGAACTCGCGCACCGCCGCGAGCTTCTCCGGCGTCGGGCCCTCGTGGATGCGGTAGAGCATGGGGTGATCGTTGCCGCGCAGGAAATCCGAGGCGCAGACGTTCGCCGCGAGCATGCATTCCTCGATCAGACGGTGCGCGTCGTTGCGCCGGACCGGCACGATGCGCGCGATCTTGCCGTGCGCGTCGAAGATCATCTCGGTCTCGATGGTCTCGAAGTCGATCGCGCCGCGCCGCTCGCGCGCCTTCGCGAGCAGCCGGTAGAGGCGCTGAAGGCTGCGGATGTGCGGCAGCAGGCCGTGATGGCGGCGCGCCGCCTCGCCGCGCTCGTCGTCCAGCATCGCCGCCACCTCGGTATAGGTGAGCCGCGCCTGCGAGCGGAATACGGCGGGATAGAAGCGGTAGGAGCGGATATCGCCGTCCGCCGCAATCTGCATGTCGCATACCATCGCGAGCCGCGGCACTTTCGGATTGAGCGAGCACAGCCCGTTCGAGAGCTTCTCGGGCAGCATCGGGATCACGCGCCGCGGGAAGTAGACCGAGTTGCCGCGGTTGCGGGATTCCTGGTCGAGCGCGTCGCCGTGCTTCACGTAGTGGCTGACGTCGGCGATGGCGACCACCAGTCGAAATCCCCCCGCGCTTCGCTCGCCCCCCTTTGACAAAGGGGGGTTGGAGGGGATTGGCTCGCAATACACCGCGTCGTCGAAATCCTTCGCGCTTTCCCCGTCGATCGTCACCAGCGGCAGCGAGGTGAGATCAGTGCGGCCGCGGCGGTCCTCCTCGGTGACCGTGTCGGGCAGCCGGGCGCACAGCTGCTCGACCGCTCGCGGAAACACGTGGGGAAGGGCGTGCTTGCGCAGCGCGATCTCGATCTCCATGCCCGGGTCGGCGTAATTTCCGAGCACCTCCACCACGCGCGCCACCGGCTGCGCGTGCCGCGACGGCTGGGCGACGACTTCCACCGTCACCACCTGGCCCGGGGTCGCGCCGCCGGCTCCGTCCAACGGCACCAGGAATTCGTGGCTGATCCGCCGGTCTTCCGCGCTCACGAACAGGATTCCGTGCTCGCGGCGCAGGCGGCCGACCAACCGCTGCTGGGCGCGCTCCAGGACCTCCACCACCTTGCCCTCGGGCCGACCGCGGCGGTCCGCGCCGGAGATGCGCGCCACCACGCGGTCCCCGTGCATGACTTCGCGCATCTCTTTCGGGCCGAGAAAGAGATCCGGGCCACCGTCGTCCCGAACGAGGAAACCGAAGCCATCGGGGTGCCCCTGCACCCGCCC
>DASWHI010000263.1:0-4011 GCA_036398235.1 Burkholderiales bacterium
GAGCGGGGTATGCGGGGCGATGATCCCGATCCTGCTGAAGCGCTTTGGATTCGACCCGGCCACCGCCTCGAGCATCTTCCTTACCACCGCGACCGACGTGGTCAGCATGGGCATGCTGCTCGGGCTTGCCGCGCTCTTCATCGGCTGATTCATAGGGGAAATCGGCGTGAAGTGACCACTAACTTCAGGACCGATTTCAGCCCGTTTCGGGCCCTTCGGACGCCAGAGTTACGGCGTCAGGCTACAGCCTTGGTTTTGGTCTTCGCCTTCGCCTGCGCCGCCTTTGCGTGCATGGCGGCATAGGCTGCGTGCGCCGCGGCCTCCGCGTCGCCGACGTGCACGGGATAGCCCAGGTCTTCGAGCACCGAGCCGAGCGCGGACAGGCACAGCATGACGTTGTCCGGCCGGCAGGAATAGCCGAGCAGCCCGAAGCGCCAGATCTTGCCGGCGAGCGGCCCCAGCCCCGCGCCGATCTCGAGATTGAATTCGGTCAGCAGCGTGCGGCGGACCTTCGCCTCGTCCACTCCCTCGGGGCAGAGCACGGCGTTCATCTGCGGCAGCTGGTGCTCCGGCTTTACCAGGAACTTGAGGCCCATCGCTTCCAGCCCGGCCTTGAGCGCCGTGTGATGCCGCCGGTGGCGTGCCCAGCTGTTCTCCAGTCCCTCCTCGTGGATCAGCAGCAGCGCCTCGTGCAGCGCAAAGAGCGCGTTGGTCGGCGCGGTGTGATGGTAGGTGCGGGTCGTCGCGCCCCAGTAGCCGAGCAGCAGGTTCATGTCCATGAACCAGGAATGGATCTTGTCCTTGCGCGATTTCACGTAGTCGACTACGCGCTCGGAGAACGATACCGGCGAGAGTCCCGGCGTGCACGACAGGCATTTCTGGCTCGCCGAATAGATCGCGTCCACCTTCCACTCGTCCACCAGCACCGGCGTTCCGCCGAGCGAGGTCACCGCGTCGACGATGGTGAGCGCGTCGTGCCGGTGCGCGATCTCGACCAGCGTTTTCGCATCCGACTGTACGCCGGTGGAGGTCTCGGCGTGCACGAAAGCGGCGACGCGCACGTCGCGATTCTTCTTCAGCGCGTCCTCGAGCTTGTTGGGATCCACCGGCTCGCCCCACTTGTCTTCCACCACCACCGGGATGCCGCCCATGCGCTCGACGTTTTCGATCATGCGACCGCCGAAAACGCCGTTGCGGCACACGATTACCTTGTCGCCGGGCGTGACCAGGTTGACGAAGCAATACTCCATGCCGACCGAACCCGGGCCGGAGATCGGGAAGGTCAGCGGGTTCTTCGTCTGGTAGACGTAGCGCAACAGCGTTTTCAGCTCTTCCATCATCTCGATGAAGACGGGGTCGAGGTAGCCGATCGCCGGCTGGCTCATGGTGGTGAGCACGCGCGGATGGATCTCGGTCGGCCCGGGCCCCATGAGCGTGCGTTGCGGCGGGTGGAAGGAGGTGATGCGTTTGGCAGGCGCGTAATCGCTCATGACGTCTTTCCCTGTGAGAGGCGAACCGAAAAGGCTTTCCCCGTCCGGCCGCGATTTGAGCTTGAGCGGCTTGCGGGTGTTGGCTTCGTTGAGGACCTCGACCGCGCTGATCCCCCCGGACGTGAGCGCTTCGACTTCCATCGCCCAACGCGCGGGCACGTAGCCTGACTTGACCCAGTTGTTGACGACCGCCCGGTCGAGCCGCAGCCGCCGCGCGACTTCCGCTTGGCTGCCAAAAAGAGCGACGAGGCGTTCGGCGCAGTTCATAGCGACCGAGAGATTAGCATGACAATATAATTCTGACAAAGAGCCCGCGACACAGCTTATTCATGCGGATCAACAGGTTACGGCAGGCCTCGAGGAAACTCTGTTGAATTTCAACCGGTTACGACACCAGCTTGGCATCGCCGCGGCTGGGCGGCAGCCGGTCGAAATCGAACGCCTCGCGGTCGAGCAGGTGAGAGGCCCGCACGTGCTTCAGGCTGTTCAGCATGGTCTCGACCCGCCCGGGATGGCGTTTCTCCCACTCGCGCAGGAGCGCTTTCATCTCGTTTCTCTTCAGGTTCTCCTGCGAGCCGCACAGACTGCAGGGGATGATTGGGAACTGCTTCAGCTCCGCATACGCTGCCAGGTCCGTCTCCTCGCAGTAAATCAGGGGCCGGATGACGACCTGCCGGCCGTCGTCGGAACGCAGCTTCGGCGGCATCGCCTTCAACTGCCCGCCGTAGAAAAGGTTGAGCAGAAAAGTCTCGAGCGCGTCGTCGCGGTGGTGGCCGAGGGCGATCTTGGTCGCCCTGAGCTCGCCCGCCACGCGGTAGAGCACGCCGCGGCGCAGCCGCGAGCACAGCGAGCACATCGTCTTCCCTTCCGGGATCAGCCGCTTCACCGTGCTGTAGGTGTCCTGCGCCTCGATGCGAAACGGCACCCCCAGGCGCGTGAGGTAGTCCGGGAGCACTTCCGCCGGGAAGCCGGGCTGCTTCTGGTCGAGGTTCACCGCGACGATCTCGAAGCGGATCGGCGCGTGGCTCCGCAGATACATGAGGACGTCGAGCAGCGCATAGCTGTCCTTGCCGCCGGAGAGACACACCATCACCTTGTCGCCGTCGGCGATCATGCCGTAGTCGGCGATCGCCTCGCCGGCGAGCCGGCGCAGGCGCTTCGTCAGCTTGTTCGCCTCGTACGATTCCTTGCGCTCGCGGGTGCTGCGGGGTATTACGCGTATTGCCGTGGTTTCCATTTGTTCCATCCCGAGGTTGCGCAATGTCAAAGGCTGACGCTCCGCCCGCCGTCCACCGCGATGATCTGGCCGGTGATGTACGGGGCGTCCGCCAGGAGAAATTGTACTGCGCGCGCGATGTCGTCGGGCTCGCCGATGCGCTTCAACGCGGTCTGGCTGATGATGCGCTGGCGTGACACATCATCCCGCCACGTCTCGTCTTCCGGCCACAGGATGGTGCCGGGAGCAATCCCGTTCACCCGCACCTCGGGGCCGAGGTCGCGCGCGAGCGCGCGGGTGAGCGCCGCAAGCCCCCCCTTGGCAGCGGTATAGACCGCGTGGTTCCTCATCGGCAGCTCCGCGTGAATGTCGATCAGGTTCACGATGCAGCCGTGGTTCTTCCTCAGCTCGGGCGCCGCGGCCTGCGCGAGAAACAGCGGCGCCTTCAGGTTGGTCCCCATGAGATCGTCCCACGCCTGCTCGGTGATCTCCCCGATCGCGGTGGCGAAGAAGCTCGAAGCATTGTTGACGAGCGCGTCGAGCCGACCGAAATGTCTGAGCGCCGCCTTGATGAGCTGCGAGCCGGCTGCAACCTTGAGGAGATCGGCCTGCGCCACCGCCACCGAGTCAGGGCGCTGCGCATTGAGCTCCACCTGCAGCGCGCGCGCCTCCAGCGCCGCGGAACGGTAATGCAGCAACACGCCCGCGCCTGCGGCGTGCAGGCGCCGGCAGATCGCGGCGCCGACGCGCTTCGCGCCGCCGGTGACCAGCACCACCTTGCCCTGAAGTGACTGCTCCATGCGTGGCTCGCGTCCCGATTTCAGCGTGTAGAATTGTAGTCGATTCCCCGTGAAATCCCGGTTGGCCACGGCCTCGCATCCCGAGCAGCTCCCCGCGCCATCCCCGGAAGCGGCCGCCTCGAGCGAGAAGCTCGCGCGGCTCATCGCCGGCGAGATCCGGCGCGGCGGTGGCTGGATCCCGTTCGCGCGCTACATGGAGCTCGCGCTCTACGCGCCCGGACTGGGTTATTACATGGCCGGCGCCCGCAAGCTCGGGCGCGACGGCGATTTCGTCACCGCGCCCGAAATCTCCCGGCTCTACGGCCGCACCTTGGCGCGGCAGGTCGCGCAGCTCGCGCGGCTCGGCTTTACCGAGATCCTCGAGATCGGAGCCGGAAGCGGAGCGCTCGCCGCCGATCTTCTCACCGAGCTTGAAGCGCTCGGTTGCCCGCCGGAGCGCTACCTGATCCTCGAGCTCTCCCCGGACCTGCGCGACCGCAGCCGCGACACGCTGGCAGCGCGCGTC
>DASWHI010000264.1:0-15335 GCA_036398235.1 Burkholderiales bacterium
GGTGCAGGAACGGGCGCTCGCCTGCCTCAAGCGCTTCGGCGAGCGGTTACGCGGCTTCGAGCGGCGCGCCGTGCGCGCCCTTGGCACCAACACCCTGAGGGTCGCAAAGGACGCCTCCGTGTTCCTCAAAAAGGCGGAGGCCGCGCTCGGCTTCCCGATTGAGGTGGTGGCGGGACGCGAGGAGGCGCGCCTCATCTACCTCGGTGTCTCGCACAGCCTGCCCGCCTCGCGCGAGAAACGCCTGGTGGTGGATATCGGCGGCGGCTCGACCGAGCTCATTATCGGGTCGGGTCACAGGCCGCAGAAGCTCGAGAGCCTGTTCATGGGCTGCGTTTCCTACAGCCTGCGGTTCTTCCCCGACGGCAAGCTCTCCAAGAGCGCCATGAAGGAAGCCGAGCTCGCCGCGCGCAACGAGCTGCAACCGATCATCGCTGGATTTGCCCGCGGCAACTGGCATCATGCGGTCGGTTCCTCCGGCACGGTGCGCGCGCTCGCCGCCATCATGCAGCTGAACGGCTTCGACGAGGGCAATATCACGCCGGCCGGCCTCGACCGGCTGCGCTCGCGCCTGATCAAGGCGGGTCGAATGGAAAAAGTCGAGCTCGCGGGCTTGAAGCCGGACCGGGCAGTGGTGCTTCCGGGCGGGCTCGCGATCCTGAACGCCGTGCTCTCCGAGCTCGACATCAAGTCCATGGTGCCGGCGGAAGGTGCGATGCGTCAGGGCGTGCTCTACGACCTGCTTGGCCGCTTCCACCACAAGGACATGCGCGATGTCACCGTCGCCCAGTTCATGCAGCGCTATCACGTGCACGCGTTGCAGGCGCAGCGCGTCGGGGCGCTCGCCTTCACGCTGCTGCGCCACCTCGACACCGGCTCCGACGAGCCCGACGAGGCTGCCGCTCGTTTCATTGCGTGGGGAGCGAAGCTGCACGAGATCGGCATTTCGGTTGCCTACAGCGGCTACCACAAGCATTCCGCCTACATCATCAACAACGCCGACATGCCGGGCTTCTCGCGCGACGAGCAGGCGCAGCTCGCCCAGCTGGTGCAGGCGCATCGCCGCTCGCTCAACAAGGTCGCGGACGAGATCGAGGCGCACAACGTGGACTGGAACATGGTATTCGCCCTGAGAATCGCGGCCCTCCTGTATCGCCGCCGCGCCGATATGCAGCTGCCGTCCATCCAGGCGCGGCGTCAGGGCAGGAAATTCCGCCTCACGCTCGATTCCGAGTGGCTTGCGCGCAATCCGCTTACCGTGACTGCCCTGCACGACGAGATCCGGGAGTGGGCGAGGATCGACTTCGAGGTCAGGATTCCCGACCTGGACGAGATCGAACGCGACTCGGAGATTGCTCTTGCCAGCTGAGCCGGCGTCTCGAGCGCGGGTTGCCGGATACTGATTCCCGAGTCCTGGATTCTGCCGCTCAGAGCGAGTCCCGTCGTCTTGGACGTCGGCATGGCGCCACACGATCCATTCCGTAAAGCGTGATTCGCGGATTGCGATTCACGAGCAAGAAACTCCGGCGGTTCACCAGAATTTTTCAGCGGAGCGGAATTCCTTCCACGCGCTCTTCAGCTCGCGCTTGAGGGTCGCCGCCCGGCCCCGGCTCCAGCCGAGAAGGATGCCCCTCGCTTCCAGGCCGCGCTGGCCCGGCACGCGCGAGAAACCGCGCGTGATCAGCTTCGCAACAGTCGCGGCGTCGTTCATCGCACCCAGAATATCCTGCAGCCGCGACAGCCGTTTCAACGCCGCGCGCGCCGCCTTGGCCTCGTAGAGTCCCGCAAGGAAATCTGCGGCGTAGCGGAATTTCTTGATCGCGATGCGCAGCCGGTGCAGCTCGATCACCGACAGGCCGCCAAGCTTGCGGCCCTTCTTTTGCACCTGGCCGTAGCGGCTCTCCAGCACCATGGCAGCGAAATCCGCCACCGGGGTCTGCAACGCCGTCCGCGCGGGCGGCTCGATGCGCGCGAGCCCGCCTTCCTGGGTGAGCCACGCCGCGAGCCACAGCACGAGGTGGCGGTAGCGGGCCGAATGCACGGCGCGCCGTGCCCGGGCGTTGGCCCTGCGGCGCAGTTTCTCGCAGCGCGCCGAAAATTCCATGAGCCCCGCGTGCGCGCCGAACTCGGCCGCAATCTGAGGCAACATCTCCGTCACCAGAACGTCCCAGTCGCGCGCCGGACCGAGACCGTTCGCCAGCCATTTCAGTTCGGTCCGTGCCGGCGATATGACCGGCTCGGGGAAGAGCGGCGCGAACACCGCCAGCGCCGAGCGCAGCCGCCTCAGCGCGACGCGCATCTGGTGCAGGTACTCCGGGTCGCGCGCCCCGAGCATGCCGGCCTCGTTGGCCTGGAGATGCGCAAGGTTCACCCACATGACCGCCTTGAAGGCGTCGATCACGGTCATGTCGCGATCGAGCACCACGGGCCGCGCCTTGACCGGCTTTACCGGCTCGCCGCGCGCGAGGGCGAAGCCGCGCTCGGCCTTCGAGCGGTCCCCGATCGACAGCGGCACGTCGTCCGCAAGCTTCAACGCCAGCTCGTAGAGCTGATGCGGTTCCCCGCTCTTCAGTTCGAGCTCGATCTCGCTCACCGCCTCCGAGCGATCGCCGCTGCGGATCACGCCCAGGTCCACGCTCGCCTCGACGCGCGCTTCGGCGCCCAGCTCGAGCACTCGGCTGCTGCGGGTGATATCGGTCGTGAACACCGGCGTCAACTGCGCGCGCAACTGGGGCGAGGCGAACGCTTCGGCAAGCTCCCGGTCGCGGATGCGCGAGGTGTCGGGAGCAGGCCCAGCGACCTCGGCTTCGGCCTCCGCGCGCTGGTGCAGGCCGCCGTGCGCGCTGCCGCCGCCCTTGACGGTCTGCATCCAGCGCCGTCCCTCGCGCCGTACCCGCAGCGCGATGCCCTGCCGCCACAGGTCGAGTGCCGGCGTGTCGAAGTAGATGCTGTAGAGCCGCCGCCGTGCAGGCCGCGTCCGCCCGCGGAGCAGACGGTGGGCGGCGAGCCGCCGCACGGCGTCCAGGGGCACCAGCAGCTTGAGTTCAATCTCCGAGTCGGCGCGCGCGTCTTTCATGGTGGCTACGCAGACCCGCATCGCGGAGCAGAATGGGAAGCTGGAATGCGACGCGTAGGCGTGGCGGCACCGTCAGGCCGACGCGTGCTGAGCCAGGAGCTTGAGCAAGGTGTCCTGTGCTGCCACTCGGCTCCCTTGCTGCGGGGACTCGACGCGATACTCGCCGTCCTGACCCATCTTCCAGATCTGGCCATCATCCTCGAGATAGGGCTTCAGGCCTTCGTTGATGACCCGCTTCTTCAGCTGCGAATCGAGGACGGGAAAGCAGACCTCGACCCGGCGGAAGAAGTTGCGTTCCATCCAGTCGGCGCTGGAAAGATAGACGTCCTCGGCGCCGTCGTTGTGGAAATAGAACACCCGGGAATGCTCGAGGAAGCGCCCGACCACGGAACGGACGCAGATGTTCTCGGAGACGCCCGGAATACCCGCCTTCAGCGCGCACATCCCGCGCACGATGAGGTCGATCTGGACCCCCGCCCGCGAGGCGTCGTAGAGCGCGCCGATGGTCTCGGGATCGAGCAGTGCGTTCATCTTGGCGATGATGCGCCCCTTTTTCCCGTCCTTCGCGTGCTGCGTTTCGTTCCGGATCGCGCGCAATACCTGTTTGTGCAGACTGAAAGGCGCAAGCCAGAGGTGCTTCAGCTTGGTCGCGCGCCCGAGCCCGGTCAGCTGGGTGAAGACATCGTTGACGTCGGCGCAGATCTCCTCGTTGGCGGTGAGCAGGCCGAAGTCGGTGTAAAGGCTGACGGTGCGCGTGTGATAGTTGCCGGTGGACAGGTGCACGTAGCGCCGGAGCCCGTCCTCCTCGCGCCGCACCACCATCAGCATCTTGGCATGAGTCTTGTGGCCCACCACCCCGTGGACCACGTGCGCGCCCACCTCCTCGAGGCGCTGCGCCCAGTTGATATTGGCCTCCTCGTCGAAGCGCGCGAGCAGCTCCAGCACCGCTGTCACTTCCTTCCCGCTCTTCGCCGCGTTGATGAGGATCTCCATCAGCTCCGATTCCACGCCCGTGCGATACACCGTCATCTTGATCGCGACCACGGCCGGATCGCTCGCCGCGCGCTCGAGAAAGGCAACCACCGGCTGGAACGACTGATAAGGATGATGGAACAGAAGATCGCGCTCGCGGATCGTGTCGAAGATGTGGTTGCGGCGCTTGAGGCGCTCGGGCAGTCCGGGCCGGAAAACCGGGAATTTGAGGTCGGGGCGGTCCACCCACCCCGGCACGCTCACCAGGCGCGCGAGGTTGACGGGCCCGTCCACGCGGTAGAGATCCTCCTCACCGAGACCGAACTGTGCCAGCAGGAACTCGGTGATCTTCGGCGAGCTGTCCTGGGCAACCTCCAGCCTGACCTCGTCGCCGAACTGGCGCGACGGCAGCTCGCCGCGCAGCGCCGAGCGCAGATCCTTGACCTCCTCCTCGTCCACGAAGAGGTCGCTGTTGCGGGTTACCCGGAACTGGTAGCACTCCACCACCTTCATGCCCGCGAACAGCTCCGCGACGTGCGCGTGCAGGATCGATGACAGGAACACGAAATCGTAATCCGACTCCGAGATCTCCCGGGGCAGCCTGATCACTCGCGGCAGCACGCGCGGCGCCTGCACGATGGCGACTCCCGAGTTGCGGCCGAACGCGTCCTTGCCTTCGAGCTCGACCGCGAAATTGAGGCTCTTGTTGAGCACGCGGGGGAAGGGGTGCGCGGGGTCGAGCCCGATCGGGGTAAGCACGGGCATCACTTCGCGGAAAAAATAGCTCTTGATCCAATCTGCCTGGCTCGGCGTGAATTCCGACCGGCGCAGGAACCGGATGCCTTCGCGGGCGAGCCCCGGCAGGATCTCCTGGTTGAGCAGGCGATACTGCGTCGCAACCAGCTTGTGTGCTTCCTCCGCTACCTGCCTGAACAGCTGATCGGCCGGCATGCGCTCCGGTCCGACCGCCGGCGCGCCGGCCTCGATCTCGGCTTGCAGCCCCGAGACGCGGATCTCGAAGAACTCATCGAGGTTGCTGCTGACGATGCACAGGAAGCGCAAGCGCTCGAGCAGCGGAGTGGAGGGATTTTCCGCCTGGGCCAGGACGCGCCGGTTGAACGCGAGCTGTCCCAGCTCGCGGTTCAGGTACAGCTCCGGTAGATCGCGCGGCTTGTTCATGGCACGAAAGCTGCGCGGCCGCGCACGATGCGCGACGCCGCGTACTCGCTCGATGACTCCGGTAGATTGACTCGGTTACTCCAGGGAGGACGAAACGCCGCTCGGTCACGCACCCAGCGAATCCAGCGCCGGACCGCTGCGCCCCTTGTTGCTTTGCCCTATTTTAATGGAGCCCGGCGCGGCGAGTGTATGACAGTTTTATGACGTCGCGGCAGCGCGCGATCAGCCGCCGCAAAAGCGGATTAAGTCGCTGTTCTGCTGCGGCTTTCCCCGGCAACGAAAAGAGCAAGCCCTCAGGCCGTGGCGGCGTCCTGCGGCCGGGTCGCCGCAGGCAGCACGCGGCGGGCCGGGAAGCGCGCGGTGAAGCGACTGCCCTTGCCGGGCTCGCTCTGGATCTCGAGCGCGGCCTGGTGGCGTGCGAGCGCGTGCTTGACGATGGCGAGTCCGAGCCCGGTTCCGCCGGTCTCGCGCGAACGCCCGCGGTCGACGCGATAAAACCGTTCGGTCAGCCGCGCGATGTGCTGCGGCTCGATGCCGATACCCGTATCCTCGACGATGAACTCCGCGCCGGCACTCGACGCGCGCCAGACGATGTGCACCGAGCCCCCTTGAGGGGTGTAGCGTACCGCGTTGCTGGCGAGATTACCGAGCGCACTCGCGATCTCGCTTTCGGCACCAGCGATGTCGTAACCCTCCGTTGCGTCAAGCGTGATGCGGTGCCTGCCGCCGCTCAGCGCATCGGTATCCGCCTTGACCCGGGCGAGAACGGCCTGCATGTCGACGCGTTCCTCGAGCGAGGGCTCGCGCGAGGACTCCAGGGCGGAGAGCGCAAGCAGGTCATCGACGATGCGCTGCATGCGCCGGGCCTGCTCGGCCATGAGATTCACGTAGTCGCGGGTTCGCCGCGCATCGAGCTCGAGCTCCTGAACGGTCTCCAGGAATCCGGCGAGCACCGTGAGCGGTGTGCGCAGCTCGTGCGACACATTGGCCACGAAGTCGCGGCGCATGGTCTCAACTCTCTCCAGCTGGGTGATATCGCGCGAGAGCAGGAGCTTCTGCGCCTCACCATAGGGAATGAGCTGCACCGACAGGGATAGGCCCCCGGCATGCTCCGAGTGCAGCGGAATCGCGTGCGCGTAGTTCTCGGCTTCGACGTAGGCGACAAACTCCGGCTGGCGAACGAGGTTGATCACCGGCCGGCCGACGTCGGTGCCGAGATCGAGGCCGAAATGCCGGGCCGCGCCCTCGTTGCACCATTCGATGCGGTTTTGCGCGTCGAGTATGACCACCCCGTCCGGCAACGCCTCCCCGGCCTGGCGCCAGCGCGTGAGAGCGCGCGCGAGACGTTCCGCTTCCCGGGCGGCGGCGCGCTCGAAACGGTACAGCAACGCGAACGCTTCATCCCACGAGCCGCGTGCCCCGGGCACGGCGCCGGCGCGGGGCTGCATGAGCCAGCGTGTGAGCGCGGCAAGCTTGGTGACGTGATAGGCGAGCAGCGCGAGCTCGCCGAACGCCAGAACGGCCCATCCCGTTGCGGCGCCCAACCCGAGTCCCGCGAGCAACGCCACGATCGCGATCATGGCGATCAGCGCCGCGGCTCGCAGCAGCGGGTGGGTCAAGCGTGAAAGCCTCCCGAA
This sequence comes from Burkholderiales bacterium, assembly GCA_036398235.1. GTDB lineage: Bacteria > Pseudomonadota > Gammaproteobacteria > Burkholderiales > SG8-41 > SG8-41. The sequence continues at coordinate 6,862 of DASWHI010000264.1, forward strand.
TGGCAGCGGCTATTATCGCACGGTGTCCAGCAACCGGAGCCTAGACGGCCCGCATCCGGTAGCCGCTGCTGCGCACAGTCTCGACCAGCCGGTCGTGGCCGCTCGTCTCCAGCGCCTGGCGCAGCCGGCGGATGTGAACGTCCACCGTGCGCTCCTCCACGAACACGTGGTCCCCCCACACGCGGTCGAGAAGCTGCGCGCGACTGTGCACACGTTCCGGATGCGTCATGAAGAAATGCAACAATCGGAATTCCGTCGGCCCGAGGGTGATTTCGTGCCCGTTGCCCACCACGCGCCGCGTCGCGGGATCGAGCCGCAACCCGGAAAACTCGACCGCGTCATCGGTGCGCTCCGGCGCGCGCCGCCGCAGCACCGCCTTGATGCGCGCGAGCAGCTCCTTCGGAGAAAACGGCTTGGTGAGATAGTCATCCGCGCCGCCCTCCAGCCCCTCGACCTTGTCGCGCTCCTCTGCGCGCGCCGTGAGCATGATGATCGGGATGCGCCGGGTGCGATCGGCGCTGCGCAACTTGCGGGCGTAGGCGAGCCCGGAGATTCCCGGCAGCATCCAGTCGAGAATGATGAGATCCGGCAGCGCTTCGCGCACCATGGCATCGGCCACCTCCGCGCTTCCTGCGCGCCACACCCGGTGCCCGGCATGCTCGAGGTTTACTGCGATAAGTTCCTGAATTGCCGGCTCATCTTCGATGACGAGAACGACGCTATTCATGGCTGAAGGCCGGTTTTCGTCACGGCAGCAAGTCTATGACAATCACGTGACGGAATTGTGACGTCGATCCCCTCCCCCTTGACGGGGGAGGGCTAGAGTGGGGGTGAGAATTGCCATGACACGCAACGTTTTCACCCCCATCCCAACCTTCCCCCATCAAGGGGGAAGGAAAACTCTGGTAGCTCAGGACGACTTGAGTCGTTCCAGGAAATGCCTGCGGAACTTGGCAACCTTGGGCGCGACCACGGCCTGGCAATAGGGCTGGTAGGGGTTGCGCGCGAAGTACTCCTGGTGATAGCCCTCGGCCACGTAGAACGTGCTCGCGGGCGTCAGCTCGGTGACGATGGGGCTGCTCCAGAGTTTCGCGGCGTCGAGCCTCGCGATGACTTCCTCGGCATCCGTCTTCTGCTGCAGCGTGTGATAGAAAACCGCGGACCGGTACTGGGTGCCGACGTCGTTGCCCTGACGGTTCAACGTGGTCGGATCGTGGATCACAAAGAACACTTCCAGCAGCTCCTTGAACGACACAATTGCGGGATCAAAGGTAATGCGCACGACCTCAACATGTCCCGTGTCGCCGCGGCAGACCTGCTCGTAGGTCGGGTTCGCGCGCTGCCCGCCCATGTAACCCGACTCGACGGAGACGACGCCCTTCACGCCGTCGTACACCGCCTCCAGGCACCAGAAGCAGCCGCCGGCGAGGGTGGCGATCGCTTTGCCCGCGGGAACCGTGGTCGCGGAATTCATCTGCATCGCTCCAGTGTGTCGGGAGTCGCTGATACGGAGCGGGCAGTGTAGCGGATTCAGGGCGCGGGGAGCGAGCCGCCCCCCGCGGCGAATTTGCGCTAGGCGGCCGCCGGCTGCGGCGCGAGTGACAGGCGCCGCTCTGGCCGTCTCTCGAGCAGCTGCGGCACCGGCACCTGACGCTCGCGCTCCAGCCACGGCCGGAACAGCAGGCGTTCAATGCACCCCGGGGCGGCATGGCGCTGGATCACCGCCAACATGCGTTCCCGGAACTCCCCGTAGTCGAGCGCGGGCACGGTCGGCGCGCCGCTCCAGTGGCGGCCGAGCGGCTCGAACGCCGCGCGCGCGTCGAAATCGCGTGCCGAGCGGCATGCCGCGCGCAGCGCGCGCCAGGAGGTGACAAGACCCACGCGCTCGTCCCGCTTGCAGCGTTCGAACAGCGCGCGGAAACAATCGAAATCGCCGCCGTGCTCGTGCGCCGCCTGCCGCGCCAGCGCGCGCAGCGCGGGGTCGTCCGCGCCGCGGGCGAGCGCACGATAGAAGACCGCGGCCTGGGCCGAGGTGACGCACAGCCCGAGCACCTGCAGCGCCGCGCTCCGGCCACCGGGAACCGAGTGGCGGCGATACGATTCGTAGAATTCCTCGTAGGCGGCGCTCCAGTCGAATTCAGGCCAGGTCGCCTCAAGGTAGTCGCGCAGCCGGCGCCCGAGCTTTGCGCGCCGCGGCTCCCACACCTGCTCCAGCCAGAGCCGGACGTCGGGGTGTGCGGCGCAGATCGGCCTCAAGCGATTGGCGTGCAGCGGCACGGCCGTCTCCAGAAAGGATGCCGCGGCCAGGCTGTAAAAGAGCAACCCGTTGAAACGCACGATGGCGCGCGCCCGCGCCTGCCCGTTTTTTTCGCGCCGAGCCGTTGTGGATGCGATTGCTTGCATGATGTCCTCCCTCGGGGTATGCCGCAGGCGGCGCCTGCGTGCGAAACCAGTATTGGTGCAGTGCAAAATTCGACGCAAGCATCTTGTGCGACGTTGCTACCCGTTGACCCGCTGGTAGCCTTAAGTGATACCTTGCGCTACGGAAGGTGGCGGCAACCGGGCAGAAGGGAGGAGGCCAGCAATGACAACAAGCGCCGGACTGGTAGAAGTACTCAAGCGGGAATTGCGCTCGCGGGGCATTACCTACGCCCGCGTCGCGCGCGAGCTGCGCCTGAGCGAGGCAAGCGTGAAGCGCATGTTTTCACGCAGGAATTTTTCCCTCAAACGGCTCGACCAAGTGTGCCAGCTTGCGAACAGCGAGTTCTCCGATATCGCGCGGGTGCTGCATCAGGAAGAAAGCCTGATCTCCCGGCTGAGCCACGAACAGGAGCAGGAGATAGTCTCTAATCCCAAGCTTTTCCTCGTCGCCGTCTGCGCGCTGAACCACGTCGGATTCGACCAGATCGTCGCGACCTACGACATTTCCAGGCCGGAGTGCATCCAGCTCCTTGCCCGACTTGACCGCCTGGGGTTCATCCGGTTGCTGCCCAACAACCGTATAAGGCTCCTGATATCGCTCGATTTCTCGTGGCTACCGGATGGACCTATCCAGCGTTTCTTCAACCAGCAAGCGCACAACGAGTACTTCCGCTCGCGCTTCGACCGCCCCGACGAATTCATGGTGGTCGTGAACGGCATGCTCTCGCGAGCCTCGAGCGCGGCATTGCTCACGCGCCTCAAGCGGATCGCGCGCGAGTTCTCCGAGCTGAACAACCAGGACGCCAGGCTGCCGCTTGGCGAGCGCTCGGCGATGAGCCTGCTGGTCGCCATCCGGCACTGGGAGCTCGCGGCATTCGCCGCATTGAGACGCGGGAAAGCCGACACCCCGACAGGAACCCGATGACAAAGCGGGGCGGCGGCGGCTGAAGCTCGAGCGGGGGCTCGTGGCGCTCGGGCGGCGGCGGATTCTCCGGCGGCGGCAGCTCCGGAGGGCGGCAGAGCATCCGGGCAGATTGCAGGTTACCCGAAGCTTACCGTTCGGTAAGCGGACGCCTGGCGGCGCCGCAACTTCCTTGTGAGGCGGGAGCTGCTGCGCTATCTTTCGTGTTCCATTGCGGCGTCGCTGTAGTGTCCACCCATGAAGATCCTGCTGATCGAGGACGATCCGCACACGTCGGCGTACGTGACGAAAGGGCTGCGCGAGCACGGTCACGTGGTTGACCATTCAACGAGCGGCCGCGACGGGCTCTTGCTCGCCTCCGGAGGCGGCTATGACGTCATGGTCATCGACCGCATGCTGCCCGGTCTCGACGGTCTCGCCATCGTGAAAACGATCCGCGCCGCGGGTGCCCGCGCGCCCGTGCTGCTTCTCACCACGCTCGGAGGGGTCAACGACCGCGTCGATGGGCTCGAGGCCGGCGCCGACGATTACCTCACCAAGCCGTTTGCCTTCGCCGAACTTCTGGCCCGGATCAATGCGCTCGCGCGCCGCCCGCCCATGGCGGAGGAAGCCGCCGTGCTGCGCGTCGGCGACCTCGAACTGGACCGGCTCAAGCGCACGGTGACCCGCGGCGGCAAGCGCATCGAGCTGCAGCCGCAGGAATTCCGGCTGCTCGAGTACTTGATGCGCCATGCCGGACAGGTCGTGACGCGGACCATGCTGCTGGAAAACGTCTGGGAATTCCATTTCGACCCGCACACCAGCGTCGTCGAGACCCACATCAGCCGCCTGCGCGCCAAGGTGGACCGGGAATACGGCGAGGAGCTGATCCACACCGTGCGCGGCTCCGGATATTCTCTTGGCGTCTCCAGGTAGTTTTCTTCGCAGCACGAGCTTTCGGCTCCTCGCGTGGTATGCGGTCGTCTTCGGCGCTTCGGTGGCGGCGCTGTTCGTGATCGTCTACTGGATTACGCTCGCCGCGCTCGACGAGCAGCTCAGCGATTCCGTGGAGCGCGAGACGGAGGTGCTGATCGAGCTCTACCGCTCCCGGGGAGTCGACAGCATCGTGCGCGCGATCGAGCTGAGGGTGGTGGAATTGCGGCCGCCGCGGCGCTACTACCTGCTGCAGGATGCGGCGGGCAAGCGCATCGCGGGCAATCTTCCGCCGATGAAGCCCGTGGAGGGTGAGCGGATCCTGCCCGTGTCCTCGCTGTTGGCGGACCGGACCGCGAAACCGGACGACCCGGCGGATGCGTATCCGATCGTGGCCCACGGGCGCCAGCTCGAGAATGGCGGTTTTCTGCTGGTGGGGGAGAGCCGTTACCGGGCGGTGACGGCGCGGCAAGCGATCTTCCAGGCGCTCGTCTGGGGCATCGCAATCACGGTGCTGCTCGCCGCCGCGGGTGGCGTGGCGCTTGGTAGCGGGTTCTTGCGCCGCATCGAGGAGATCAACCGCACCACCCGCTCGATCATGGACGGGGACCTGGGCAAGCGTGTGCCGGCCTCCGGCGCGGGCGACGAGATGGACCAGCTCGCGATCAACCTGAACGCCATGCTCGACCGGATCCAGGCGCTGATGGAGAGCGTGAAGCGCGTTTCCGACGACATTGCCCACGATCTGCGGACGCCGTTGAGCCGCCTGCGCCACCGGCTCGAGGCCGCCAGGGAAAGGACGGGACCGCACGGAGACGCGGTCATCGAGCAGTCCATCGCGGAGGTGGATGCCATACTGGAAACCTTCTCGGCGCTGCTGCGCATCTCCCAGATCGAGGCCGGAGCCCGACGCGCGGCTTTTTCAGTCGTGAGCCTGGGGCAGATCCTAGCCACCGTTTCCGAAGCGTATGCACCCGTGGCGGAGGATCGCAGCCAGCGACTGAAAACCGAGCTCGCGAGCGTCGCGCCGGTCCAGGGCGACCGCGAGCTCCTGACGCAGATGGTGGCCAATCTCATCGAAAACCCGATCCGCCACTGTCCCGCCGGCGTGGAGATCACCGTCGGCTTGGCCCAAGAGGACGGCGCGCCGGTTCTGCGCGTCGCAGACACCGGTCCCGGCATCCCGGCGGCCGAGCGCGAGAAAGTATTCCGCCGTTTCTACCGGCTGGAAGCGAGCCGCACCACGCCTGGCAGCGGTCTCGGCCTCGCGCTCGTGAAGGCCGTTGCCGATCTGCACGGCGCATCGGTCGAGCTGTCAAACAATCAGCCCGGACTTTGCGTCACTGTCCGCTTTCCCGCCCCAGCGGCTCCGCAGGCGCGCATTTCGCACGCGCAGCGGTGACCTCCCGATAAAGGCAGGGAATCGGCTTCACACTGTCGCCGATAGCAGACGTACGTGCTGCGCTGAAGATCAACGAGCACGATTCTGTAAGCCCCGCGTAAGTTCCCGCAACAAATCCTTCATCGAGCTTACGCCGGCGCTACGCGTCGATTACATGTTGGTAAGAATCCGCCCGGCGTGCAAACCTCGCCTATCCTTCGCCCGTCCAATCGGCTGCAGGCCAAATTGGAACTCAACCTTAACCGACTTAGGAGAATTACATGAATCGCAAGACTCTACTCGCGCTCGCATTAGCCAGCGCTTTCGCCCTCTCGAATTCCGCCGCGTTCGCCGACGACGAGAAGAAGGAAACGGAAAAGCCGCAACTGATCGCCGACGAGGACAAGAAGGACGCCGAGAAGCCGCAACTCGTCGCGGAAGGCGACGAGAAGGAAACCTCCAAGCCCGAGCTGATCGCCGACAGCCACGACGAGAAGCCCGAAGCCCCGAAGCCCCAGCTCATCGCCGACAGCCACGACGAGAAGCCCGAAGCCCCGAAGCCTCAGCTGATGGCGTAAGGCAGTATCCGCCAGTCCCTAGGTAGCACGGGCGCGCGGGGTTGCAAGACCCCGGGCGCCCGTTTCGTTTTCAGGCTATGGTGACGCGGGCGAACTTGCGCTTGCCGACCTGGATGAGATAGGTGCGCCCGGCGGATAGCGTCAACGCCTTGTCGGACACCTTGCCGCCGTCGACCTTGATACCTCCCTGCTGAATCAGCCGCCCCGCCTCCGATGCGCTGCTCGCAAGCCGCGCCTGCTTCAGGACTTGCGTGATGGCCATCGATGATCCGTCCACCGGACGAATCGTGACCCCGGGAATATCCGTGGGCGCTGCGTGATCCCGGAAGCGGGCATTGAATTCCTCGGCGGCTGACTCGGCCGCCTTGCCGCCGTGGAAGCGTTCGACGATCTGCCGGGCGAATCCGAACTTCACGTCTCGCGGGTTGCCGCCTTGATCGACGGCCCGCTTCTTCGCGCTGATCTCCTGAGGCGACTCGAAGGAAAGCAGCTCGATATAGCGCCACATCAGCTCGTCCGAGATCGACATCAGCTTGCCGAAGATCTCCCCCGGCGGCTCGGTGATGCCGATGGTGTTGCCGAGCGACTTCGACATCTTGTTGACGCCGTCCGTCCCCTCGAGCAGCGGCAGCGTGAGGATGCATTGCGGCGGCTGCCCGTGCTCCTTCTGCATCTCGCGGCCCATCAGCAGGTTGAATTTCTGGTCGGTGCCGCCGAGCTCGAGATCCGCCCGGAGCTCGACGGAGTCGTAGCCCTGGACCAGGGGGTAGAGGAATTCGTGGATCGCGATCGGCTGCCGGGCCCGGTAGCGCTTGCCGAAGTCGTCGCGCTCGAGCATGCGCGCCACCGTGTGCTTCGCCGCGAGCCGGATCAGGCCCGCGGCATTCATTCCGTCCATCCACTTCGAGTTGAACACCACCTCGGTGCGGCCGCGGTCGAGGATCTTGAACACCTGGTCGGTGTAGGTCTTCGCATTCGCCTGCACCTCCGCGCGCGAGAGCGGCGGGCGCGTCGCGTTCCGGCCGGAGGGGTCGCCGATCATGCCGGTGAAATCGCCGATCACGAAGAGCACGTGGTGCCCAAGGTCCTGCAGCTGGCGCAGCTTGCTGATGAGCACCGTGTGCCCGAGGTGGAGATCGGGGGCGGTGGGATCGAATCCGGCTTTCACCCGCAGCGGCCGTCCCGCGGCAAGCTTCGCCCGCAATTCCGATTCGACGAGCAGCTCGTCCGCGCCGCGCCGGATGATCTCGAGCTGCTGTTCGATGGAGGTCATGGCGCTGGAGGGACCGCGCTGTGCGCTATTTCACTATGCAAAATCACATTTGCCGCGGCGGGCGATTCTGCTAAGCTGACCGCATTCCAAAAACCACTGGGAAATCATGCAGCAAGAGAACGGAGCGATTGTAGCAGCCCGCGGCGGGTTTGTCGGGCGCGAGGCCCTCACGCTTCTCGCGCGGCGAATCGTTGGCTCGACGTTGTGCCGCGTTGCGGCGGCCGTGGTGTTGCCGTTCTTCGGGGTCGTGGCCGCGTTCGGCATCGCTCCCGACACCGTGACGGAGCCAGGCAAGCAGACGCCGGTTGTGCTGGAGCTGGCGCTGCCTGCCGCCGGCGCCGGGGACGAGACCGTCGAGGCTTACTGGCGGGAAGAGCGCGTATTGCACGGAGACACGCTGGCGACCCTGCTGGCACGACTCGGCGCCGATGATCCGGAGGCACTGCGACACCTGCGCGCCACGCGCTCGGCGCGGGCGCTCCGCCAGCCGGCAGCGGGCAGGACGGCGCGCGCGCAGATCTCCATGGAGGGGCAGCTGCTCGAGCTGCACTACCGCAACGGAGCCAATGTCCTCACCGTTAAGCGCCTTGGCGAAGGAATCAGCGTCGCCGAGCATCCGGCGGAGCTCGAGCGGCGCGTGCTGATGAAGTCCGCCGAGATCCGCACTTCCCTCTTCTCGGCAAGCGACACAGCCGGACTCTCCGACGCGATCGCCACGCAGCTCGCGGACATCTTTTCCACCGACATCGACTTTCACCGCGACCTGCGGCGCGGCGACCGCTTCTCGCTAGTCTACGAGATGTTCTATGACCGAGGCGAGCCGGTGCGCGCCGGCCGCGTGCTCGCCGCGGAATTCATCAACGTCGGCCGCCTCTACCGCGCGGTCTACTTCCAGTACGACGAGAAGCGGGGCGGCTACTACACGCCCGACGGCAGGAACATCCGCAAGGCATTCCTGCGCTCACCGCTCGAGTATTCGCGCATCGC
>DASWHI010000265.1:0-7111 GCA_036398235.1 Burkholderiales bacterium
AAGAGTGCGGCCGCCGCGCTTGAGAAAGCGGCGGGTGCGAAGGTTCCCTGGTTTGCCGCGGATGTCACCCGGGCCGGCGATGTTGGCCGGCTCGAAAAGTGGCTCGGGCAGCAGGCTGCGGTGCTCGACATCCTCGTCACCGCAGTCGGCGGCAGTCAGCGCGCGCGGTTCGAGGAGCTCGACGACGCGGCATGGCTCGCCAACTACGAATTCAACGTGCTCGGCGCAGTGCGTGTGATCCGCGCCGCACTCGATAACCTCAAACGCGCCCGGTCCGGGCGCATCGTGATACTGGGCGCGGCCGGCGCGCGCATGCCGTATCCGAATCAGGTCGTTTCCAACGTGCACAAGGCGGGGCTGATCGCGCTGGTGAAGACACTCGGCGCCGAGTTTCAGCCGTTCAACATCCGCGTGAACTCGGTGTCGCCGGGCCGCACGCTGACCTCGCTCTGGATCACGCGCGCGGAGAAGCTTGCGAAGGAGCGCGGAACGAAGCCCGAGGACGTCATCCACGAGTTCAGCGAGGAAATCCCGATGAAGCGCTTCGGCCGGCCCGAGGAAATCGCTGCGATGGTGGTGTTTCTCGCGTCCCACAAGGCCAGCTACGTCAATTGCCAGTCGATACTCGTCGATGGCGGCATCGCTCGGGGGCTGGTCTGATTAGCGAAGCCTTGAGGTCACACCCTCGACCAGCTCGTTGAGGGTCGCGAAGACGCGCACGCCCGCGGCTTCGAGCGCGGCGCGCTTGGCCGCGTAGGTGCCGTGGCTGCCGTGCACCAGCGCTCCGGCGTGGCCCATCGTGACGCCTTCCGGCGCGCTGCGGCCGGCAAGGAGTGCGAACACCGGCTTGGCGAAGCGCTTCGCCGTCAACGCCTGGGCAAATTCTTCCTCGTCGGTGCCGCCGATCTCCCCGATGACGAGCAGCGCCCCGGTTCGTGAATCGTCTGCGTAGAAGGGAACGAGGTCGGCAAAGCGCGTGCCCTTCACCGGGTCACCGCCGACGCCGACCCACACCGACGTCCCGATGCCTTGCCGCGAGAGCCGGTATCCGGCTTCGTATGCAAGTGTCCCGGACCTGGACATGAGCCCGAGCGGGCCGGGCGTGAGCGAATCATCCGGCAGAAAGCCGAGCTTGGCCTCTCCCGGCACCGCCATTCCGGGGGTGGATGCGCCGACCCAGACCGTCCCCGATTCCCGGCAGAGCCTCCAGGCCTTGAGCGCATCGTGCACCGGCATGCCCTCGGCCGGCGTGACGAGGTAGCGGATGCCGGCGGATACGGCGTCGCGTATGGCCTCCAGCAACTGCATCGCGCCCACCAGCAGCACGCTTGCCCGCGCGCCGGTTTTTGCCACCGCCGTGGCGCAGTCGGCGAAGACCGGCACGCCATATGCTGTCCGTGCCTTTCCCCCGGGTGACACGCCGCCCACGATATTCGTTCCGTACTGCCGCATGAGACGGCTGTGCAGCAGGCCGGCGCGGCCGGTGATTCCCTGCACGATCACCGGTGTCGATCGATCGATGCGCGGGTTGATCATCGCTCGAGATGCGAGCGGACGGCGATGAGCGCCGCGTCGAGATCGGTGTGGAGCGCGATACCCGCCGCCGCAAGCACCTCGCGCGCGGTGGACAGGCCATAGCCAACCAGCCGCGCGACGACCGGCACCTTCAGCTGCGGCGCCGCGGCAATCGCCTCGACCAGCAGCCGCGAGAATTCGCCGAGATCGGTGATGCCGGCGAAGATATTGACCAGCAGCACCTTGACGTTCTTCCCTTCGCCGATCCATCGGAGCACCTGCGTGAGCCGCCTCGTCTCGCCGCGGAGCCCTCCGGTGCGGATGTCGAGAAAGTTGTAGGACTTCAGTCCCGCCGCGCGCAGCTCGTCGATCAGCATCATCGAGAGCCCGGCGCCGGTCGTGAGCAGCCCGATTTCTCCGTCCGTGTCCACCACGACGTAATCGAAGCCGTGCTCGTGCTTGCGCGCCACATCCGGATAGGCGGCGGCGCGGGCCCTGAGGAGTGACTCCAGCTCCCTTTGACGAGGCAAGGCATTGTCATCGGTGACGACCCTGGCGTCGCCCGCGAGCCAGCGGCCGCCGTCGAGCACGAACAGGGGATTCACCTCGATCAGGAGCGCTTCCAGTTCCAGGAACGCATGCGCCAGCCGCTCCCCGACATCCCGCGCCGCCGGTCCAATGTCTGCCGGAAGTTTTTGCGCGAGCCGGCGCACGCATTCCGTGATTGACCGCACATCGGGCTCGGCGACCTCGTTCTGGATGCGGTCGCGGGGAACCTGCTCGATGTCCATGCCTCCGCTTGCGGAGAGCATGACGCGCACGCCGCCAGCGGCCGCATCGAGCAAAAAGCCGATATAGACCTCGTGCGCGGCGTCGATCCGCTGCTCGACACGCACGGACTCGACCGTTCGCCCCTTGGGCGCTGCCTGGAAAATCGCGCGGGCTTGCTCGCTGACTTCCCAGGGCGTCGCCGCTTTCCGGATGAGGCCGGCCTTGCCGCGCCCGCCGGTGGCGATCTGTCCCTTGACCATCCATGGCCCGGGAGGAAGGGCGGTCGTGCTTGCGGCGTCGGCGTTTTCAATGAGGCTTCCCGCCGGCACGGGAATTCCGCGGGCGGCGAGAAGCTCTTTTGCGTCATGTTCCAGCAGGTACATGAATCAGTTACCGGTGACGGGTGCCAACCCCCCCGGCGCTTCGCGCCGCTCCTCTTTGCTCCACTCGTCCCGCTCAGTAGCCCAGCCGGCGATCGACCAGATTCTTCAGCCGCTTGCCGGCCAGGAACCGTCCGAAGTTCTCGAACCAGAAATCGAGCAGCCGGTCGATGTAGCGCGGGTCGTCGCAGCTCACGTGAGGCGTGACCACGAGGTTGGGCGTATCCCACAGCGGCGAGTCGGCGGGAAGCGGCTCCGGCTGGAACACGTCAAGTACCGCGCCGGCGAGCGTGCCTTGTGCGAGCTTCTCGCGCAGCGCGTCATAGTCCACGACCGGCGAGCGGCCGATGTTGACGAAGCCGGCCTCCGGCTTGAGGAGGTCGAGTCGCCTGCGGTCGAGCAGGTTCCGCGTCTGCGGCGTAAGCGGTGTCGTGACGATGACGAAGTCGGCCATGGGCAGTACGCGATCGATGCGGCTGACCGGGTAGACGGCGTCGGCCGGGCGCGCGGCCTTGCCGCTGCGGGTGACGGCAATCACTTTCGCGCCGAGCTTCTTCGCGGCGCGGCCCGCAGCCTGCCCGAGGTCGCCGAAGCCGATGACGACAGCCGTTTTCCCGGCGACCGGCGTGGTATAGACCGGCTGCCAGGCGTGATTGCGCTGGGCTGCAATCATCTGCGGCAGCCGCGCGTTGAGAATCGAGATCGCCATGGCACACGAGTCCTCCGCCTTGGGGCCGTGCGCGCCGCGGTTGCTGGTGAGCGCGATGTCGGCGGGGAGCCAATCGAGCGGAAGCAGGCCGTCGATACCGGCGCCGGTGTTCTGGATCCACTTCAACCGTGGCGCGCGCCTCCGTAACTCTTCCCTGGGCGGGTTCGAGTTGATCATCACGTCGGCCGTCTCGAGCGCCTTGCCGATGATGTCGCCGTCCCAGCCGAGGGTGACGCGGAGCCGTTTCGCGAGCGCCCGGTGGCGCCTGGCGGCTGCCCGCCAGCGTTCCTCGGTGAGATGAAAGAGGGCGGGGCGCTTGCGGAAGCTTTCCAGGTGCAGGTGCAGGATGTCTTTTCTACTCGTCACCGGATTTCGGCGGCTTCGCTGCGAATGCCGAGCCGCGCACGCACATGCGGCCCCGCGCGTCCTGCCAAAGCTTCTCCTCCGCGTGCAGCCGTCCCATCGCGCGCGTCACCGCCTGAAACTCGTAGTCGGCGAAGTGCTCGGCAATTTCCTGGTAGTACTTCGGCTCGCCCTCGATCAGCTTGAGGATCCTGCCCGCGAGCTGCGCGGCGACCCGGTCGTCGTGGCCGGCTGCCTTCGGCGCGGCGTCGGCCTTGCCTTTGACGTAGTCGGCGATCTTCGCGCGATCCGCGTAGGCGTAGGCGATGCGCTCGAAGCGCTCGCGCGGGATGCCCTCGCCGATGGTGGCATCGATGCCGACTTTGGCCCCGGTCGGCACCACCCCCGGCGGCATCACAGGAAGGCTGGGATCGAGAGGTTTGGCGCGCGCGCCGGGAATGATGATGACGTCCTTGTCGCCCTGCACGCGCGTCGCGATTGCCCACTCGACGTCGGTCGCATCGAAGACATCGATGTCGTCGTCCACCACTACCACGTGCTTGATGTCCTGCGCGGTCAGCGCGGCGAGGAGCGCGTTCTTGCCTTCGCCGGCCTGCTTCCGAATCGAGACGATGGCGTGCCAGAAGCCGCAGCCGCCGAGCGTCACGTTGATGTCCTTCACCTGCACCCCGGCATTTTTGAGAGCCCGGCGGATCGCGGTGTAGCGCGTAGGCGCCGCGAGCCAGGTGTTCTCCCACGGCATGTGCAGCGCGTAATAGATCGCGTCCTTGCGCCGAGTGATCGCCTTCACCTTCACCAGGGGATTCCAGTGCAGCCCGCCCATCAGGCGCGTGAACTCGGCGAAGCGGCCTTCCGGATGGGTCCAGCCGGTCGGCAGGATCTCGGCTTCCAGCACGATCTCGGCATCGGCGAGGCACGGCAGGTCGATGGTCTCGCACGCCGCCAGTTCGACCGGCGCGCCGCGGATGCCGCCGGCGATCGCCATCTCGTCCACGCCGAGCGGCGCGCGGAACCCCGAGCCCATGACCTCGAAGGGGTGAGTGCCGATCGAGATCGAGATCGGGCAGGGGCGCCCGGCCTCGTAGGCGCGCTGCGCGAAGAGCCGCATGTTGTTCGGCGTGACGATGTCTATCCCCGTCAGATTCCGCTCCTTCAACATGAAACGGTACATGCCGGAGTTGAACTCGTATTCCGGGTCCTTCGCGATGACCACGCCCGCCGTGATCATGGGGGCGCCGTCGTAGATCGAGGACATCGGGATCGGCAGGCGAAACAGGTCCACCTTGTCGCCGGTCTCGACGACTTCCTTGTGGCGCGCGGTCTTGACGTACTTCGGCGGAATCGGGTGGTCTATGCCTTGCTGCAGGCGCTGCTCGATCTCCGGGTAGCTCGCGCAGCCCATCGAGAGAATGGCGCGGTTGCGCGAACGGATGATGCCGGAGACGACCGGCATGTCGTAGCCGAGGACGTTGTGAAAGAGGAGCGCGGTTTCCGCCTGGTCCACCAGCGTGGCAATGTGCCGGATGTCCACCGGCTGGCGGATGTCCGTCAGCTCCTTCTCCGCGCGGAGCCGCTCGAGGAACTGCCGGAAATTCTCCTGCCGGACGTCGGGCTTTTCCATCTTCATTGCGGCTGCTCCGGAGCGCCCTTCATGCCCTGCCAGCGCTTGATGCGGGCATGCTCGACCCCGAAGAGATCGAGCACGCGGCCCACCGTGTGATTCACCAGGTCGTCCACGCTCTTTGCCTGGCTGTAGAACGCGGGCACCGGGGGATAGACGATTCCGCCCATTTCGGTCACCTGCACCATGTTGCGAAGGTGAGCGAGGTTGAGCGGCGCTTCGCGGACGATCAACACCAGGCGCCGGCGCTCCTTGAGTATTACGTCCGCCGCGCGCGAGACGAGATTGTCAGAGAAGCCGAGCGCCACGGCGGCGAGCGTCTTCATCGAGCACGGCGCGATCACCATGCCATGGGTGATGAAGGACCCGCTCGAGATCGAGGCTGCCACGTCACGCACGTTGTGCACCACGTCGGCGAGCTTCCCGAGGTCCTTGCGCGTCAACTTGTGGTCGTACCAGGCGTTGAGCGCTCCGGCATCCGAGACGATGAGGTGCGTCTCCCAGCCGCCGATCGCGCGCAGCATCTCGAGAATGCGCACGCCGTAGATCGACCCGGTCGCGCCGGTCATCGCGACGATCAGGCGCTTCTTCCGGGCCCGGGACTGCCTTTTCGCGGCGTTCATAGGCAATGAAGCCTATCAGAATTCACGCCTTTGGCGGAGCGGTGAGATACGTGCCGCGACCGCTTGCCACCAACTCCCCGTCCTTGTCGTAGAGATACGCCTCCGCGGTGGAGTACTGGCTGCCCATGCGCACGACGCGCGCCTTCGCCGTGAGGTCGCCGGGCATCGCCGCCTTGTGGTAGTCCACGCGGATGTCGATCGTGGGCACGGGGCGGCCGAGTTGCGCCGCGATCGCGTAGTCGGCGGCGACGTCGATGATCGCCGCGAGTATGCCGCCGTGCGTGTAGCGGCGCTCGGGATTCACCACCCACTCCTCGCGCCATGCGGCCCTGATCTCCACCCCATCCGCGCCCGCCTTCAGCACGGTGAAGTTAAGCCACTTGTTGAACGGCCCGCGGGTGATCAGCTCTTGCAACTTCTCGACGCTGACTGATTGTTCGCTCATGCGCACTACGCTCAAAACGGGTTCTACAGGGTGATTTCCAGATACTCGCCCGATCTTACTGAGGCCAGCGCCGATACGATGCCGGCCACGTGAGCGCGTAGCCGCGGCCAACTTGTCGTGGGCAACACCAGAACGGCAAGCTTGTGGCCAGTCAACGATTGCTGTTGGCGCAGATTCTTGTCGGTGGTCACCAAGACATCAAAGCGGGCCTCGGCAGCCGCGAGAAGTTCCCCATTGGTCAAGCGTGACCATCCGAGATCAAACGCAGTTTCGACTTGATGTCCGGAGAGATGCTGCCTGAGAGGAACCGGCGTGCCCTGATCGAACAGGATCCGCATTCGTACCGCAACTCAGGCGGTCTGAACGCTTCGAGCTGCGTGCTCGAGAACGGCGTCGATCTGCTCGCGAGTGACCCCGGGAAACCATTCCAGAAACTGGTTGACGGTAGCACCGCCTTCGAAATTTTCGAACAGAGCGCTCACCGGAATCCGGGTACCGCGAAATACCCACGCCCCGCTGAGCTTTTGCGGGTCGCGCTCGACGGCCTTACAGGTAGTCCAGTCCAGCATTCCAATACTCTACTTTGAACGCGTCCGTGGAGCAATGAAGGTACCGTTGAAAACCCATTGACGCAGGCGGGCTTGGTCTATCTTGTTGGTGCCGGCGAGCGGCAGCTCCTTCAGG
>DASWHI010000266.1:0-1750 GCA_036398235.1 Burkholderiales bacterium
GAGCAGCGGGCGCACGCGCTTGCCTCCGCCGAGGACGGCATAGCGCATCGCCTGATGCAGGCGCCGCGGCGCGATCTCGGGCCCTGGCAGCACGCGCTGCAGCGTTGCCTCGACGTGCTCCAGATGGGCCTGCGACCACGCGGAAAAATCAACGGTCGTCGTCGCTGCCGTCACTCTTGAAGTCCCGCAGGACGCCGTTCTCGAGCACCTTCACCTGCTGCTGCGCATCCTGCAGGGCGGCCTGGCAGTACTTCAGCAGCTCCGCGCCGCGCCGGTAGGCCGCGAGCGAGCGCTCGAGCGGCAGCTCGCCCTCCTCCATGCTGGAGACGATTTTCTCCAGTTCCGCCAGCGCGGCTTCGAGCGATTGCGGTGGTTGGGATTTGGGAGCCTTGGACATGGGCGGGCCGCCCGCGTGGAGCGACGCGAAAGAGTAGCCCAATCAGACGGTTGCGGTCAACGCGCGGCATAACCCGGTGGCCGCGACGCGGCGCGCCGTCTCGACCGATGCACGAGGTCAGGTCTAATGTTGCTCCGGCCGCGCTACCTTCATCCCATCCGTCACGAACCGGGGAATCAGGCCGAGCCCGCCAAGCGGCTTGAGCGACTCGTCCGCGCTCTGCAGGCAGATCTCCCGGATCGCCAGCAACGCCTTCGCGGCGGCTGTCTCTCGCCAGAACCAGTTGTCGATGGCTATGGGCGAGAGATTCCCCGGCTGCGCCGCCGCGGCTTCGTAGTAGTACGCCTTCAAATCGTCGCAGGCGCGCTTCAGTGCGACTCCGGCCGATATTCCCGGCACCGCGGGAGGTCGGGGCGCGCCATCGAGATAGGCCGCGACCTGGCTTGCGGCTTCCTCCACCGCCATCCCCGAGATCCCTACCGTCGTGCGGCCGCGGCGCCGTACCGCGAGGTCATACCACGGCGCCAATTGCGCGATTTCAAGGCGCATCGCCCCCGCCAGATCGCCTTCCTCCACGATCGCGGCGGCAAAGGACACGGGGCAGACGAAATCGCGTTCACGCGCGTGCGATTCCGGGGCATCCTCGGGAAAATCCTCCAGCACCGGTCCCGACGCGCGCTCGAACAGCGTGAGCAGCGCGAGCAGGACTCCGCGCTGGAAATCCGGTTCGTTCGGCGCCCCGAAAGGCCGTCCGAGCATGAACGGCACCCACAGCGCCCGCGGCGGCCGGATCGCTGCGGTCTGCTCCCGGATCAGGCTCACCTGCGCGGTGGGAACGCCTTCGCGCTCGATGTAATGGCCCAGTGCGCCGACGGCGCACGTGCAATTCGGTCAGACCGGGGTCAGCAGCACCGCGTCGACGCGATCCCGTTTCAGCAGGCTCGCGAGTTCGCGGGCCTTGGGCTCGAGCGATCGTATCGGGGCGGCGCCCATGAAGGAATAGTGAAAGTCCGAAATCGATCCGACGCCACCCCCCGCCGCAACCTCGCGCAACCGGTCGAGCGGGAACACGACATTCACGTCCTCCTGGAACCCGCTGCGGTCGAAATTAACCGACACGTGGCTCATCCTGAGGCTGCCGGCGGCGGCAGAACCCGGGATGACCCGGTAGTCGGCCGAACCCACCTGAAACGGCCGGTCGCCGTGAACGTGCAGACCCGACGTCGTGACGATCGCCACCCGGCGTGCGCCGAGCCGCGGCCCCTTCACGAACGGGGTCGGTCCGAAGTCGGGCAGGTCGCGGATCTTGTCGAGGTGATGCCGTTTCTCGGATTCGGAGAAGTCGCTCAATCG
>DASWHI010000267.1:0-6312 GCA_036398235.1 Burkholderiales bacterium
CGCCACTTCACGCGATACGTGCCAGGCGCAAGCTTCGGCAGCGACACCCGAAGCAGCTTGGCATCGGCGCGGTCGACCTCCGGATCGCCTTTGTCGACCTGCTTGCCGTTGCGGTCGAGCACTCGGACCTTGCTGAATGCCGGTTCGAGTCGCTCCGTGAACCACAGCTTGAGTTGCGGCGGCGATCCGTGAACCGCGCTGCCGGCAGCAGGTGCCGCCCGGTCGAGGCGAGCATGTGCGCCGGCAGGCGAGACCGACATCGCCGTCAAGGCGGCTATCAAAAAACTCGACAGCAGTCGCTTCATTTCAATCCTCAAGGACGCAACGACATATCGCCGCACGCCCGGCGCGTCGACCGGCCAGCCCGGCGCGCGCCAGGCGTGAAACAACTCGTATTCGGTGAGCTCCGCCGTACCTGCGGGCGGCATCACGGCACGAATGCCGAACAGACACGCTCGGATTGTGCGGGTCGGGGCATGCCTCAAGCTCCTGAGCTACGCGGCGCCGGGCATCGCCCGATAAACAAAAGGTGGCCGAGGCGGTCTTTTTATTCCGCCTTTGAACCGGCAGATCGAACGGGCAGTCAAGCCTTTTTCACGTACGCCGAACACCAGCCCTTCCCGGCCACCTGCTTGCCCGCGAAGATCGGACAGCCGCCCCATGCGTCGGTGGGTTTGCCCTGATATAACGTGCAGTTCGCACAGGTCTGTCCGGCCACGTATTTCGGGAACTTGGCTTTGTCCACCTTCGTCGCGTCGTGCTTGTAGCCGAGGCTCTGCGCCTGGGGGTCCTTCTCGTCCACCCTGGCGGCCTGCGCGGCGGCGTTGCCGGCACTGCCTGCGATCGCGGCCGACACCACCGCCAGCGAGCCCGCCTTGAGGAAAGTACGGCGGCCGGTATTGATACGGTTTTGCGTCATTTGACGGGTCTCCATATGGTTAAGAATAAAACTGCTGCAGCGTCATCGTAAACAACAAACCTGCCGAATGGGCGCAACGGCAGGTAATTGTCCGGCTAGCCCGCTCCGCGCGCAACCCGTTCCGCGGCACGGGTCCTTGGCTATTGCCGTCCGTTTCCCGGCCACGCGGGTGATGCTAAACTTCACCCTCTTCAGAAGCAAAACGAGATCAAGCTAGTGCCGTTCCAACTATCTCTCGCTAAGTGCAGGAGTCCTAATGATGACTGACCTACGGCCTGCAGAGTTCCTTGCCGATAGGCACAATAAGTTGGAACGGCACTAGATGCCTTCCAGCATTGCGGGCCTGACGTTCGCCTCCCGCATCGGCCAGTTCTACCAGCTCACCAAACCGCGAGTGGTGTCGCTCATCGTCTTCACGGCGGTGATCGGGATGTTTCTCGCCACGCCGGGCATGGTGCCGCTGCAGGCGCTTGTCGCGGGCACCCTCGGCATCGCGCTCACCGCGGGCGCGGCCGCGGCGGTCAACTGCCTGGTCGAGCAGAGGATCGACGCGGTGATGACGCGCACGCGCGCCCGGCCCCTGCCGCGCGGGCAGGTGACCTCGCTGCAGACACTCGTCTTCGCCGGCATCGTGGGCGGAGCGGGGCTCACTATTCTTTATCAGTGGGTCAACACGATCACCATGTGGCTGACACTCGCCACCTTCGTCGGCTACGCCATCATCTACACCGTCGTCCTGAAGCCGATGACGCCGCAGAACATCGTGATCGGCGGCGCTTCCGGCGCGATGCCGCCGGTGCTGGGCTGGACCGCGGTCACCGGCGAGATCGCGCCCGACGCGCTGCTGCTGTTCCTCATCATCTTCGCGTGGACGCCGCCACATTTCTGGGCGCTGGCGCTCTACCGCAAGCACGACTACGCGAAGGCCGGCGTGCCGATGCTGCCGGTCACGCACGGGGACAAGTTCACGCGCCTGCACGTGCTGCTCTATACCGTGATCCTGACCGCGGTGACACTCATGCCGTTCGTCACCCGCTTGAGCGGCGCGCTCTACCTCGCCGCGGCGCTCGCCCTCGACGCCGTGTTCCTGTGGTACGCGGTGCGGATCTACACCGACTACAGCGACCGCCTCGCGCAGCAGACTTTCCGCTACTCCATCGTCTATCTCACGCTACTCTTCGCCGCGCTGCTGCTCGATCACTATTTCCGCATCCCGTTGTAGCGGCGGGAGCCACGCCTGAAGATCCTTGTCGCAGCGATACTCTGGGCGCTGGCCGCGGCGTTTCTCGGCGGCTGCGGCGACCGGCCGGAGGCCCTCAAATTCAAGTTGACCGACATCTCCGGCGTGGATTTCGGCAAGGCGCTCAACCTGACCGACCACAATGGCAAGCCGCGCACGCTCGCCGATTTTCGTGGCAAGGTGGTGACCGTGTTCTTCGGCTTCACGCATTGCCCGGACGTCTGCCCGACGACGCTCGCGGAGCTGGCGCTGGTCGTAAAGGAGCTCGGGCCCGACGCCAGCCGGGTCCAGGTGCTGTTCGTCACCGTGGATCCCGAGCGCGACACGCAGCAGGTGCTCAAGCAGTACGTGCCCTCGTTCAACCCGGGCTTTATCGGGCTCTACGGCGATGCCGGGGCGACCGCGCGCGCCGCGAAGGAATTCAAGGTCTACTTCCAGAAGCAGCCGGTCAAGGACGGCAACTACAGCGTGGACCATTTCGCCGGCACCTACATCCTCGACCGTGAGGGCAGGCTGCGGCTCTTCGCCCAATACGGCGCCGGCGCGCCGGCGCTGCTGCACGACATCCGTATTCTGCTCGGCACCTCGTGAGGAGCAGAAACAAAAGGTCCTTCCGATAATAGCGTGGTTCAGTCATACGCAGAAACCGACGCAACATGCTCCTTCCCCCCTTGCGGGGGAAGGCGGGGATGGGGGGACGAAATTAAGTCGCGCGTCTGACCCCCCACCTCGATCCTCCCCCGCAAGGGGGGAGGAAGCCGATTTACGCTCCCCACTTTCAACAAGGCACCCACGGTAAACACTGAACGATCATACAAAAAAGCCCCGGCAAGGCCGGGGCTTTTTAGGGGAGGGTGGGGCGGGTGATTACGCCGCCTGATGGCCGATGACGCCCTTCATTTTGGCGAGCGCCTTCGCCTCGATCTGCCGGATGCGCTCGGCGGAGACGCCGAATTCTGCGGCCAGATCGTGCAGCGTCGCGGATTCCTTCTCGGTGAGCCAGCGCGCCTCGATGATGCGGCGGCTGCGCGGGTCGAGACCGCTCAGCGCCCGCTCCAGCCCCTCGCTGCGCAGGCGCGCGGTCTCCTCGTGCTCGAGGATGCGGCCGGGCTCGGCGTCCTCCGCCACCAGATAGGAAATCGGTGCGAACGCCCGCTCCTCATCGTCGCCTGTCGGCTCGAGGGCGATGTCCTTGCCCGTGAGGCGCGTCTCCATCTCGACCACTTCTTCGGGCTTGACGCCGAGCTTCCCCGCGACCGCTTTCACCTCCTCGGCGCCGAGGCTCGCGAGGCTGCTCTTCAGGCTCCTCAAGTTGAAGAAGAGCTTGCGCTGCGCCTTGGTGGTGGCGACCTTCACGATGCGCCAGTTGCGCAGGATGAATTCGTGGATTTCGGCGCGAATCCAGTGCACGGCGAACGACACCAGCCGCACCCCGCGCTCGGGGTCGAAGCGCTTCACCGCCTTCATGAGGCCGATGTTGCCTTCCTGGATGAGGTCCGCCTGCGGCAGCCCGTAGCCCAGGTAGCCGCGCGAAATGGAGACGACGACGCGCAGGTGGGCGAGCACCAGTTCGCGTGCCGCGTCGAGGTCGCCCGCACCCCGGTAGCGCCGCGCAAGCTCCCGCTCCCGCTCCACGGAGAGCAGCGGCAGCCGGTTGACGGTCTGGATGTAGGTTTCCAGGCTGCCCGCAACCGACGGGACTGGAAATGCAAAGCTCGTCATGGTAACCCCCTTGGTGGCGCTATCTTAGCACTCTGAGCATGAGAGTGACAGATTGCTATAAAGTTCATTTTATTCATGGGCTTAACATAAAAATCCTTGCCCGAAAACGGCCATAAATCAGGGGGTTGTGAAGCCGGCCGAGGGCCGACGGGGTGGGGAGCTGCCTAGCGTGGCTCGATGGCGGCGAGATGCCGGTTGACCGAAAGCCAGGAGCCGAACCAGCCCAGGGCGGCCGAAAACGCGAGCAGGCTACCGCTGTCCTCCGGGCCGAGGTGCCTCAGCTCGATCTGGGCCGCATAGAGGCGGGACAAGTCGGCGAGCTCGCCGTTCAGGACGTAGATGCCCGCGCCGATGATCGCCCACGCCGCGAGGCCGCCCGCGAGCCCCTGCAGCGCGCCGTAGTAGAGGAACGGCCGGCGGATGAATGCATCGGTCGCGCCGATCAGCCTGGAGACCTCGATCTCCTCGCGCCGGGTGAGAATCTGCAGCCGTATGGTGTTGAACGTCACGGCTACGAGAGCAAAGGCGAACAGGGTCGCCAGCAGCGATACCGCCAGCAACGCGGCCCTGAGGCCGGCGTCGAGCCGCCGCGCCCACTCGGCATCGAGCTGCACGTGCGTGACCTTGGGCCAGCCGCGGACTTCGTCGCGCAGCTTTTCCAGTGCCTCCGGCGTGGTGTCGCGCGGCAGCACCACGAACGCGTCCGGCAGCGGATTACCGGGCAGGCTGTCGACGACGTCGGCGAGCCCGGTGCTCGATTTCAGCTCCTTGAGCGCCTCGTCGCGCGGCACGTAGCGCGCCTCGCGCACGGTCGGATGCTGCTGCAGGCGCGCGGCGATTCGCTTGACCTCGGCGGGGCCGGCATCGAGCGCAAGGAAGACCGAGAGCTGTGGATCGGAGCCGAGCGAGCGCGTGAGCCCCTGCAGGTTGACGACCGCCACGTAGAGCCCCATGGGCAACGCGAGCGCGACGCCGATGACGCTCACGTTGAGCAGCGTCGCGACCGGCGTGCGCAGGAGCCGCGCGAGCGTTGTGCGCAGCGCATCGAGGTGGTGCCACATCCAGGTCTTCATGCTGCTAGTTTGCCTTCCTTCAGCACGATCACGCGCGGCTTCATGCGCGCCGCGAACGCGACATCGTGGGTGGCGATCACGACCGTTACGCCGACCTGGTTGAAGGAGCGGAAGAGCTCGCCGATGCCTGCGGCATAGGCCGCGTCGAGATTGCCGGTCGGCTCGTCCGCGAGCAGGATCGCGGGGCGGTGCACGATGGCGCGCGCGATGGCGAGCCGCTGCTGCTCGCCGCCGGAGAGCCGGACCGGGTGGACCTTCTCCTTGGCGAGGAGCCCCACCTTGTCGAGGGCCGCGCGCACCCGGCGCGCCGCTTCGCGCCGCTCGAAGCCAGTCACGGCGAGCGGCAGCATCACGTTGTCGAACGCCGAGCGGTCGAACAGCAGCTTCTGGTCCTGGAAGATGAGGCCGAGCTTGCGGCGCAGGAACGGCACCGCGCGCGGGCGCAGCGCCCCCACGTTCTGGCCGCTGACGACGACGCTGCCGGTGGTCGGCCGCTCGATCGCCGCCATGAGCTTGAGCACCGTGCTCTTGCCGGCTCCCGAGGGGCCCGTGATGAACACGATTTCGCCGGCTTCGATCGTCAGCGTGACGCCCCGTAGCGCTTCCAGCCCGCCGGGGTAGCGCTTGTGTACCCGGCTGAACGAAATCATGTAGTTACGCGGGGTGGCGGGCTGTGAGTGAGCGCTCACCGGGGGTGGTTCCGCCAGGCTTCAGTCGAAGAGCGCCGCGACGAACTCGGCGGCGTCGAACGGCCGCAGGTCCTCGAGGCCCTCGCCCACGCCGGCGAAGCGCACCGGGATCGGCCGTTCCCGCGAGGAGCTTGATCGCATGTGTGCGATGGCTGCGATAACGCCGCCCTTGGCGGTGCCGTCGAGCTTGGTCACGATCAAGCCGGTGACGCCGATCGCGGCATCGAACGCGCGCACCTGCGCGAGGGCGTTCTGGCCGGTGTTGGCGTCGAGCACGAGCAGCACCTCGTGCGGCGCCCCCGGCAGCGCCTTGGCGACCACGCGCTTCACCTTCTTGATTTCCTCCATCAGGTTGAACTGCGTGGGGAGCCGTCCGGCCGTGTCCGCGAGCACCACGTCCGTGCCGCGTGCCACGGCGGCCTTGACCGCATCGTAGATCACCGCCGCCGGATCGCCGGACTTCTGGGCGATCACGGCGACCCGGTTGCGCTCGGCCCACGAGGCAAGCTGCTCGCGCGCCGCGGCGCGAAACGTGTCGCCGGCGGCGAGCAGCACGGACTTGCCGCGGCTCTGGTAATAGTGGGTGAGCTTGCCGATGGAGGTCGTCTTGCCGCTGCCGTTCACTCCCGCGAGCATGATCACGAACGGGCGATGGGCGTCCACCTCGAG
>DASWHI010000268.1:0-5412 GCA_036398235.1 Burkholderiales bacterium
TCACCAGACCCGAGCCGGGCACGACGATCGCCAGCTTGATGCCCGGCGCGATCCGCCGCCCCTTGATCACCGCGGCCGCCGCGCGCAGGTCCTCGATGCGCGAGTTGGTGCAGGCGCCGATGAAGATCTTGTCGGGACGGATCTCCGCGATAGGCGTGTTGGGCTTGAGATCCATGTACTTGAGCGCCCGTTCCATCCACTCGCGCTTGACCGGATCCTTCTCGTCCTTGGGGTCGGGCACCCGGCCGTCGATCTCCGCCACCATCTGAGGGTTGGTCCCCCAGGTGACCTGCGGCCTGATCTGCGCCGCCTGCAGCGTAACCACCTTATCGAACTTCGCGCCGGGATCGCTGACGAGCGTGCGCCAATAATCCGCTGCCCTGTCCCACATCGCGCCCGTGGGCGCCATCGGCCGGCCCTTCACGTACTCGATCGTCTTGTCGTCGACGGCGACCATGCCCGCCCGGGCGCCCGCCTCGATCGACATGTTGCACAGGGTCATGCGGCCCTCCATCGAAAGCGCGCGGATCGCGGCGCCGGTGTACTCGACGGTGTAGCCGGTGCCCCCGGCGCTGCCGATCTTCCCGATGATCGCGAGGATGACGTCCTTGGCGGTGATACCGCTGCCAAGCGTGCCCTCGACCACGATGTTCATGCTCTTGGTCTTCTTCGTCACCAGGCACTGCGTCGCGAGCACGTGCTCGACCTCGCTCGTGCCGATGCCGAAGGCGAGGCAGCCCAGCGCGCCGTGCGTGCTGGTATGCGAGTCCCCGCACACCAGCGTCATGCCGGGCAGCGTAGCGCCCTGCTCCGGCCCGATCACGTGCACGATGCCCTGCTGCTTGTCGAGAAACGGGAAATAGACCTTGGCACCAAATTCCTTGATGTTCCGGTCGAGCGTCTCGACCTGCAGCCGCGACACCGGGTCGGCGATGCCCGCAATGCCCTTCTCCCAGTTGCGCGTCGGCGTGTTGTGATCGGCGGTTGCGACGACGGAATCCACGCGCCACGGCTTGCGGCCGGCGAGCTTCAAGCCCTCGTACGCCTGCGGGCTGGTGACCTCGTGCACGAGATGGCGGTCGATGTAGAGCAGCGTTGCGCCGTCGCGCTCCTCGTGCACGACGTGGCTCTCCCATAATTTGTCGTATAGCGTGCGGGCCGTCATTTATTGCGTAACCTCATGGAAACTCTGGATTATTGCACAGAAGCGGTCGGCAAGCAGTAAGCGATGGGCGTCTGTTTCAACGACCGTAGCAGCCAACGGTTCACCGCTCACGGCTCACCGTTCCAGTCTAAGTTTCCAGATGATAAGCAGCATGCCGACGAACGCGCACGTCGCTGCGGCGGAAAACGTGAGCCCGGCTCCGGCGCGGTCCCACAGAGCGCCGCTCGCGAGCGAGCCGAGCGTGCCGCCGACGCCGAACGCGAGGCTGCCGTAGATCGCCTGGCCGCGTGCCTGGTGCCGGCCGCGAAAGAGCTGGTGGACGATGCCGATCGCCGCGGCATGAAACGAGCCGAAGCTCGCCGCGTGGAGCGTCTGGGCGAGGGCGAGCAGGACGAGGCTCCCGGCACCCCAGCCGATGAGAAGGAAGCGCACCGCCGCCAGCGCGAAGCTCGCGATGAGGATGCTGCGCAGCGTGAACGCCGCGTAGAAGCGTGGCAGCCAAAGGAAGACCGCGATCTCGCAGATGACGCCGAGCGCCCACAGCCAGCCGGTCAGGCCCTTGCTGTAGCCGTGATCCACGAGGTGTATCGAGTAGAACGTGTAATACGGCCCGTGCGCCACCGCCATGAGCGAGCAGGCGGCGATCAGCGCGATCACGGCGGGTTGCTTCAGGACCTGCGCGATCGGTTGCCGATCCGCGGCGTGGGCGGCTTGCGTCGCATCAGGAACGAGCCATGTGAATGCCAGCGTCCCGGCGAGCGCAACGGTCACGATCCACAGCAGTGTCCGCGCCGGGAAGAGATCGAGGGCATATCCAGCTCCGACCACTGCGACGATGTAGCCGATCGACCCCCACAGCCGAATTGCACCGTAGCGGCCGGTTTGCTCGCCGATATGGGTCAGCGTGGCCGCTTCCATTACCGGCAGCGCCGCGCTCAGGAAAAAACCCGCCGCCAGCACTACCGCGCAGATCCAAAGAAAGGTCGCGGACGTGAACAGGCCCAGCCAGCATGCGAGCCCGGCGAGCGTGGTCGCGCGCACCAGTCCCAAGCGGCGATCGGCGGCATCGGCGAGCCAGCCCCAGAGATACGGCGCCAGGGCGCGGGTGACCGGCGGCAGCGCCATCACCGTGCCGATTTCCGCCGCGGAGAGGCCGGCGCCGTCCAGATAGATGGCGAAGAAGGGCGCGAACGCGCCGATGTAGGCGAAATAAAAGAAGTAGAACCCGGCAAGCTGCCGGTGAGGGAAAAATGGGGTCAGAGTCGATTTTCTGCTTCAGCCGCTCACACGCCCCAGAAAATCGACTCTGACCCCATTTTTCTTTTTCTTACGCCTCGTCGGGATCGGGGTTCTCGACAGCCGCGGCGGCGCGCAGCTTTGCGATCACCTCGGCCGGCGCCTGCGCGGGAATGCGCGGCGTCGCGCTCGCGACGTCGGCGTTCTGCGCGCGGTGGCGCAGGGCGTGGTCGATCAGCGTCAGCGCCATCATCGCCTCGCAGATCGGCGTTGCGCGGATGCCTACGCACGGATCGTGCCGGCCGTGGGTCTCGATCACCGCCGGCTTGCCGGCGGTGTCGATCGTCCGCCGCGGAAGCCGGATGCTGGAAGTGGGCTTCACCGCGACGTTCACCACGATGTCCTGGCCGGTCGAGATGCCGCCGAGGATGCCACCTGCGTTGTTGGAGAGAAAACCCTGGGGCGACATCTCGTCGGAGTGCTCGGTGCCCTTCTGCGCGACCGCGCGGAATCCGGCGCCGATCTCGACGCCCTTCACGGCGTTGATGCTCATCATGTTGTAGGCGAGATCGGCGTCGAGCTTATCGTAGACCGGCTCGCCCCAGCCCACGGGAACGCCCGAGGCGACGGTGGCGATGCGCGCGCCGCAGGAATCCCCCGACTTGCGCAACCGGTCCATGAATTCCTCGAGCTGCGGCACGATCTCCGCGTTGGCCGCAAAGAACGGATTTCCATTCACCGCGTCCCACGACTTGAACGGGATCTCGATCGGGCCGAGCTGCGCCATGCAGCCGCGAACCGCGACGCCATACTTCTCGCGCAGCCACTTTTTCGCGATCGCCGCTGCCGCGACCCGTACCGCGGTCTCGCGCGCCGATTGCCGTCCCCCGCCCCGGTAGTCGCGAATGCCGTACTTCTGGCGGTAGGTATAGTCGGCGTGCCCCGGCCGGAACATGTCCTTGATCTTCGTGTAATCCTTGCTCCGCGCATCCACGTTGCGGATGAGGAGCGCAATCGGCGTTCCGGTAGTCCGTCCTTCGAACACGCCGGAGAGGATCTCTACCGTGTCCTCCTCGCGCCGCTGCGTCACGTGGCGCGAAGTGCCGGGCTTGCGGCGGTCGAGCTCGGGCTGGATGTCGGCTTCCGAGAGCTCGAGCCCGGGGGGACAGCCGTCCACCACGCAGCCGATCGCGGGCCCGTGGCTCTCCCCGAAGGAGGTCACGCAGAAAAGCTTGCCCAGGGTGTTTCCCGACATCGCCGGCTCAGAAAAAACTCGAAATAATTCAACGACGAGTTTAACATAGGGGCCTCCATGACCGGCGCGCCGCGATGGCTGACAAACCCGATCCAGACAAGATGAAAGGCCCTTCGACCACCGTTCGGTCTGAGCCTGTCGAAGACCGAACGCTCAGGACAGGCCCCGGGGGCATGACGATGCGCGAGCTCCACGAGCTCGTGAAGAAGGGCCACGCGCGCGACCAGGCGGCGGGCAAGCAGCACAACAAGCTGGCGCAGCCGCAAAACCGCTGGCAGCGCTTCGTGCGCTACGTGTGGGACAAGAACCGCGGGCGCGGCTAACGAAGCTGCGCTTTCAGGAATTCGACGCCCCAGGCGACGCCGAAGCCGTTGATCTCGGTCGCCACCGCGCCGAGGCCGCCCTTGCACTTCGCCGCCGAGAGATCCATGTGCAGCCACGGCGTATCGCCCACGAAGCGCTTGAGGAAGCGCGTGGCGAGGATATGGTCGCCGCCGCCCTCCATCGTGCACTGCTTGACATCGGCGATCGCGCTTTCCAGTTCTTCGTCGTAGTCCTCGTCCTGCGGAAACACGCACACGCGCTCGCCGCTCGCGGCCGCAGCGGAAAGCGCCGCCCGCGCCAGCCCGTCGCTCGTCGCGAACACGCCGCTGTAGCGCTCGCCGAGCGCGACGTGCATGCTGCCGGTGAGGGTCGCGAAGTCCACGATCAGGTCCGGCTTCGCGCGCGCCGCCAGCGCCAGCGCGTCGGCCAGCACCATCCGCCCCTCGGCGTCGGTGTGCACGATCTCTATGGTGGTGCCGTTCAAGGCGGTGATCACCTCGCTCTGGAGGTAGGCGCGGGGGCCGATGTCGTTGCGCGCGATCGCCATCCAGCAATCGAGCCGCATCGGCAGCTTCATCGCCGCCGCCGCCGTGAGGATGCCAAGCGCGACGGCCGAGCCGTTCATGTCCTTGTACATGCCTTGCATCGAGCGCGCGGTCTTGAGGTTGTGCCCTCCGGTGTCGAAGCAGATGCCCTTGCCGACCAGCGCGAGCGATCTCTTCGCCCGCGGGTGGCGGTAGGTCAGGTGCACGATCGCCGCATCCGTTTCCGCACTCCCCTGCGCCACCGCGACGAACGCGCCGGCGCCCATTTTGCGCAGGCGCCCGACATCGTATTCCTCGTGCCGCCAGCCCCTCTGCCGGGCGAGCTCGCGCACGCGCTTGCGATAGCTCGCCGGCGTCAGCTCGTTCGGCGGCAGCACCGTAAGCTCCCGGGCGAGCACGTTTGCCTCCGCTGCTGCGCGCCGCTCGGCAAACGCATTCGCCGAAGCATGGCCGTGTATCCTGATTGTCCGCAAAGCTGCCGCCGGCTTTTTCTTGCGCTCGGGCAGCCGCGCGCCGTTGACCCATGCCGAGTAGACGGCGAGCTCCGCGGCCTGGCGCCGCGCGCCCGCCGGTCCGAATACGGCAATCGCGAGGTCCGCGGGGTTTTCCGCGAGCAGCGCCTGCAGACCCTTGCGCAGAACGGTCTGCCGTTCGAATACCGATCGCGACGGGTCCACCATGACCCACGAGGCGAGGGTGCCGTGCGCGAGGTCGGTAGCGAGCGGCGACTGTGCGAGCTCCGCAACCTTCTTCCCACGCCGGGAGAGCGCGGCCGATAGCACATCGAGCGCGGGCACGCTGCCCAAGGCATCGAGCGATTCGACTTTTGGCAATACCATGAGCGCATGCTTGGCGCGCTTCAGATCCTGCGTGGAAAGCGGCGCCGC
>DASWHI010000269.1:0-11106 GCA_036398235.1 Burkholderiales bacterium
GCCTTCACCGCGGCCGTCATCTTGAGGGCGTCTTCATCGCTCGCCTCGATGCCCATATCCGCGAGCCAGGCCTTGATCGAATCGATGCCGCTGCCCTTGCCCATCACGATCTCGGCGGGGGGTTGCCCGACAAACTTCGCGCGCACGGGGAATAGCTCGGTCGCATTTTCCTCGCCGCAGTTCTTGTACCAGCTCGCGATGATGCCGGATTCGATCTGATAGAGCTGCCTGCCCACCACGGGCTTGTTCGAAGGCACGTCCACTCCGGTGAGTTTCTGCACCAGATTGGCGAGCGGCGTCAACTTGCTGTAGTTGAGCCCGACATCCACGCCATACATCGTCAGCAATGCCATGACAGTTTCTTCCATCGGCGTGTTGCCGGCGCGCTCGCCGACGCCCAGCACCGTCGTGTGCAGCACCTCGACGCCTTCGGCGGCGGCCATGATCGTGTTCGCGACACCCATGCCGAAATCCTGGTGGAAGTGCGCTTCGAGGCGCTTGTTGATGCGTTTCTTGACCTCACGGACGAAGTAGCGCATCGCATGCGGCGATACGACCCCGAAAGTGTCCACCAGGGCGAGCGCGTCCATGTGGCCTTCGGTGGCAACCCGGTTGATGAGATTCAACACCCAGTTCATCTCCGAGCGGGAGAAGTCGATGGGGAAGAACACCACTTCCAGACCGTTCTTCTGCGCGAACTTGGTGGCCTCGATCGAGGTCTCGATCGCCTTTTCCATCGGCCACTTGTAGGCGAGGTCCACCATGTGCTGGCTCGACGGGATTTCCATCACCACGCCGTTGACCCCGGTGTCGATCGCGCGCTGGACGTCCTCTTTCATGCAGCGCGAAAAAGCAAAAATCTGCGGGCCGAGTTTGCGCCGGGCGATCTCCTTGATGGCCTCGGCGTCGGAGGGCGAAACGATGGGCATGCCCGCTTCGATGCGGTGCACGCCGGCTTCCGCCAGCGCTTCGGCAATGCGGATCTTGTCGTCCTTGCTGAGGATGATGCCGGTCTGCTGCTCCCCGTCACGCAGCGTGATGTCATGGATCTTGATCTGCTTCGCGAACTTGAAATCCTTGCGCACTTCGTCCGCGAAATTCCACTGGCTGACGAACCAGTTGTCGGTTTTCCAGGGATGCTTTGCCATCGGGCGCTCCTTGCGTGTGGGATGAGCTGGGGCCTAACCGCTTCATTCTACCGCGCGCGGGCCTTGAGATACCAGTCGAGTATCTGCGCGCCGTTCCAGAACAGCACGCCCTTCTGCTTGCGCAGGCGGCGCAGCACGGACTCGAAATACTTGATGCGGTGGGGGACGCCCGAAATGTAGGGATGCACCGCGATCGCCATGATCTTCGCGCGCTCCCGGCCTTCCTGGTAGACGCGCTCGAAGTAATCCATGGTGCGCGTCGCGAACTCCTCCGCCGCATGGTGCTGCACCACCATCATCGCGATGTCGTTCAGCTCCAGCGAGTACGGCAGCGTCACGAGCTCGCCACCGCGCGTGCGGATCGTGCACGGCTCGTCGTCGATCACCCAGTCGGCGATGTAGCGGATGCCCGCGGCGGCGAGCTGGTCCGGGCTGGCGAGTGTCTCGGTCAAGCCCGGCCCCATCCAGCCGACCGGGCGCTTGCCGGAGAATTCCCGGATCACCTTGATCGACTGGCGGATCATCCCCACCGGGTCGGGCTCGGTATGCGTCGGCCGCTGGTCGTAGGAATGCCCCATGAACTCCCACCCGGAGTCGCGCGCGGCCTTCGCGACGCGCGGATAGTCGAGACACACCCGCGCGTTGACGGAGAGCGACGGCACGATCTTCAACTCGTCCAGCACGGCCTTCAGCCGCCAGAAGCCGACGCGCATCCCGTATTCGTGCCAGCCCCAGTGCGGAATGTCCGGCAGCAGCGTCGCGCCGGTGGGTGGGGGCAGGACCTGGCGCGGCATTGGCCGCCCGATGTCCCATACCTCGACGTTGACGACCGGCCAGACTACCACGCGCGCCTTGTCCGGGAGCGTGAGCGGGGCGCGGTCGACGATGGCTGAGTAACGCAGGCGCTTGGCCGGGATCATGGTTCTCTCCTTCCCGGCACTAGGCCAGGCCGACCCATTGCTGGATCCAGCCCGCCGGAATGGGCACGTGGAGCAGGCGATCGAAAATGCCGTAGAAAAACGCCCAGACCGCGGCTGACAGGCCGAGAGACGTCCCCCAGCCTTCCCGTCCCTGGAGCTTTGCGTAAAGGAAGACGAACAGCGGAACCGCGATCGGGAACCCCAGCAGGACAATCGCCGCGAAGAACCCGCTCATCCAGGCGATCGCCACCAGCGTCTTCCTGCCAGTGTGGCCTGCTCCGGCCTCTCCGCTGAGCGTGAACTCCATGGCCTGGCTGCGGGCCGCGGGATCGAGCAGCCCCCACGCGACTTCCGCGGCGGCCATGCAGAAGACCGGGATCCCGATGATCAGCGGAAAAAGCTTGGCCTTCCACGGCCAGTCGAGCGCCATGACGACGACCGCGGCCGAGACTGCCATGATGGCGATGCCGAGGACAAGCGACGCCTTGCTATGCATGCGTCCCGCTCCGCGTGCGCATCCGCCGCGCCTGGACCAGGGGGTAGCAAATCGCGCCCACCGCCATCGCCATGAGCAGCAGCACGATCGGCCGCGTCAGCCAGTCCGCGTCGTAGCGCGCCACCGAGATGTAGAGGTAGTTCTCCGCGATCCTGCCCAGCACCAGACCGAGGACGAACGGGGCGCGCGGCCAGCCGCCCGCCACCATCAGGTAACCCACCGCGCCGAACAGCAGCATCACGAGGATGTCGCCATAGTGGCCGTTCGTCGTGTAGCTCCCGATGAAAACCAGCACGAGGATCACGGGCACCAGCAGCTGGCCCCGCACCAGCGTCACCTTGGCGAGCTGGTTGAGCAGCAGGAAGCACGCGATCACGGTGATGATGTTCGCGATCGCTATCGTCCACACCATCGAGAAGGTGACGGCGAGGTGGGTGGTCAGCATCTCGGGGCCGGGCAGCAGTCCCAGCAGGTAGAAGCCCCCCAGGAGGACCGCCATCGAGGAGCTGCCCGGCACGCCGAACGCGACCGTCGGGATCAGCGCCCCGCCCTCCTTGGAGTTGTTGGCCGCCCCGGGCCCGATGACGCCCCGCACGTCTCCCTTGCCGAAACCCTCCCGCTCTTCGGCGGTGCGCGCGCTCTGCGTGGCATGGCCGTAGGCAAGCCACTGCGCCACCGCCCCCCCGAGGCCGGGCATGATGCCGATGAAGGTGCCGATCAGGCTGCAGCGGATGGTGAGCCATCCGTGGCGGAACGTGTCCTTGACCCCTTCCATTACGCCCTGGTCCAGCCGCCCCTTCGCGTGGGACCCCGCGATGGAAGTGCCCCGCACGATAAGGTCGATGATCTCCGGTATCGCAAAGATGCCGATCACCACCGGCACGAGGTCGAGGCCGTTCCAGAGATAGAGCAGATCGAAGGTGTAGCGCGCGATGCCGGCCTGCGGGTCCTGTCCGATCATG
This sequence comes from Burkholderiales bacterium, assembly GCA_036398235.1. GTDB lineage: Bacteria > Pseudomonadota > Gammaproteobacteria > Burkholderiales > SG8-41 > SG8-41. The sequence continues at coordinate 3,527 of DASWHI010000269.1, forward strand.
GCGACCATCAGCCCGAGTCCGCCCCCGATGAAGCCGCGTATCAGGCCGCGCGCCCCTTGCGCGCTGAGCGACGCGATGAACGCGATGCCCACGACGGCGATCATGAACAGCTCCGGCGAGCCGAAGGCGAGCACCAGCGGGCGCACGACCGGGATGGCCAGCGCCAGTGCCGCCGCCCCGATGAGGGCGCCGACCAGCGAGCTGGTGAGTGCCGCCCCGAGGGCGCGCCCGGCCTCGCCCTTCTTCGCCATCGAGTGGCCATCCAGTATCGTCGCCGCCGTGGTGCCCTCGCCGGGTATGCCGAACAGCACCGAGGTGATGTCGCCGGTGGTGGCGACCACGGAATGCATGCCCAGCAGGAACGCGAAGCCCTGGACCGGCTCCATCGAGTAGATGAACGGGAGCATCAGCGCGAGCGTGGTCACGCCTCCCAGCCCGGGCAGGAGACCGACCCAGAAGCCGAGCACGATCCCGAGCAGCATGAAGGCGAACGCCTGCCCCTGCAGGACGAGCAGCAGGCCCTGGAGAAATGCGTCTAGCACGCGGCTGGACGGGCATCAAAAAAAAGGGGGGCGCAGCCCCCTTTTTCATCCGCCCCGTCGGGTAGGGTCGAGCCGCCGGCCACGAACGGCAGCGCGCGGCAATGCCGCCCGCGCGCCGTCGCCTGACTCCGGCTGCAGCGTGGGTGGCCGGTCATTCTCCGAACTTGATGTACTTGCCGAATTCGTCCACGACCTCCTTCGGCTGGGACAGCACGTCCTTCACCACCTTCAGCGCCTCGTCGCCCGGCATGAACTTGAGGCGCATCTTGTTCTTCTTGGCTTCGGCGAGCAGCTCCGGATCCTTGAGCGCGTCGGCGAACGCCTTGCGCATCGTGTTGACGATGTCGTCCGGCGTGCCGGGCGTCAGCACGTAGGGGCGGCCGACGATTTCCGGGGCCGAGCGCAGCGCCATCACCGCCTTCGCCTTCGCGTTCGGTGCGAGTTCTTCATCCACTGGCAGATTCTCGATCCCGGACTCGACCGCGCTGCCGCGGATCAACAGGCGCACCGCGCCGCGATCGACGAAGGGCCGTATCGAGGAATAGGAGCCGGCCCGCAGGTCCACTTCCTTGCGCTCGAGCGCGAGCATGATGTCGGAGCTGCCAGCATATCCACTGACGATCTTCAGATCCACGCCGAGCAGCTCCCGCAGCAGCAGCGGGAAATCGTAGGTATTGGCGCCGGGCCCGGTCGCGCCCGCCACCAGCGTCTTGCCCGCCTTCTTGAGCTCGTCGAAGGTCTTGTACGGCAGGTCGGCCCGCACCGCCAGCACCGTAGATTCGCTCGCGGGCGATCCGATCCACGCGAACTTGGTCTGGTCGAACTTCACGCCGCTCACGTTGGTGAGCTGCGCGAGCACGAGATTGCGGTTGAACGAGGCGATGGTCAGGCCGTCCGGCTTCGCGATGTTGTAGACGTGGTTGGCCGAGATGATGCTGTTCGCGCCGGGCATGTTCTGCACGATCACGGTGGGGCTGCCGGGAAGGTGCTTCGGCAGGTGCCGCGCCAGCACGCGCGCCAGGCGGTCGTAGCCCCCGCCCGCCTTGAACCCGACCACGATCGTGATCGTCTTGCCTTCGAACGACGCGGACTGCGCAGCGCCGAGAGGCAGCCCTGCCGCCAGTGCCGCTATGGCCAGTATGAGCGCAAGCTTGGTTTTCATGATGCTCCTCCTTTGGTGTTATCGCCCGGGGTGGAACCGCGCCGTTCAAGCAAGGTCGAGCTCACGGCGCCGTGGGGCGCGGACCCGGGCTGTGCCAGCATGATATCAAAGCGCGGCCCGCTTGACCCTACCAACCCGCGATCAGCTGGGGCGACGCCGCCACCTCGCCCCGCTCCACCCGTTTGACCGTTTCGTTCATGCGCGCGTGGGTGGGCGCCGGCACGCCGATCTCGGCGCCGCGCGCGGCAACGTAGCCATTGATGTAGTCAGTCTCCGTGCGCCGGCCCTTGGCGATGTCCTGGGCCATCGAGGGCCGCTGGTCATCGGCGCGCTTCTTCACGCCCTCCATCAGGACGTTAGTGATCTCGGTCAGCGCATCCCGGTGCCCCTCGCCGGCGCGGGCGAGGACTTCCGGCTCCATGCCGAGCATGCGTTCGAGCTGGAAGCCGAGCGCCTGTCCCACCCTCACCGACTCGCTTCCCAGCCGTATCGACACCCATCTGGGTCCTTCCGTTGCGTCGCGCTGGTTGCCGAAGAGCCCGGTCGCGGCGGACAGGCCGTTTCTCATCGAGTTGATCACGAGCTTGGACCAGCGCTCGCCCCAAAGATTGGTCGTGACCTTGGCGCTGTCCACCGAACGCAGGATATCGGCGATTTCCTCCGCGCGCCGCGTGACGCGCCCGTGCGGCTCGCCGACGCGGAACACCGTGTGCCGCTCGCCGCCCAGGGGCACCGTGCGCTTGATGCGGCCTGGCTCGTAGAGTTCCACGGCGATCAGGCTCGCGATGCAGCCGACGGTACGCCCCCACCCCACGTGCTGCGCGATGCGCTCTTCGTTGATGCAGTTCTGCAGCGACACGACGAAGCCGTCGGGCGCAAGGTACTGCCGGATCAGCAGCGTCGCCCACTCGGTGTCGTAGGACTTGACGCTGACGATTGCGACGTCGATCGGCTTCTGTTTGACCAGGCTCTGCACCTCGGTCAGGTGCAGCGCGTTCACCGGCACCGTGTGCCGCTCGGCCGCCGTCAGCCCGGAGAGCTGAAGGCCGTTACGGCGCATGGCTTCGACGTGCTCGGGCCAGGGGTCGATCAACGTCACATCGTGCCCGGCGCGCGTGAGATGACCTCCGACATAGCCGCCGACGGCGCCGGCCCCAACGACGACGATACGCTTACCCATTTTCCTTGGCCCTTGCGCCCATCGCCTCGATCCGCTTCAGGATGACGGGCAGGAAGATGGAGACGATCGACAGCGCGACCAGCGTCACGCAAATCGGGCTGCCGACGAAGACTTTCGGGTTGCCGCCCGAGATCGTCATCGCCTGCCGGAACGACTGCTCCATGATACCGCCGAGCACCAGCGAGAGGATCAGCGGCGCAAGCGGGATGTCCACCTTGCGGAAAACGTACCCGGCCACGCCGAAGAGGAGCCCGAAAACGAGCTCGACCGGGTTGCCGTTGATGGCGTAGATGCCGATGGTGGAGATCGCGAGGATCAGCGGCATCAGGATCCCGCCCGGGATGTAGAGCAGGCGCACGAACAGGCCGATCAGCGGGATGTTGAGGATGAGCAGCATGAGGTTGCCGATGTACATGCTGTCGACCAGTCCCCACACCAGGTCGGGGCGGTTCTGGAACAGGAGCGGCCCGGGCTGAATCCCGTACATGATGAAGGCCCCGAGCATCACCGCCGTGGAGCCGCCACCCGGTATGCCGAGCGTGAGCAGCGGCACCATCGCGCCCGCCGTGTCGGCGTTGTTAGCCGCCTCGGGCCCGGCGACGCCTTCGACCGCGCCCTTGCCAAATTGCCCGGGGTGCTTGGACACGCGCTTCTCCCACACGTAGGCCATGATCGACGCGATGGTCCCCCCGGCGCCGGGCAGCACGCCGATCACGAACCCGACGACGCTTCCGCGCAGGATCGGCTTGACCGAACGATTCCACTCGTCGCGGGTAAGCCAGATCCTGCCCTTCAGCTTGATGATCTCGGGCCGTGTGCCTTTTGTCATTTCCTCCATCGTCGCGAACACTTCGCCGATCGCGAACAAGCCCACCACCGCGATGACGAAGCCGATGCCGTCCTGCAGCTCGGGCACGCCCATCGTGAAGCGCGGCTGTCCGCTCTGCAGATCGATGCCGATGGTGGCGATCATGAGCCCGAGGATGGTCGAGATCATCGCCTTCGCCGGCGACTTTCCCGCCAGCGAGGAAACCGCGGTCATGGCGAAGAACATCAGCGTGAAATACTCCGCCGGGCCGAACTTGAGCGCCATGGCTGTGAGCGGCACGGCGAAGAGCGTCAGCCCGATGACGCCGATCGTGCCGGCGATGAAGGAGCTGATTGCCGAGATTGCGAGCGCGGCGCCGGCGCGCCCGTTCTTCGCCATCTGGTAGCCGTCGATCGCGGTCATCACCGATGAGGCTTCGCCCGGCGTGTTGATCAGGATCGCCGTCGTGGAGCCCCCGTAGCGCGCGCCGTAAAAAATCCCCGCCATCATGATGAGGGCCGAAGTCGGGTTCATCCCGTAGGTGACGGGAATCAGCAGCGCGATGGTGGCGGAGGGGCCGATGCCCGGCAGCACGCCGATGATCGTTCCGAGGAAACAGCCGAGGAACGTGTACCAGAGATTGACCGGCTGCAGCGCGACGCCGAAGCCGTTCATGATGTGGGTCAGCGTTTCCACGTGTGCCCTAGAACGGAAGCACGCCCCGCGGCAACCTGACCTCGAGGGCGACGAACAGCCAGTACGTCATCGCCGCGAAAACGACTGCGGAGAGCGCGTTGGCGAGCCATTTGCCGCGGTTGAACCATGCCATCAGCGGGAACAGGAAGGCGGAGGTCGCGACGATGTAGCCCAGACCTTCCAGCGCGGCGTAGTAAATGCCGATCCAGATCGCCACGACGGCGAGCACCTTCAGGACCGCCGGGTCGAATGGCGCTCCCCCGGCTCCCTTCGCGGCGGCCTGTCCACGCTCCTTCCACATCTCGAGCGCGAGCATGGCCGCGGCGATCAGCAACGCGACGCCGATCAGGCGTGGAAACGCCTTGGGGCCCAGCGGATCCCCGATCTCGAGCGAAGGAATGAGCGTGGTCGCGTAGAAGTAGACCGCCGCGACGACGATCGTGCACACGAGAATGACGCGGTCGACCATGCTGGGTGGGTGGGGCGGCGGGATGGTAGCACACCTCCACCCCTTATAATTCGCCCATGGCTCGATCCGCAGGGTCCGCCGCTACCGCCTCCCTTCTCGAGCGGATCGGCAGCATCGTCGGCCCACAGGGCCTCGTCACAGATCCGCACGACCTCGAGCCCTATCTCGGGGACTGGCGCGGCTTCTACCGGGGCGCGGCGCCGGGCGTCGTGCGGCCCACCACGACCGAGCAGGTCGCGGCCGTGGTGAAGGTCTGCGCCGACACCGGCACCGCCATCGTCCCGCAGGGCGGCAATACCGGCATGTCGGGGGCGGCCACGCCGCCCGCGGCGGGAGGCGCGATCGTGCTCCAGCTCGGCCGCATGAACCGCATCCTCGGGCTCGACGCGCTCAACAACACCATCACCGTGGAGGCGGGCTGCATCCTGGCGAACATTCAGCAGGCCGCGCGCGACGCGGGGCGGCTGTTTCCCCTCAGCCTCGGCGCCGAGGGCAGCTGCCAGATCGGGGGCAATCTTGCCACCAACGCGGGAGGCATCAACGTGCTGCGCTACGGCAACGCGCGCGATCTCACGCTCGGCCTGCAGGTCGTGCTGCCGGACGGCCGGGTGTGGGACGGCCTGCGCGGCCTGCGCAAGGACAACACGGGCTACGACCTGAAGCAGGTGTTCATCGGCTCCGAGGGCACGCTCGGAATCATCACCGCCGCGGTGCTGAAGCTCTTTCCGGTCCCACGAACGACGGTCACTGCGCTGATCGCGGTGGCGGCGCCCGCCGCGGCAGTGGAGCTGCTGGCGCTGCTGCGCGACGAATGCGGCGACCGCATCAGCGCATTCGAGATCATCTCGCGCCGCTGCGTCGAGCTCGTGCTGGCGCACATTCCCGGCACGCGCGAGCTGCTTGCGCGCGCGCATCCCTGGTATGTCCTTGCCGAGCTTGCCGAAGCGAGCGCGGACGGGCCGCTGCGGGGCGAGTTCGAGCACGGGCTGGGGCGGGCCGTCGAGCGCGGGCTCGCGCTCGACGCCGTGATCGCGGAAAGCGGCGCGCAGCGCGAGGCGCTGTGGCGTATCAGGGAGTCGATCCCGGAGGCTTCGCGCACCGAAGGTTTGCTCTACCGGCACGACATCTCGATCCCGGTCTCCCGCATACCGGAGTTCATCGCCGAGGCGGGCGTGGCGCTGGAGCGCGCCTTCCCCGGCGCGCGCGTCATCTGCTTCGGGCACCTCGGCGACGGTAACCTGCACTACAATTGCTTCGTCCCGGGACGCAATCGCGGCGACGCCGCCGCCCTCGCGGCGACCGACGTCAACCGGGCCGTGCTCGACGTCGTGCAGCGCTTCGCCGGCAGCTTCAGCGCCGAGCACGGCATCGGGCAGGCCAAGCGCGCCGAGCTGGCGCGTTACAAAGGGGCGCTGGAAATCGAGATGATGCGCAAGTTGAAGCGCGCCTTCGACCCGCGAAACATCATGAATCCGGGCAAAGTCCTGCCCGATTGACCCCTCACGCCGTGCGCCGTCCGGCCGTTGTAACCTGTTGACTGTGCACTGCTTCCCGTTCGCCGCGCGCCGCTTCCCGGGTATAATGGGTGCCGATGAAATTTCTGTTCGACATCTTCCCTGTCGTCCTGTTCTTCATCGCCTTCAAGGTCTTCGACATCTACGTCGCGACGGCGGTGGCGATCGCGGCTACGTTCCTGCAAATCGGCTGGACCTGGGTTCGCCACCGCAAGGTCGACAACCTGCTGTGGGTGAGTTTCGCCGTGATCGTGGTGTTCGGCGGCGCGACGCTGTTGCTGCAGGACGAGACCTTCATCAAGTGGAAGCCGACCGTGCTCTACTGGCTGTTCGCGGCCGTGCTGGCGGTGGCGGAGCTCGCGTTCCGGAAGAACCTGATCCGCGCCATGATGGAGGCGCAGGTTACGCTGCCCGACGCGGTATGGGGGAAGCTCCTTGCGAGCTGGATCGCCTTCTTCGCGCTGATGGGGGTGCTCAACCTCGCGGTCGCCTACAACTTCTCGACCGACGCCTGGGTCAATTTCAAGCTGTTCGGCGGCATCGGCCTCATGCTGGCGTTCATCGTGCTGCAAGCGCTCATGCTGTCCCGCCACATCGAGGACAGGAAGGCCGATTGAAGTGACCGTCGCCGATCGCATCGAACGCAGCCTCGCGGCGCTCGCACCCGAGTCGCTGGAAGTCGTCGACGAGTCCGCCGCGCACGCCGGCCACGCGGGCGCGCGCTCCGGCGGCGGGCACTACCGGCTCGTCATCGTCGCGCAGGCCTTCGAGGGCAAACCGGCGCAGCTGCGCCACCGCATGGTATACGAGGCGCTCGGGCCGATGATGAAGAACGAGATCCACGCGCTCGCCATCAAGGCCTACGCGCCCGGCGAGATCTGATCCTGTCAACCGCAAAGGAATTCCGATGAAGCTCGCTCAATGTGCAGTCCTCGCGGCCGGCCTGGCCCTCTTCCCCGCCGCGCACGCCCAGGACGGCGCCCTGGCCAAGGTGAATGGCGTGACGATCCCGCAGTCGCGCGCTGATATCCTCATGAAGGAGATGGCCGCCCAGGGCCGCCCGGACACACCGGGGATGCGCGATGCGATCCGGCAGGAGCTGATCAACCGCGAAATCGTCGCGCAGGAGGCCGTCAAGAAGGGCCTTCACAAGAAGCCGGAGGTCGTCACGCAGATCGATCTCCAGCGGCAGGCGGTGCTGATCAACGC
>DASWHI010000270.1:0-1557 GCA_036398235.1 Burkholderiales bacterium
CGGCGAGCCGCTCGAGCTCTCCGCGCGCGAGATCGGGGTCCTCGAAGTGCTCATGTTGCGAAGCGGGCGCGTCGTCAACAAGGACCAGCTTGCCGAGGAACTCTACGGCTGGGACGAGGAAGTGAGCGCCAACGCCATCGAAGTCTACGTTCATCGCCTGCGGCGCAAGCTGGAGCCCGCGGGGGTCACAATACGCACCATCCGCGGACTGGGCTACCTGCTGGAGAAACCGGCACATGACGGGAACCTATCTTGACAGTGGGCGCGCGACGACCCTGCGGCGCCAGCTGATCACGTGGCTCGCCGGACCGCTTTTTGTCCTGTGGTCGGTCAGCACCGTCATCGGCTACGACATCGCCAAGCGCTTCGTCAACCTCGCCTTCGACCGCATCCTGCTGGAAGCGACCCTCGACATCAGCCGCCAGGTAAAGGTCATCAACGACCGGATCTACCTGGATCTGCCGGACGTTGCACTGCAGATCCTGCAAACGCGCGAATTGGGAAACCTCTATTACCTCGTGACGGGCCCCAAGGACGAATTCGTCAGCGGCGAGCCGGACCTGCCGCGGCCCTTCGCCGACACCCCCGAGACGGCCGACCGGGTGCGCTATTACGACGCGGATTTCCGCGGCCTCGAGGTGCGCGCCGTGGCCTTGCGCGCTCCCGTCGAGCCGGGAACGGGCAAGGGCGCCGTGCAGATCCACGTCGCGGAGCGCGTCACGGCGCGCGACGAGTTCGCGCGCCAGATCATCCTGCGGATGGCGTTACCGCAGGGAATCCTGATTCTCCTCGCGGGACTTGCGGTCTGGTACGGGGTGGGCCGCGGCCTGGCGCCGCTCTCGACGCTGCGCGGGGAGATCGAGAGCCGCTCGCACCGCGATCTCTCGGCGCTTTCCGAGGAGCAGGCGCCGCGGGAAGTGCGGCCGCTGATCCAAGCGATGAACGATCTCCTGGCGCGCCTCGGCACCGCGATTTCAGCACAGCAGCGGTTCATCGCAGATGCCGCGCACCAGCTGCGCACGCCGATCGCCGGGCTGAAGACCCAGACGGAGCTCGCGCTGCGCCAGGCGCAGCCGGGCAACGCCCAGGAGACGCTCCGGCAGCTCCAGACGGCAACCGAGCAAAGCGCGCGGCTCGTCAATCAGCTTCTGTCACTGGCGCGAGCCGAGCCCGGCGCCAAGCTCGGCCACGTGGTCGAGCGGGTCGATCTCGCCCGGCTCGCGCGGGACACCACGACGGAGTGGGTGCCGCGGGCGCTCGCCCGGAGCATCGACCTCGGATATGACGGCGAGACGGGCGCCGCCCGGATCGAAGGCGACCCGTTCCTGCTACGGGACATGCTCGGCAACCTGCTCGACAATGCGATCCGCTATACGCAGCGCGGCGGCCACGTGACGGTGCGGGTCACGGGCGACAGCGCTACGGTCGCGCTGAGCGTCGAGGACAACGGGCCCGGGATCCCCGGGCCAGAGCGGGAGCGCGTGTTCGAGCGCTTCTACCGCGTGCTCGGAACGGGGACAGAAGGCTGCGGGCTGGGGCTCGCGATCGTGCGCGAGA
>DASWHI010000271.1:0-7983 GCA_036398235.1 Burkholderiales bacterium
GGCGTGCAGAACCTTCAGCAAGCGATCGACATCATAAAAATGCAAGCCCGTCGTCGGCTCATCGAGAATGTAAACGGTTCGCCCCGTGGAGCGTTTGGAGAGCTCGCGCGACAACTTGATGCGCTGTGCCTCGCCGCCCGAGAGAGTCGTGGCACTCTGGCCGAGCTTGATATAGCTGAGACCCACCGCGTCGAGGGTTTCGAGCTTGCGCTTCAGGGGTGGAATAACGCTCAGAAAATCGAGGGCCTCTTCAACTGTCATATCTAAAACGTCGGCGATGCTCTTGCCCTTGTAGTGAATCTCGAGCGTCTCGCGATTATAGCGCTTTCCCGAGCACGCTTCGCACGTGACGTAGACATCCGGCAAAAAGTGCATCTCGATCTTGATGACGCCGTCGCCCTGGCACTTCTCGCAGCGACCGCCCTTGACGTTGAACGAGAAGCGCCCGGCGCCGTATCCGCGGGCGCGCGCCTCCGGAACGCCTGCAAAGAGCTCGCGCATCGGCGTGAAGAGCCCGGTGTAGGTGGCGGGGTTGGAGCGCGGGGTGCGGCCGATCGGGCTCTGGTCCACGCTCACCACCTTGTCGAAGTGCTCGATGCCGCTGATCGCCTCGAAGGCGGCGGGCTCGAGCGGGCTGTCGTTCAACGCGCGCGCCACGGCGTTATGGATCGTGTCGTTGATGAGCGTGGACTTGCCCGATCCGGACACGCCGGTTACACATACGAAGAGCCCGACCGGCAGGTTCACCCCGATGTGCTTGAGGTTGTTGCCGCTCGCGCCGCTCACCGCGAGCTGGCGCTTGGGGTTCGACCGGTGACGTAGCCCCGGCACCTCGATGCGGCGCCGCCCCGACAGGTACTGGCCGGTGAGCGATTCCGGGTGCGCGGCGATTTCCCGCAGCGTGCCCGCCACGACGACGTTGCCGCCGTGCTCGCCGGCGCCCAGCCCCATGTCGACTACGTGATCGGCGGCGGCGATTGCCTCCTGGTCGTGCTCGACCACGATCACCGTGTTGCCGGTGTCGCGCAGGCGCCTCAACGTCGCGAGCAGCCGCGCGTTATCGCGCTGATGAAGCCCGACCGACGGCTCGTCGAGAACGTACATCACCCCGGTCAGGCCCGAGCCGATCTGGCTCGCCAGCCGGATGCGCTGCGCTTCACCCCCCGACAGCGTTTCCGCCGAGCGGTCGAGCGAGAGATAGTCGAGCCCGACGTTGTTGAGGAACGTGATGCGGTTGAGGATCTCCCTGACGATCTTCTCCGCGATGGTCTGCCGGCTGCCGGTGAGCGTGAGGGTCTCGAAGAACCGGTTCGCCTGCGCCAGCGTGAGCGCGCTCACGTCGAAGATGGCGCGGCCGGCGACGGTGACGTGGCGCGCCTCGCGCCGCAGGCGCGTGCCGTTGCACTCGGGGCAGGCGCGGGTATTCAGGTACTTGGCGAGCTCCTCGCGCACCACGATCGAGTCGGTCTCGCGATAGCGGCGCTCGAGGTTGGGAATCACGCCCTCGAACGGATGCTCGCGCACGTGCTTGTTGCCGCGCTCTCCGACGTAGGAGAACCGGATCTTGTCGGTGCCCGAGCCGTGCATCACCGCCGCGCGCACGTTTTCCGGGAGCTCGCCGAACGGCGTCTCGATGTCGAATGCATAGTGCTGCGCGAGGCACTGCAGCATCTGGAAGTAGAACTGGTTGCGCCGGTCCCATCCCTTGATCGCGCCCGAGGCGAGGGAAAGATCGGGAAATGCGGCGATGCGCTTGGGATCGAAGAAGGTGACAGTGCCGAGCCCGTCGCAGCGCGGGCAGGCGCCCATCGGGTTGTTGAACGAGAACAGCCGCGGCTCGAGCTCCGGCAGCGAGTAGCTGCACACCGGGCAGGCGAACCGGGAGGAGAAGAGATGTTCCTTTCCGGAGTCCATCTCGATCGCGAGCGCGCGCCCGTCGGAGTGGCGCAGCGCCGTTTCGAACGATTCGGCGATCCGCTGTTTCGAGTCGGCGCGGACCTTGAGCCGGTCCACCACCGCCTCCACCGTGTGCTTGACGTTCTTCTTGAGCCGGGGCAGCTCGTCGATCTCGTACACCGTGCCGTCCACCCGCAGCCGCACGAAACCCTGCGCGCGCAGCTCCTCGAAGAGATCGGCCTGCTCGCCCTTGCGCCCGACAATGAGCGGCGCGAGGATCATGAGGCGCGTGTCCTGCGGCAGCTGCAGCACGTGATCCACCATCTGCGCGACGCTCTGCGCCGAGAGCTGGATCGCGTGCTCGGGGCAGTGGGGATCGCCGATGCGCGCATAGAGCAGCCGCAGGTAGTCGTGGATCTCGGTGACGGTGCCGACGGTGGAGCGGGGATTGTGGCTCGCGGCCTTCTGCTCGATCGAGATCGCGGGGGACAGGCCCTCGATCAGATCCACGTCCGGCTTTTCCATCAGCTGCAGGAACTGCCGCGCGTAGGTCGAGAGCGACTCGACGTAGCGGCGCTGCCCCTCGGCGTAAAGCGTGTCGAACGCAAGCGAGGACTTGCCCGAGCCCGACAGGCCGGTGATCACGATGAGGCGGTTGCGCGGCAGGTCGAGATTGATGTTCTTGAGGTTGTGGGTGCGCGCGCCGCGCACGCGGATGTACTCGGTCGCGCGCGCGGCCTCCAGCCCCGCGGTCTGCAGCCGTACGACGGTCGGGCGGTGGGTGGCCAAGGTCGTCAGAAATCGAAACTAAACCTGCTAATATACCGAAGAATTTCCTCTTTTCCCAACCTGTTTCACTCCGCATGCCGTCCAGCCGCATGAGCCCGGAAGAGTTGCGCGCGTCGCTCGCGCTTTCCAGCATTTTCGGGCTGCGCATGCTGGGCATGTTCGTGATCCTGCCGGTGTTCGCGTTCTACGCGGAGTCGCTGCCGGGAGGCGACAACCTCCTCCTCGTCGGCATCGCAATCGGCACCTACGGACTGACACAGGCGATATTGCAGATTCCGTTCGGATACTGGTCCGACCACTACGGCAGGAAACCGGTGATCTATATCGGGCTTGCGATCTTCGCCGCCGGCAGCTTCATCGCGGCACTCGGCTCCCATATCTACGTGATCATTCTCGGGCGCCTGCTGCAGGGGGCGGGCGCGATCGCGGCGCCGGTCATGGCCATGACCGCCGATCTCACGCGTGAAGAGCACCGCGGCAAGGCCATGGCGATGATCGGCTCCACCATCGGCGCCACTTTCGCGCTCTCGCTGGTGCTCTCGCCGTGGCTGAACCGCGTGATCGGCGTGCCGGGCATCTTCGTCATGACGGGGGTGCTGGTGCTCGCCGCGATGGCGGTGGTCTATCGCGTGGTTCCCGACGGCCCGGAAGGCCCGCAAGCCAGCCAAACGCCCGCGCTGCAGCAGTTCATCACGGCGCTGTGCGACCCGCAGCTTGCGCGGCTCAACTATGGCGCGTTCGCGTTGCACGCCGTGCTGATGGCGCTGTTCATCGCCGTGCCGCTCGAGCTGCGCCGGGCGGGTTTGGCCGCTGACCACCACTGGCAGGTCTATCTTCCGGTGATGCTGGGGTCGTTCGTCCTGATGCTGCCAGCGATAATGAGCTCCGGCAGATCCGGCCGATCGAAGCCCGTGTTCGTGGGATCGATCGCCGTGCTGCTGGTCGTGCAGGTACTGATGCCTTGGGCGGTGAGCGGCGTGGGACGGACCGTGTTTTTCCTGCTGGCGTTTTTCACGGCTTTCAACGTGCTGGAAGCGCTCCTGCCGGCCGTCGTGTCGAGGGTTACCGCGCCCGGCACCCGCGGTATTGCGCTAGGCGTGTTCACCAGCCTCCAGTTTTTCGGGACGTTTGTCGGCGCCGCGGCGGGCGGCTACCTGTATGGACGGTTTGGAACCAACGGCATAGCCGTCTTTGACGCCGTGCTGCTCGCGGTCTGGGTCGCGGCCGCCTTCAAGACCGGGGTGCCTTCGCCGACCCGCGCGGGCGTGCAGCCCTGATCAGCGCACGACCAGCACGGGCCGGCCCGCGTACTGCACGACCGTCTTCGAGACCGAGCCGAGCAGCAGTCGCGCGAATTTCGAGCGGCCGCGGTCGCCGACGATAATCAGGTCCACACCATGTTGATCGGCGTGATAGATGATCTGCTCCGCCGGATGGCCCACCGCAACCTCGAAATGCGCCTTGACGCCCCCCTGCGCGGCTTTCTTTCTCAGGGGCACGAGGAGCTTGCGGTGGTGTTCGCGCGAGTTCTGGATCACCGCCTCGGTTTCCACGTCGTCCCCGATCTCGGGGGGGCGCGAGACCGTCAGCACATAGAGCTCCGCGCCGTGGTTTTTCGCCAGGCTGAGCGCGCTGTCAAACGCTTTGTCGCTTGCCTCCGAGCCGTCGTAGCCCACCAGGATTCTGCGGTACATGGTCAACTCCCCCTGCCCCGAGCCGGCGGGACGGCGACACTCGTTTCGGCGCCCGCCGCCCTTGCTGGCGCGGGCAAGTGGTGGCGCGGCAGGAACCAGGCGTTGGCGATCAGCGTCGGGATAACGGCGCTGGCGATGACGGCGGCCACCAGCGTGGAATACTGCGCCTGATCCACGATATTGTGCGAAAGCCCGAACAAGGATGAGATCGTTCCAAACGTCAGGCCCGTGGACATCAGCAGCGTCGTGTACATCCCCTCCTTGCGCGGCGACTGGAATGCCCGGGTGACCGGATAGACGCCGGCGATCTTCGTCAATACTTTCACCACGAGCATGAGAACGAACGCGGCCGGAGCCGCGACGAGCGCCGGCATCGAGACGAATGAGCCCGCGCGGATGAAGTAGAACGGCGTGAGCAGGCCGAAGCACAGCGTGCGAATCCGACGGACGAGCGCATGGTCCCGCCCGACGGTACCCGCGAGCATCATCCCGAGCACGTAAGCAGGCAGCACCGCCTCGCTGTCAGCCCAGCTTGCGAGCGCGCCCAGACCGAACAGGAAGACCAGCAAGTACTTGGCCTCGAGCTCCGACGCGCGCGCACCGTAGCGTCTGAAAAAGCGCGGCGTGAGCCACGGGATGGCCAGGCCCACTGCAACGAGCGCTCCCACGAAAAGGAGCGTCTTCAGGGAAAACGGGGCGAACAGCAACCCGAGCGCGACCACGGTGCCGAGATCGGTGATGAAGCACGCCGCAAGAACGGTCTTCCCGTATTCCGTTGTGTTGAAGCCGAATTCGATCATCACCGCGTACACCACGGCGACCGACGTCGTGGACATGGCGACGCCGGCGAGCCAGCTCGCCGCCGGATCCCAACCCAGCAGCCAGCGCGCAGCGGCCGCGCACCCCAGGAAAGGCGCGAAGAAGCTGACCAGCCCCACGGCGGTCGCCTCCTTCCATTTGCGCCGGAACACCTCGGGATCCAGCTCGGCGCCCGCCAGAAAAGTGAGGATGATCGCCCCGGCACCCGCGAGAAACTTCACCCAGCCCTGGTCGACGCCCATCGTCGCCGTGCCGATTACCGCGCCGGCGACGACGCCCACCACGATCTCCGACAGTGCCGTCGCAACGCGCAGCCAGATTGACGCCAGGCCGGCGAGAAGGGCCAAGCCCAGCCACAGGGCCGCGAGCGCCCAGATTTCAGTCATCGAGCTGCCTCCAACGATTGCCGGATACCGGGGGTACGCGTTGGAGGAGGGGGGGAATGCCCACGGCGCCCGTCATCCTGCGCGATCCGTAGGCATCATCAGCCTTGCGGCGGTTGGGAGTCTTCCGACTCCGGGGAGGAATGCCATCTCCCCGCGCCCCGATTATACTTACAACTCGCTTTCTCCAGGAGCCCTCCATGGCATCGGTCAATAAGGTCATTCTCATCGGCAATCTCGGCGCCGACCCCGAAACCCGCTATCTGCCGAGCGGCGATGCGGTGACCAACATCCGCATCGCGACCTCCGAGAAGTGGAAGGACAAGAGCGGCGACCAGCAGGAGCACACCGAATGGCACCGCATTGCGTTCTTCGGCAAGCTCGCGGAGATCGCCGGCGAGTACCTCAAGAAGGGGTCGCCCGTTTACGTTGAGGGCCGCATCCGCACCCGCAAGTGGCAGGACAAGGAGAGCGGCCAGGACCGCTATTCGACCGAGATCGTCGCCGACCGCATGCAGCTCCTCGGCGCACGCGGCGCCGGTGGCGGGGCGGAGCCCATGTCACGGGAGCCCGCGGCAGCCGCTGCCGGTGGCAACAGCAAGCCGCAGCAGAAGAAGGGCGGCGCGTTCGATACCATGGATGACGATATCCCGTTCTAGGGAACGGGGTATGAATGACGTCATCGACGCGTGCATTGCGCAGGCGCGTGCAGGCGGCAAGCGCCCGGTCTTTCCGGAAGGCCATGACGAGCGCATCGTCGCCGCCGCAAGAAGGCTGAAGGACCTCGGCATCGCGACTCCGACGCTGGTCGGCACGCGCGCGGAAGTCGGCGCGGCTGCCGCGCGCGCGGGCGTGCCGCTCGACGGCATCGCCGTGCTCGATCCGGCGGAGAGCGGCCGGCTCGCGGCCTACGCGACGCTCTATTCAGCCAGCCGGCCGAACGCAAACCGGAGCGTCGCGGAGCGGCTGGTGCGAAAGCCGTTGTTCCATGCCGGAATGATGGTGAAGGCCGGGGACGCGGACGCGATGATCGCCGGCGTCACCACCACCACCGGACGCGTGATCGAAGCGGGCCTGATGACCGTGGGACTTGCCGCGGGAATCCGCACCCCGTCGAGCTTTTTCCTCATGATCGTCCCGGACGCGGATGGCGGGGCGCCGAAGAGCTTCATCTACGCCGACTGCGCCGTCAACGTGGATCCGGATCCCGAGGTGCTCGCCGATATCGCGCTCGCGTCTGCGGAGAGCTGCCGCGCGCTCCTGAAGGAGGCGCCCCGCATCGCGCTCCTCTCCTTTTCCACCAAGGGCAGCGCGCAGCACGCACGCGTCGAGAAGGTCACGCGCGCCCTCGCGCTCGCCCGCGAGCGCGCCCCGGACCTCGCGATCGACGGCGAGCTGCAGGCGGACGCGGCACTCGTGCCGGAGGTGGCGGGAAAGAAGGTGAAGGGCGAAAGCCCGGTAGCGGGACGGGCAAACGTGCTCGTCTTCCCCGACCTCGACGCGGGAAACATCGGCTACAAGCTCACGCAGTGCCTGGCCGGCGCGCGCGCGATCGGCCCCGTGCTGCAAGGATTCGCACGCCCGATCAGCGACCTCTCGCGCGGGGCGAGCGTGGAGGACATCGTTGCCACAACCGCGATCGTGCTTGCCCGCGCTTAACGCTGCTCGACGGGGACGTACGGCCGTGGCTCGGGGCCGTTGTAGAGGGTGAGCGGGCGGAGGAGGATGTTGTTCTCGATCTGTTCGAGCACCTGCACCGTCCAGCCCGGCACGCGTCCCACCGCGAAGATCGGCACGAACAGATCCTCGGCGATGCCGTTGAGGAAATAGACGACACCGGCATAGAAATCCACGTTCACGTTGACGCCGTGGCGGGCATAGGGCTTCATCGCTTCGACCACCGCCTCCAGGATCTTGTACCAGTGCGGCTGGCCCATCTCGCGCGAGAGCTTTTCGACGCCGGCGCGCATGTGGCGCGCGCGCGGGTCCTCGGCGCGGTAGACGCGGTGGCCGAAGCCCATCACCGGCTCGCGGTTGGCGCGCTTGCGCTTGACGTACTCGGCGGCGTGGGCCGCCTCGCCGATCTCCTGCGCCATGGCCATGACGTTTTCCGCTGCGCCGCCGTGCGCCGGGCCGGAGAGCGCCGCGATCGCCGCGGTGATCGCGGCGTGCAGATTGGCCTCGGTGCCCGCGACCACGCGCGCGGCGAACGACGAGGCGTTCGAGCCGTGCTCGGCGTGCAGGATCATGTCGACGTCCATGAGGCGCGCCGCGTCGGCGCTCGGCGCGGCTCCCTTCAGCATGGTGAGGAAATTCGCCGCGTGGCCGAGCGTCGGGTCGGGCGCGACCGGCGCGCGGCCGTTGCGGATGTGCTCGTGCGCCGCGATGATCATCGGCACCTG
>DASWHI010000272.1:0-3127 GCA_036398235.1 Burkholderiales bacterium
GCGCGGCGCGGCGCTCCCCGCCGAGGGCATCGCGGAAGTGCGGATGGGCACGACGCTCGCGACCAACGCGCTGCTCGAGCGCAAGGGCGAGCCGACGGCGCTATTCATCACGCGCGGCTTCCGCGACCAGCTGAAGATCGGATACCAGAATCGCCCGCGGCTCTTCGACCGCCATATCGTGCTGCCGGAGCCGCTTTACGGCGCGGTGTATGAGGTGTTCGAGCGCGTAACCGCGCGCGGCGAAGTGCTCGAGCCGCTCGACGAGGAGCGGGCGCGCCGCGATTTCCTGGATGCGCGCCGCCGCGGCTTCGGCGCGGCCGCGATCGTGCTGATGCACGGCTACCGCTACCCGGCCCACGAGCTGCGGCTCGCGGAGCTGGCGCGCACGGCGGGCTTCACTCAGGTCTCGGTATCGCACCAGGCAAGCCCCCTGATGAAGCTCGTATCCCGCGGCGATACCACTGTGGCCGACGCCTACCTCTCGCCGCTGCTGCGCCGCTACGTCGAGCGCATCGCGCACGAGCTCCCCGGCGTGCGGCTGATGTTCATGCAATCGAACGGCGGCCTCACCTCGGCGCAGCTGTTCCAGGGCCGGGACAGCGTGCTCTCGGGGCCGGCGGGAGGCGTGGTCGGCGTCGTGCGCACGGCGCTCGCCGCCGGGTTCGACCGCATCATCGGCTTCGACATGGGCGGGACCTCGACCGACGTGTCGCATTTCGACGGCCATTTCGAGCGCGCCTTCGACACCCAGGTCGCGGGCGTGCGCCTGCGCGCGCCCATGATGAGCATCCACACCGTCGCCGCCGGCGGGGGCTCGATCCTCCGATTCGAAGCCGCGCGCTTCCGCGTGGGCCCGGAGTCGGCCGGGGCGCAGCCGGGTCCGGCGTGCTACCGCAAGGGCGGGCCACTCACGGTGACCGACGCGAACGTGATGCTCGGCAAGATCCAGCCGGATTTCTTTCCGTGCGTGTTCGGGCCGAGGGGCGACGAGCCGCTCGACGCCGCCGTCGTGGGGGAAAAATTCATCGGGCTCGCAGCCGAAATAAAGAAGGCGATCGGCGAGGAGCGCACGCCCGAGGACGTCGCGGAGGGCTTCGTGCGGGTGGCGGTCGATAACATGGCCAACGCCATCAAGAAGATCTCGATCGAGCGCGGGCACGATGTCACCGCCCACACGCTGTGCTGCTTCGGCGGCGCCGCGGGTCAGCACGCCTGCCTGGTGGCGGACGCGCTGGCGATTCCGCGCGTCTTCATTCACCCCTATGCCGGCGTGCTGTCGGCGTACGGCATGGGCCTCGCGGACATCAGCGCGCTGCGCGAGCGGGCGATCGAGGCGCGGCTCGAGCCGGGTCTGATGCCCCGGCTCGAAGAGGCGCTCGCGCAGTTGGCCGACGCGGCACGCGCGGAAGTCGCCGGCCAGGGCGTGTCCGCGGACAACATCACGCTCGCGCAGCGCGTCCATTTGCGCTACGAGGGCACCGACACCGCGGTGATCGTGAATTTTGGCTCTTCGCAAGAGATGCTCGCGCAGTTCGAGTCCGCCTACTGGGGCCGCTTCAGCTTTCTCATGCCGGGACGCGCGCTGGCGGTCGAGGCGGTATCGGTCGAGGCGGCGGGCAGCGGAGAGCCGGTGCGCGAAGCGCTCGGCGCGCTTCGCGAGCGCCCGGGCCCGGCGCGGCCGGCGCGGCGGGTACGCCTGTACAGCGGAGGCGCTGCCCACGAGGCGCCGGTCTACCGCCGCGAGGCGCTGCGCCCCGGCGACACGATTGCCGGGCCCGCCATCATCGCGGAAGCGAACGCCACCACCGTGGTCGAGCCGCAGTGGCAGGCGCAAGTCACGCCCCTCAATCACCTGGTGCTGACGCGCGGCGTTCCGCGCCCGAAGCGCGAGGCGATCGGCACGCGCGCGGAACCCGTGATGCTGGAGATCTTCAACAATCTCTTCATGGCGATCGCCGAGCAGATGGGGGTGACACTCGCCAACACGGCGTACTCGGTCAACATCAAGGAGCGGCTCGATTTCTCGTGCGCGCTGTTCGACACGGCGGGCGGCCTCATCGCCAACGCGCCGCACCTGCCGGTGCACCTCGGCGCCATGGGCGAAAGCGTCCGCGTCATCGCCATCGAGAACGCCGGGAAAATGCGGCCGGGCGACGTCTTCATGCTGAACAATCCGTATCACGGCGGCACCCATCTGCCCGATGTCACGGTGGTGACGCCGGTGTTCGACGACGCGGGGAACGAAGTTCTTTTCTACGTCGCCAGCCGCGGGCACCACGCCGACATCGGCGGCATCACCCCCGGCTCGATGCCTCCCGACAGCCGCCATCTCGACGAGGAAGGCGTGCTGATCGACAACTTCCTGCTGGTTTCGCAGGGCAAGCTGCGCGAGCGGGAAGTGCACGCGCTGCTCACCGGCGCGCGCTACCCGGCGCGCAATCCCGAGCAGAACATCGCGGACCTGCGCGCCATGGTCGCGGCCAATCAGAGAGGCGTTGCCGAGCTCGGACGAGCGGTCGCGCACTACGGCCTGGAGACGGTCCAGGCTTACATGCGCCACGTGCAGGACAACGCGGAGGAGTCGGTGCGGCGCGTGATCGACGTGCTGAAGGACGGGCGCTACGCCTACGAAATGGACAATGGCGCGGTGATCCGCGTGAGTATCGCGATCGACCGGGCGAACCGTAGCGCGCTGATCGACTTCACGCACACTTCGGGCCAGCTCGATAGCAACTTCAATGCGCCGGCGGCGGTCACGATGTCCGCCGTCCTCTATGTGTTTCGCACCCTGGTGGATGACGACATCCCGCTTAACGCGGGCTGCATGAAGCCGCTGAAAGTCGTCATTCCGGAAGGCTGCATGCTCAACCCCCGCTATCCGGCGGCGGTGGCCGCCGGCAACGTCGAGACCTCCCAATGCGTCACCGACGCGCTCTACGGCGCGCTCGGAGTGATGGGCGCCTCGCAAGGCACGATGAACAACTTTACGTTCGGAACCGACCGCCACCAGTACTACGAAACGATCTGCGGCGGCTCCGGCGCGGGGGACGGCTTCGACGGCGCCGACTGCGTTCACACGCACATGACCAACACGAGGCTCACCGACCCGGAAGTCCTGGAATGGCGC
>DASWHI010000273.1:0-2143 GCA_036398235.1 Burkholderiales bacterium
ATTCCCGATCGCGAAGGTCGCCGCCAAGCTCGCCGTGGGCTACACGCTGGACGAGCTCAGGAACGAGATCACCGGCGGGGCGACGCCCGCGTCGTTCGAGCCGACCATCGACTACGTGGTGACCAAGGTGCCGCGCTTCGCTTTCGAGAAGTTCCCCGACGCCAACGACCGCCTGACGACGCAGATGAAATCGGTGGGCGAGGTGATGGCGATCGGCCGCACCTTTCAGGAGTCGTTCCAGAAGGCGCTGCGCGGGCTGGAGGTGGGGGTGGACGGCCTGAACCAGCGCACGCGGGACCGCGAGACGATTGAAAGAGAGCTGGGCGATCCCGGCCCCGAGCGCATCTGGTACGTCGGCGACGCGTTCGAGAATGGATTCACGCTGGAGGAAGTACACGAGCTGACCCGCATCGACCCGTGGTTTCTCGCCCAGATCAAGGAGATCGTGGACATCGAAATGGAGCTCGACGACCGCAAGCTCGCAGAAATTGATGCCGGGCCGATGCGGGAGCTCAAGCGCAAGGGTTTTTCCGATCGCCGGCTCGCGCACCTCTTCAAGACACGGGAAGACGAAGTGCGCGCCCGGCGCCACGAGCTGGAGGTGCGGCCGGTGTTCAAGCGGGTAGATACCTGTGCCGCCGAGTTCGCCACGGCCACCGCGTATATGTATTCGACCTACGAGGAAGAGTGTGAGGCGCAGCCCACCGACCGCAAGAAGATCATCGTGCTGGGCGGCGGGCCCAACCGCATCGGCCAGGGCATCGAGTTCGACTATTGCTGCGTGCACGCCGCGCTCGCGCTGCGCGAGGACGGGTTCGAGACCATCATGATCAACTGCAACCCCGAAACGGTCTCGACCGATTACGACACCTCCGACCGGCTCTACTTCGAGCCGGTGACGCTGGAGGACGTGCTCGAGATCGTCCATGTCGAGAAGCCCACCGGCGTGATCGTCCAGTACGGCGGACAGACGCCCCTCAAGCTCGCGCGCGACTTGGAGGCGAACGGCGTGCCCATCATCGGCACCTCGCCCGACTCGATCGACATGGCGGAGGATCGCGAGCGCTTCCAGAGGCTGCTCAACCGGCTGAAGTTGAGGCAACCGCCCAACCGCACCGCGAGGAGCGCGCAGAAAGCGCTCGCGTTGGCGGAGGAAATCGGCTACCCCCTGGTGGTGCGACCGTCCTACGTGCTGGGCGGCCGTGCCATGGAGATCGTCTACCAGCAGAGCGATCTCGAGCGCTATATGCGCGAGGCGGTCAAGGTGTCGAACGACTCGCCGGTGCTGCTCGACCATTTTCTGAACGACGCCACCGAAGTGGACGTGGACGCGGTATGCGACGGCGACGAGGTGATCATCGGCGGCGTGATGGAGCACATCGAGCAGGCCGGCGTGCATTCCGGCGATTCCGCCTGCTCCCTGCCGCCGTACTCGCTCACGCCGGAGATGCAGGTGGAGCTCAAGCGCCAGACCGTCGCGATGGCACATGCGCTGAAGGTAGTGGGTCTGATCAACGTGCAGTTCGCGATCCAGGACGGAGTGGTGTACGTGCTGGAGGTCAACCCCCGCGCCTCGCGCACCGTGCCGTTCGTATCCAAGGCAACCGGCGTGCCGCTCGCCAAGATCGCGGCGCGCTGCATGGCGGGAAAATCGCTCGCCGACCAGGGCGTGGTGGGCGAGATCGTTCCGCCGTACTACTCGGTCAAGGAGGCGGTATTCCCGTTCATCAAGTTCCCGGGCGCCGATACCATACTGGGCCCGGAGATGAAGTCCACCGGTGAGGTGATGGGTGTCGGCCTGACTTTCGCCGAAGCCTTCGTGAAGTCGCAGCTCGCCTCGGGTGATGATCTTCCTGTGACCGGGAAGGTATTCGTCAGCGTGCGCGACGAGGACAAGCCGCGCACCATCGAGATCGCGCGCAAGCTCCTGAGCCTCGGCTTCACGCTGGTTGCCACTCGCGGCACGGCGGCCGCGCTCGCGGCCGCGGGTCTCGGCGTAATGCCGGTGAACAAGGTGCAGGAAGGGCGGCCGCACATCGTGGACATGATCAAGAACGGCGAGATCTCGCTCATCGTCAACACGGTGGAAGAGAAGCGGGTGGCGGTGCGCGACTCCTACGTCATCCGCCGCGCCGCGCTGCAG
>DASWHI010000274.1:0-2883 GCA_036398235.1 Burkholderiales bacterium
CGAGCGGCCACCAGTGGCCGAGCAGGATCGCGAGCAGGCCGGAGCAGCCGTAGGTGAGCCCCATGACGAACAGGCCGAATTGCGAGGTGCGGTAGAAGACGTAGAGCATCGCGAAGGCGAGCGCGATGAAGATTCCGGCGACGACGTAAGTGACGTAGATCATGATGCTATGATGGGAAAAATGATTTTTCCATTTTTCGGATGACGAAACAGAAGCGCACGCTCGCCACCTGCTCCGCCGCCCACGCGCTGCACGACGGGCTGTCCGACGTCACTTACGTGCTGCTGCCGCTGCTGGCGCAGACCTTCGGCCTGTCGCTCGCCCAGGTGGGGCTCATCCGCTCCGCCCACCGCGCGTCGATGGCGACATTCCAGATCCCGGCCGGACTCATCGCGGAACGCGTCGGCGAGCGCAATCTGCTCGCGCTGGGGACGTTGATTGCCGGGGCCGCGTTCCTCGCGCTCGGCTACGCTCCCGGGTTCTGGGCCATCCTCGTGGCGCTCTTCTTCGCGGGGGTCGGCTCGGCGGTCCAGCACCCGCTCTCCTCGACCATCATATCGCACGCCTATCCCGCCGAAGGCCGGCGCGCGGCGCTCGGCACCTACAACTTCTTCGGCGACGTCGGCAAGTTCGCCTTCGGCGGCGCCGTGAGCCTGCTGCTCGTCGCCGGAATTTCCTGGGAAGCGCCGGTCATCGGATTCGGCCTGCTGGGCATCGCGACCGGGGTCGCGATATTTCTCTACGTCAAGAACACGCGCGACGGGAGAGCGTCCACCGGCCATGTCGAACCGGCGGGTAAATCCGCCGCCGGCTGGGGCATCCGCAGTCCCCTGTCGTTCACCGCGCTGTGCCTGATCGAAATCCTCGACTCGAGCACGCGCACGGGTTTTCTCACCTTCATCGCGTTCCTGCTGATCGCCAAGGGATTGCCGGAAGGCTGGGCGGTGCTTGCGGTCCCGCTGATCCTCGTCGGCGGCATGGCGGGGAAGCTCGCCTGCGGATTCTTCGCCGAGCGCTACGGCGTCGCCCGCATGATCGTCTTGACCGAGATTGCGACCGGCTGCGGCATCCTCGCGACGCTGGCGTTGCCCGGCGCCGCCTCGTTCCTGCTGCTGCCGTTGATCGGCGTGGTGCTGAACGGCACCTCCTCGGTGCTCTACGGCACGGTCGGCGACTACGTCGAGCAGGACCGCCTGCCCCGCGCTTTCGGGCTGATGTATACGCTGGGTTCGCTGTGCGGAATCGCGGCGCCGCTCGGCTACGGCCTTCTCGGAGACCTCCGCGGCGTCGAGACCTCGATCGCCGTCATCGGCATCGCGATCTTCCTCACCGTGCCGCTCGCGGCGCTGCTGAAGCCCGCGGCGGCGTCCCGGTTGCGCAGCGCCTAGTTCGCGGCGATGCGCGGCACGCGCGACGCGCGCACGAGCACGCGGCCCTCGAACAAGCGCCGCTGCGTGCGGTAGAACGCGCCCTGCTCCGCGTGCCACTGCCCTTCCAGCTTGCGCACGCTCGCGGCCGCAGTGAGGACGCCGGATGGCATCCCGACGCGGATTTCGGCCTCGGGGTTCTGCGCGGGTCGGGCAAGCTCGTTGACCACGGTCCCTTCCACTCGCGCCGCGACTGCCAGGCACAGCGTGCACGTCAACGGCAGCGCGCGATGGGGCTGGCCGTTCGACATCATGCGCGCGGTGAGATCCACTCCTGCCGCCTCGACCCGGTCGCCCGTCAGCGTCTTCGCTTCCTGCGGTCCGGAAACAAATCCGACGAAGGGCACCGTGGCACGCTTCGCCGCCTCCTCGGGTGTCCTCGTGATACCCATCGCGACCGAGGCGGCGATGCGGATCGCGGCGAGCTTTTTCAGCAACTCGGGATTGGCGTCGATTTCGTCCGGCAGCTCCGTGCCCTTGATGCCGAGGTCGGCCGCACGCGCAAAAACACACGCGTTGGCCGCATCCACCATTGATACGCGGAACTTGCCGTAACCCGGTACGTCGAGCGTGTCCGCGGCATTGCCCGTGGGCAAGAGCTTGCCGGTAGTCGCGCCGCCCGGCTCGCGGAATTCGAGCTTGACCGGCGCCCCGGTCCCGGCCACCCCAGGAATCGCAAGGTCGCCATCCACCGCCGCCATGCCATTCTCAAGCGGAAACCGCGACCAGATCATCTTCTTGGTATTGGTGTTGTGGACGCGCACCAGTGCGTCGGGACCCGACACCTTCACCAGACCCTCGTCCACCGCGAACGGGCCCATGGCGGAGGACATGTTGCCGCAGTTCGCGCCGTAGTCCACCCGCGCCTCCTTCACCTGCACCTGCGCGAAGGTGTAGTCGATGTCGGCATCATCCCGGCTTGGCGGGCCCACCACGCAGACCTTGGAGAGCGAGGACACGCCCCCGCCCATGCCGTCGAGCTGCCGCCCGTAGGGATCGGGGCTGCCGATCGCGGCGAGAAAGATCTCGTCCCACTGCGCGCGGTCGCGCGGCAGGTCCTTCGCGTTGAACACGACGGCGTTGCTGGTGCCGCCGCGCATGAACACCGCGGGTATCTTCAACTGCTTCATATCCGCCCTCTCGCAGGTAAACTCGCCGTATTCTAATGGCACTGGCAAAGATCGTGTCGGGCGGGCAAACCGGCGTGGATCGCGGCGCGCTCGACGCGGCGCTCGAGGCGGGATTTCCCTGCGGCGGCTGGGCGCCCGAGGGCCGCGCTGCGGAGGACGGCCCCATGCACGAGCGCTATCCCCTGCGGGAGCTCCCGGGCGCCGGCTACGAGGAGCGCACCCTGCAGAACGTCCTCGACAGCGACGGCACCGCGATCCTCTTCACCGGCACGCTGGAAGGCGGCACGCGCCAGACCATGGTCCACTGCGTCGAGCACGGCAAGCC
>DASWHI010000275.1:0-10254 GCA_036398235.1 Burkholderiales bacterium
TCCAGGGGTGGGGGCGGCTCTTCGCGTTCGCGCACTCGCCCGATCACGTCGTCCCTGGTCATGACCCCGAAGTGCTGCGGCGCTATCCGCCGCCCGCCCGGGATCTGGAAGGGATCGTGGTGCGGCTCGACGTCGCGCCGGCCGCCTGATCGCGGGACGACGGCGCTTCACGACTTCAGGAGGATTCGTGGCAGGCGGAAAGATCGGTTTTATCGGCCTCGGCGTGATGGGTGCGCCGATGTCGCAGCGGCTGCTCGATCGCGGCCACGCCCTCGTCGTCCACGACCTCGATCGTGATGCCGTGCGAAGGCTCACCGCGGCCGGCGCCGCCGAGGCGGCGAGCGCGCGCGAGGTCGCGGAGGCCGCGCACACGGTGTTCGTGAGTCTGCCCACGCCGGCGATCGTGAGCGAGGTCGCGCTCGGCGAGAACGGCATCGCCCACGGGCGCGCGGTACGCACGTTCGTCGATCTGTCCACGACCGGCTCGGTCGTGGAGCGGGAAGTGGCCGCCGTGCTCGCCGCCCGGGGGATCGAGGCGGTCGACGCGCCGGTGTCCGGCGGCGCGGCCGGGGCGCAGAAGGGCACGCTCGCGGTCATGGCTGCGGGTCCGCCGGAGGCGGTAGCCGGCGTCCGTCCGCTCCTCGAGGTCTTCGGCAAGGTATTCCTCGTCGGCGATCGCGCGGGGCAGGGCCAGCTGATGAAGCTGATCAACAACCTCCTGTCCTCCACCGCGTTCGCGATCACCTGCGAGGCGCTGGTCGCGGGCGTCAAGGGCGGGCTCGACGCCGACACGATGCTCGCGGTGATCAATGCCGGCAGCGGCAGGAACGGCGCCACCGAGGACAAGTTCCCGAAGTGGGTGCTCCCGCGGACCTTCGCGTTCGGCTTCCCGATCGCCAGCGTGTGCAAGGACATCGCGCTCGCCGTCGACGAATGCCAGGCGCTCGGCGTGCCGATGTGGGTCGGCGGCGCGTCGCGCCAGCTCTGGCACTATGCCCGCGCGCAGGGCGGCGCCGCGAACGACATGACCTCGCTAGTCGCTTACATCGAGCGCTGGGCGGGAGCGGAGGTCAGGGGCAAGGCGGCGGAGGTGGCGAAGCGGTGAGCACCCTGTGCGCAGAGCTGCGACGCCGGCTCCGGATCGCGCGGCGCTGGAGGATATCGCCGGGGTGATGCTGCGTTGCCTCGACGGGTGACCTGTTTTTCTGGGCTGTTATGTACTGACCGGTGCATGACAAGCGGCGCGAGGAGGAAGTCATGAGCACTGGCCACGGAAACATCAAGGCGTTCGCCTTCGACGCCTACGGCACGCTGTTCGACGTGTTCTCCGTCACCACGCTCTGCGACCAGCTGTTTCCGGGCAAAGGGAGCGCGCTCGCGCAGCTGTGGCGCGTCAAGCAGCTGCAGTACAGCATGATGCGCAGCCTCATGGGGCGCCACAAAGACTTCTGGCAGTTGACCGAGGACGGGCTCGCCTACGCCTCGGAGAGCCTGAAGCTCGAGCTCACCGCCGACCGGCGCAAGCGGCTCATGGAGGCGTACCTCGGCCTCACAGCGTTCCCAGACGTGAAGCCGGGCCTGGAAGCGCTCAAGAGGCAGGGGCTGCGGCTTGCGATTCTTTCGAATGGCGAGCCGAAGATGCTCGAAGCGGCGGCGCGCAGCGCCGGCATCGACGGGCTGCTCGACCGCATCATCAGCGTCGAGGACGTCAAGATCTTCAAGCCGAGCCCACGCACGTACAACCTGTGCGCCGAGTACATGAACGTCCGCGCTTCCGAACTCGGCTTCGTGTCCTCGAACTCGTGGGACGTCGCCGGCGCGGGGTCGGCCGGACTGCTCACCTTCTGGATTCAGCGCAGCGCCGCCGAGCCGCCCGAGAAACTGGGATTCGCGGCCGACCACGTCGTCAAGGCGCTCACCGATCTCGCGCCGCTCGTACGCGGGTAAACCGAGGGTCCTCTGCGCCCGAAGTGCACCAGCAGGCAAAGTGTTTGGCAGCGTCGGAAATGCCGGTCGCGAGCGACCCGGGTATAGTGAGTCATCGATAGAGGCGCTGGCACTTCCCACCTCTCACGCCCCCGATTAGCGACCCCGGGCCGACAACCATCCCTAGGGGCCCGCTATGCGCGTGGTCGAAAGAGTCACCGGCATCACCGCACGCTCCGTTGTCCCCGGCACGATGTCTCGCCGGCTCCCGGTCATGCCCGCGCAGACCGGAGCCCAGTGAGCGTTTGAGCCGTGCCACGCCGCCTATCCGGCCGGCCGTCATCGCATCCGCGCCCGCGGCGCAGTAGCCGACCGCCTCATCCCGCGCACCCTGGTGGCGGGAAGATCAGGGGCCGCAAGGCCCGACTGAAATCGGCAGTGCTCCGCGCGTTCGGGCGCGCGTCGCAGGCGGCGCCATGGGACAACGAAGAGTCCATCCGCGAGGAGCTCTTCAGCATCGAGCGTCTCGAGCAGCATGCCGAGAGCCTCGCGGCGGCGCAGCCGGTCACCGCGGCGCCGACGAGCGGACGGTCGCTCGCCGTCCGGCTGAAGGAGAACGAGTCGATCCTGCTCGACGCCTATCGCGCCATCGCTCGCGCGGTCGGGGAGGGCCGGGCGATCACGCCGGCCGCCGAGTGGCTGCTCGACAACTATCACCTCGTCGAGGAGCAGATCCGCGAGATCCGCGACGATCTGCCGCCCGGCTACTACCGGCAGCTGCCGAAGCTGGCCGATGGACCGTTCGCCGGCTATCCGCGGGTCTTCGGCGTCGCCTGGGCGTTCGTCGCGCATACCGACAGCCGCTTCGACCCGGAGATGCTGCGCCGGTTCGTGCGCGCCTACCAGCGCGTTCAGCCGCTGACCATCGGGGAGTTGTGGGCGGTCGCGATCACGCTGCGGATCGTGCTCGTGGAGAATCTTCGACGCGCGGCGAGGCGCATCGTGGCGGGCCGGGCTGCGCGCCAGGAAGCGGATGCCCTGGCCGACCGGCTCCTGGGCGTCAACGCGCACCCGGCCGAGCCGGTGCGGACGGTCTTACAGCACTACGAACAGGCATCGTTGCCGCGCGCCTTCGCCGTCCAGCTCGTTCAACGGCTGCGGGACCAGGATCCGAAGATCACGCGGGCCCTGATGTGGCTCGAGGAGCGCCTGGCGGCACAGGGAACGACCGCCGACCGGATCGTGCACGACGAGCACCAAAGACAGGGTGCGACGAACGTGACGGTCCGCAACATCATCACGAGCATGCGCCTCATTTCCGACCTCGACTGGGCGGAGCTGTTCGAGAACGTCAGCCTGGTCGACGAGACGTTGCGCTCCGGCAGCGATTTCGCGGGCATGGATTTTCCGACGCGCAACCTCTACCGCAGCGCGATCGAGGAGCTCGCGCGGGGCTCGAATTTGACGGAAATCGAGGTTGCACGGGCGGCCCTTCTGGCCGCAAGCGATCCGGAACGCCGGGCACAACACGAGGGCGAGGGAGCCGGCAGCCCCGAGCGCGATCCCGGTTATCACCTGATCGCCGGGGGGCGTCGCGCGTTCGAGGCGAGGGTCGGATTTCGCCCTCCTCTGCGGAGCCGGCCGGGTCGCTTCACCGCGTCCATCGGCATCGGCGGATATATCGGTATCGTCGTCATGGTCGCCGCGATCATTCTCTCCTTGCCGCTGCTTGCGCTGGCGGGAGCGGGAATCGGCGGCGGATGGCTCGTTTTTCTCGCGCTTCTCGGGCTGATCCCGTCGATCGATGCGGCGATGGCGCTCGTAAACCGGGGCGTCACGAGAGGGTTCGGTGCGACGATCCTGCCGGGCCTGGAGCTCCGCGAGGGTGTGCCTTCGCACCTGCGCACGGTGGTTGCCGTGCCGATCCTGCTCACGACGCAGGCCGCGCTCGAAGAGCAAATCGAGCGCCTGGAGATCCACTACCTTGCAAATCCGGAGCGCGCGCTTCATTTCGCGCTGCTCTCGGACTGGACGGACGCCGCGACCGAGACCGTTGAAGGAGATGACGCGCTCGTCGCCGCCGCCGCCGCGGGGATCGCCCGCCTGAATCGCCGCCATGGACCGGCGGCCGGGGGGGATCGCTTCCTCCTGCTCCATCGCCGGCGGGTCTGGAACGAAGGGCAGAAGCAGTGGATCGGGTGGGAACGCAAGCGCGGCAAGCTCCACGAGTTGAACCGGCTGCTCCGCGGAGCGGCCGATACGACCTTCGCAGGTGGCGGCGGGCCGCCTTTCACCCCGCCGGCCGCCCCGCCGGCCGGCGTCCGTTACGTGATCACGCTCGACGCCGATACCCGGATGCCGCGGGAAGCGGCGCGCCGGCTGGTCGGCAAGATGGCGCATCCCCTCAACCATCCGCGGTTCGATGCCCGCACCCGGCGCGTCGTCGAAGGATATGGGGTGTTGCAGCCGCGCGTCACGCCTTCGCTTCCGATCGGCCGCGAGGGGTCGCTCTTCCAGCGCATCTTCTCCAGCACGAGCGGCATCGATCCGTACGCCTCCGCCGTGTCCGACGTGTATCAGGATCTCTTCGGCGAAGGCTCCTATACCGGCAAGGGCATCTACGACGTGGACGCCTTCGAAGCGGCGCTCGATGGCCGCGTGCGCGAAGGCACGCTTCTCAGCCACGATCTGTTCGAGGGGACCTTTGCCCGCGCCGGCCTCGCTTCCGATATCGAGGTGGTCGAGGAGTTTCCGTCACGCTACGACGTCGCCGCCGCACGCCATCACCGCTGGGTGCGCGGCGACTGGCAGTTGCTGCCGTGGATATTCGGGCGCGGCGACGCCGCCGTCGAGGATCGGAGCACACGCGCGCTTCCGCTGCTCGGCCGCTGGAAGATGCTGGATAACCTGCGGCGGTCGCTGTCGGCGCCGGCGAGCGTCATCGCCCTGCTGTCGGGATGGGCACTGCCGCTCCACGCCGCCGCTGTCTGGACCGGCTTCGTCGTGTCGACGATTGCGTTGTCGACGCTGCTCCCCGTTCTCGCCGTCATCGTGCCGCGACGTGCCCGGGTCACGGCACGCAGCCACCTGCGCGCGCTCACGGGGGATGTCCAGCTCGCCGTGTCCCTGACCGCGTTTCTGCTCGTGTTCCTCGCGCATCAAGCCTGGTTGATGACTGACGCAATTGGAAGAACGCTGTTTCGACTGTTCGTGAGCCACCGGCACCTGCTCGACTGGGTCACGGCCGGACAGGCGACGGTGAGCCCCCGGCTCGATCTCCCCGGGTTCTATGAGCGGATGAGCAGTGGCGTCCTCATCGGAATCGTCGCCGCGGTCCTCGTGTGGTGGGTCGGCTCCGACGCCTGGCCGTTGGCGGCGCCTTTCTTGATCGCCTGGATCGCATCGCCGGCCATCGCGCTATGGGCAAGCCTGTCGCCGCTCGTGGCGGGGCGCCTGGTGGTCTCGGATGCGGACGCCCGCGCTTTGAGGCTGGTCGCGCGCCGGACCTGGCGCTACTTCGAGACCTTCGTGACGGCGACGGACCACATGCTTCCACCGGACAATTTCCAGGAAGACCCGAAGCCGACGGTCGCCCACCGGACCTCTCCCACCAATCTCGGCCTCTACCTCCTCTCCACGGTCAGCGCCCGCGACTTCGGGTGGGCGGGAGCGGCCGACACCGTCGATCGGCTGGAAGCGACACTCGCGACCATGAGTCGCCTGCAGCGGTTCCGCGGCCACTTCTACAACTGGTACGACACGCGGGACCTGCGTCCGCTGGACCCGCAATACGTCTCCTCGGTGGACAGCGGGAATCTGGCCGGGCACCTGATCGCCCTTGCGAATGCCTGCCGGGAATGGATCGGCCGCCCGATGGCAGGGCCTGAACTGTTTGCCGGGATCGAAGACAGCCTGGACCTCACGCGCGAGACCGTGCAGGGACTTCCCGACGACCGGCGGACGCAGACGATCACGCGGCATCAGCTCGCCGAGGCGCTCGATGCGCTGGCCGGCGCGCTCCACGACGAACGGTTGCCGGCGGAAGATATCGCTGCACGGCTGGCGGACGTCACGTCTCAGGCCATGACCATGGTCGACATCGCCCGAACGCTGGCGAGCGAACGCGGCGATGCTGCCAGCGCCGAAATGCTGTTCTGGGCCGAGGCGACCCTGGGGGCGATCGAGAGTCACCGTCGTGACCTGGCACAGAGCGCCGCCGCCGCGCGCTCCCTGGAGCAACGCCTTGCGAAGCTCGAAGCGACGGCGCGGACCATGGCCGGCTCGATGGAGTTCGGCTTTCTGCTCGACCCGGAGCGCAAGCTTCTTTCGATCGGTTATCGGGTCGCGGAGGGCAATCTCGACCCGAGCTGCTACGACCTGCTCGCCTCCGAGGCGCGCCTTGCGAGCTTCGTGGCGATCGCCAAGGGCGACGTCCCGCCGCGGCACTGGTTCCGCCTCGGGCGCGCCGTCACGCCGGTCGGACGCGGCGCCGCGCTGATCTCCTGGTCGGGGTCGATGTTCGAGTATCTGATGCCGTCGCTCGTCATGCGCGCGCCGGCCGGCAGCCTGCTCGAGGAGACGAGCCGGCTCGTCGTACGCCGGCAGGTGAACTATGGCGCCACGCTCGATGTGCCCTGGGGCATCTCGGAGTCCGCCTACAACGTCCGCGACCTGGAGCTTATCTATCAGTATTCGAACTTCGGCGTCCCGGGTCTGGGCTTGAAGCGCGGCTTGAGCGAGAACGCCGTCGTCGCGCCCTACGCGACGGCGCTCGCAGCCATGGTCGATCCGGGAGCGGCGGCGCGTAACTTCGCCCGACTCGCCGCCCTGGGCGCGGGGGGCCGCTACGGCTTCTACGAGGCGCTGGATTACACACGCACGCGTCTGCCCGAGGGGAAAGACGTCGCGATCGTCCGCGCCTTCCTGGCGCACCATCAGGGCATGACGGTGGTCGGCATCGCCAACGCTCTCCTCGACGGGAAGATGCGGGCACGGTTTCATGCCGAGCCGATCGTGCAGGCGACGGAACTGCTCCTGCAGGAACGCACGCCGCGCGATGTCGCGGTAGCCCATCCCAGGGCGGAGGAAGTCGAGACGGCAGCAACGGTCCGTGACCTGGAGCTGCCGGCGGTGCGGCGGCTGCGCTCCGTGCACGACGCCACGCCGGAGGCGCACCTGCTTTCGAACGGCCGCTATGCGGTGATGCTGACGGCGGCCGGCTCGGGGTACAGCCGCTGGGGCGAGTCGGCGATCACGCGCTGGCGCGAGGACGTCACCCGCGACGACTGGGGCGCCTACGTCTTCCTGCGCGACGTCCAGAGCGGCGACGTGTGGTCCGCGGGCTACCAGCCGCGCGGCGTCGAACCCGACAGTTACGACGTCACGTTCACCGAGGATCGCGCCGAGTTCGTCCGGCGCGACGGGCCGATCACCACGACCCTCGACGTCGTCGTCTCCCCGGAGGACAACGCCGAGGTGCGCCGCGTATCCGTCGCGAATGCGGGCAACGGGGAGCGGGATATCGAGCTCACTTCGTATTCCGAGCTCGTGCTGGCACCACCCGCCGCCGACGCGGCGCACCCGGGCTTTTCCAAGCTTTTCGTGCAAACCGAATATCTCGCCAAGGCCGGGGCCATCCTTGCGACGCGGCGGCGGCGCTCGCCCGGCGAGCCCGAAATCTGGGCGGCGCATCTTGCCGTCGTGGAAGGCGAGACAGTGGGTGAGCCCGAGATCGAAACCGACCGGGCCCGCTTCCTCGGACGTGGACGCGAAGTCCGGACACCGATGGCCGTCATGGATGGCCTGCCGCTTTCCAATACGGTCGGTACCGTGCTCGATCCCGTGTTCGCCCTGCGCCGCCGCGTGCGGATAGCGCCGGGCAGGACGGTGCGCATCGCGTTCTGGACGGTCGTCGCGTCCTCCCGCGGCGAGGTGCTGGACCTCATCGACAAGCACGAGGACACGACCGCCTTCGACCGCGCCGCCACATTGGCGTGGACCCAGGCACAAGTGCAGTTGAGCTATCTCGGCATCGAAGCGGAGGAGGCGGGCCTGTTTCAGCGTCTCGCCGGCCACGTGCTCTACGCCGATCCGTCGCTGCGTCCGTCACCCGACGCGATACGCCGCGGCGGCGGCGGGCCGGCAGTGCTCTGGGCTCAGGGAATTTCCGGCGACCTCCCGATCGTCCTCGCGCGGATCGACGATATCGAGGACGTCGCCGTCGTCCGCCAGTTGCTGCGAGCCCATGAATACTGGCGCATGAAGCAGCTCGCCGTGGATCTCGTGATCCTGAACGAACGGGCGTCCTCCTATATCCAGGACCTTCAGGTCGCCCTGGAGACACTCGTCCGGACGAGCCGGTCCCGATCGCAGACCGCAGCGGACGCCGCGCCTGGCGCCGTGTTCGTGCTGCGCGCGGACCTGGTCCCGGTGGAGACACGCGCCCTGCTGCTCGCCATGGCCCGGGCCGTGCTGATCGGAAGAAGCGGAACGCTATCGGAACAGCTCGACCGTCTCCAGGAAGAGGGCACCACCGCCGCGCCGCCGCCGAGACGTGTGCTGCCCGCGGCCGTGCCGCCGGCCGTTGCGGTACCACCGAACCTCGAATTCTTCAATGGGTTCGGCGGATTTGCCGCCGGCGGACGCGAGTACGTGACCCTCCTCGGCGCCGGGCGCTGGCTGCCGGCCCCGTGGATCAATGTCATCGCCAATCCCTCGTTCGGTTTTCAGGTGGCGGTCGAGGGCAGCGGCTACACCTGGTCGGTGAGCAGCCGCGAGAATCAGTTGACGCCTTGGTCGAACGACCCGGTCACCGACCGGCCGGGCGAGGTCTTCTACCTGCGTGACGAGGAATCCGGCGATCTGTGGGGACCGACGGCCCTGCCGATCCGTGACGAGGCCGCGCCCTATGTCGCGAGGCACGGCCAGGGCTACAGTCGATTCGAGCACACCGCACACGGTATCGCGCTCGATCTGCTCCAATACGTGCCGCTCGATGATCCGATCAAGATCTCCCGGCTGACGATCCGGAACACGTCGGACCGATCCCGGCGGCTTTCGGTCACGGCCTATGTCGAGTGGGTGCTCGGCGCATCGCGCAGCGCCTCTGCATTCTCGGTCGTGACGGAAATCGATCGGGAGACCGGCGCGATGCTCGCGCGCAATCCCTGGAACATCACCTTCGGTTCCCGTGTCGCCTTTGCGGACCTGGGCGGAAGACAGACCGCCTGGACTGGCGACCGGCGGGAATTCCTGGGCCGGAACGGCACGCTCGACAACCCGGCTGCCCTTACGGGGGTAGTCCTCCTCTCGGACCGGGTCGGCGCCGGCCTCGATCCCTGCGGCGCTCTGCAAACCCCGGTCGAGCTCGAGCCGGGCGGCGCGGTGGAAATCGTCTTCTTCCTCGGCGAGGCGGCGACTGCGGGCGAGGCGCGATCGTTGATCGCCCGCTACCGGGCGGCCGATCTCGACGGGTGCCTGAGCGAGGTCGTCGGGTATTGGGACGATGTGCTCGGCACGGTTCAGGTGAAAACCCCGGACCGGTCCATGGACATCATGCTGAATCGCTGGATGCTCTACCAGACCCTCGCCTGCCGCATGTGGGCGCGATCCGCGTTCTATCAGGCGACCGGCGCTTACGGTTTTCGCGACCAGCTCCAGGACGGAATGGCGCTCGCCCTGTCGCGACCGGCGCTCACGCGCGAGCACCTCCTGCGCGCCGCCGGCCGGCAATTCGTCGAAGGCGACGTCCAGCATTGGTGGCTGCCGTCCTCCGGCCAGGGTGTGCGCACGCGCATCTCGGACGACCGGATATGGCTCGCCTACGCCGCCGCGCACTATGTCGAGACGACCGGCGACCTCGCGGCGCTGGACGAGCCCGTTCCATTCCTCGAAGGCCAGCGGCTGCGCTCCGGCGAGCAGGATGCCTACTTCCAGCCGATGCTCGCGGAAGAGAATGCGTCACTCTTCGAGCACTGCGCGCGCGGGCTCGATCGGAGCCT
Organism: Burkholderiales bacterium; assembly: GCA_036398235.1. Classification (GTDB taxonomy): domain Bacteria; phylum Pseudomonadota; class Gammaproteobacteria; order Burkholderiales; family SG8-41; genus SG8-41. The sequence continues at coordinate 9,927 of DASWHI010000275.1, forward strand.
CGCCGTCGGCGAGCACGGCTTGCCGCTGATCGGCACAGGCGACTGGAACGACGGCATGAACCGGGTCGGCGAGCGGGGCAAAGGGGAGAGCGTCTGGCTCGGCTGGTTCCTGCACGCGACGCTCGCGGCGTTCGCGCCTTTGGCCGAGACGCGCGATGAGCGCGCGCGCGCCGCGCGCTGGAGAATCCATGCGGCCGCGCTGCAGAATGCTCTTGAACGGGATGGCTGGGACGGAGGTTGGTACCGGCGCGGCTATTTCGACGACGGGACGCCGCTGGGCTCGTCCACGAGCGATGAATGCCGGATCGACTCGATTGCGCAGTCCTGG
>DASWHI010000276.1:0-7799 GCA_036398235.1 Burkholderiales bacterium
TACGCGTGCGTGCGCGTCGACTCGCGCGGCGCCGGCCGCTCGCCCGGAATCATCGATCATTTCTCCCCGCGCGAAACCAAGGATCTCTATCACTGCATCGAGTGGGCGGCCGTTCAGCCGTGGTCGAGCGGCAAGGTGGGCCTGAACGGCATCTCTTATTACGCGATGAACCAATGGCACGTCGCGACACTGCAGCCGCCGCACCTTGCCGCCATGTGCATCTGGGAAGGCTCTGCCGACTGGTATCGCGACATGACGCACCACGGGGGCATCCTGTCCTCGTTCTGGGCGAACTGGTACGACATGCAGGTGAAGACGGTGCAGTACGGCCTCGGCGAGCGCGGCCCGCGCTCGCGCGCGACCGGAGAGCTCGTCTGCGGCGACGTGACGCTCTCCGACGCCGAGCTGGCGAAGAACCGCTCCGACTTCGGCGACGAGATTCTCGCCCACCCCCTGGACGATCAGTACCACCGCGACCGCTCGCCGGTCTGGGAAAAAGTCATCACTCCTTTTCTCTCGGCGGCGAACTGGGGCGGCCAGGGACTGCATCCGCGCGGCAACTTCGAGGGCTTCGTGCGCGCCGCCGCGAAGGACAAGTGGCTGGAAGCGCACGGCATCGAGCACTGGACCCACTTCTACACCGACTACGGGCGCCTGCTGCAGAAGCGCTTCTTCGATTACTTCCTGAAGGGCGAGATGAACGGCTGGGACCGGCATCCGCGCGTGCAGCTGCAGGTGCGGCACGTCGATCGTTTCGTCGGGCGCCACGAGAACGAATGGCCGATCGCGCGCACGCAGTGGACCAAATTCTACCTTCATCCGGCGGCGCACCAGCTGAGCGTCGAGCCGGCGAGCAGTGCGGGCGGTATCACCTACGACGGGCTGGGAGAAGGCGTCACTTTCGTTTCGGCGCCGCTGGACAAGGAGACCGAAATCACCGGCCCGCTCGCGGCGAAGCTTTTCATTTCAAGCTCCACCCCCGATGCCGATCTCTTCCTGGTGTTTCGCGTGTTCACGCCGGATCTGCGGGAAGTGGTGTTCATGGGCGCGATCGACCCGCACACGCCGATCGCGCAGGGCTGGCTGCGCGCGTCGCACCGTAAGCTCGATCCGAAGCTCTCCACGCCGTACCGGCCCTATCACACCCACGACGAGAAGCAGCCGCTCAGGCCGGGAGAGGTCGTCGCGCTCGACGTCGAGATCTGGCCGACCTCGATCGTGGTGCCCGCGGGGCATCGTATCGCGCTCACCGTGCGTGGGCGTGATTACGAGTGGCAGAAGACGACCGGCGCGAGACTGTCCGCTTTCAAGAACGAGCTCCTCGGCTGCGGCCCGTTCCTGCACAACGACCCCCGCGACCGGCCGGCGTCGGTCTTCGGCGGCAAAGTCACCCTCCACGCGGGGCCGCAACACGAGTCGTATATACTTTTGCCCATCATCCCCGCGAAGGTTTCTCCTCCCCCTTGATGGGGGAGGATTAAGGTGGGGGTGAACCAATGTGCACGCGTGTCGCCGGTGTCGACACCCCCATCCTAACCTTCCCCCGTCGAGGGGGAAGGAACAACGAGTAAAAAAGGAGGAGCAATGAAATATTTCGGCTTCTGGCGCTCGCTCGCCGCCTGCCGCGTGCGCATCGCGCTCGCGATGAAGGGCATCCCGGCGGAGGAGATATCGGTCAACCTGATGCAGGGCGAGCAGTTGAAGCCTGAGTATCGCGCGATCAATCCGCTGGCGGTCGTGCCTTCCCTGATCACGGATGACGGCGGCACCCCCCTCTTCGAGTCGATGGCGATCATCGAGTACCTGGACGAGACCCATCCGCAGCCGCCGCTCCTGCCGAAGGACCCGAAGGGCCGCGCGCGCGTGCGCGGGCTCGCGCAAATCGTCGCGTGCGACGGCCATCCCCTGCTCGTCCCGCGCGTCCGCAGTTACCTTGAGAAGGAGCTCAAGGTGGACGAAGCGGCGCGCACCCGCTGGTGCCAGCACTGGATCATGGAAGCGCTGAAAGCGGTCGAGGCGCATCTCTCGAAAGAAAAAGAGACCGGGCGCTACTGCCACGGCAACTCGCCGACTCTCGCCGACATCTGCGTCGCGACCCAGGTGTTCGGGGCGCGGTTCTTCAACTGCGACACCGCCCCGGTGCCCACCGTGATGCGGGTCTTCAACGAGTGCATGAAGCTCGAGGCCTTCGACAAGTCGCACCCGCTCAAGCAGCCCGGCGCGCCGAAGGAGCTCAAGCATTAGTCATTCACCTCCATCCCAACCGTCCCGTCCCGATCCGCTGCATCGGATCGGGCGCTCGGTGGCTCGGAGCAATGCTCCTCGAATTCCCACCTCGCCCCCCATCAAGGGGGAAGGAGGACAAAGGAGCACAAGATGACCACTGCAACGCTGACCCGCTACGAAATCACCGTCGAGGACGTCGAGTACCTCCGCCACGGCGACAAGCCGCTGCTCGCGCGCATTTACAAGCCGCGGGGAACGGGGCCGTTTCCGCTCATCGTGGACCTGCACGGCGGCGCCTGGTGCGGCAAGGACCGTACGACCGACGCGGGCACCGACGAGCCGTTGGCAAAGAGCGGCGTGGTGGTGGTGTCCCTGGATTTCCGCATGCCGCCCGACGCCGGCTACCCCGCCTCGCTGGTGGACGTGAATTACGCGATCCGCTGGTGCAAGGCCAGGGCGAGAGCGCTCTACACCCGCCCCGACCTGGTCGGCATCCTCGGCGTCTCGAGCGGCGGGCACCAAGCGATGCTGACGGCCATGCGGCCGCGCGATCCGCGGTACGCAGCACTGCCCGTGCCCTCAAGGACGGAGGTCGACGCCTCGGTCCGCGCCGCCGTCCTGTGCTGGCCCGTCATCGATCCGCTTGGGCGCTATCAATACGCGCAGCAGAACCAGAGCGGCCCCCTCAAGAAACAGGCCGACAACTGGATCAGCTGCCACGACCGCTACTGGAAGGACGAAGCGGCAATGGCCGAGGGCAACCCGACGCTCGCGCTGGAGCGAAGCGAAAATGTCCAGATTGCCGCCCGTGCTCTACCTCCAGGGCACCGCCGATATCGCGCATCCCGCGCCCAACCGCGACCGCTTCATCGCGAACTACCGCAAGGCGGGCGGGCGGGTGGAGCTGCATCTCCTCGAGGGCGTGGGCGAAGCTTTCATCATCAACGATCCGACCGCGCCCGCCAGCCTCTCGGCCATCGACAAGATCATCGAGTTCGTCCACAGGGAAATCCCTGTGTGACGCCGATCGTCCTGAGATTTGGTGGATACCAGGAACCCGCCTCAGTACACAATCGCGCCGCCGCGCGCTTCGGCCAGCTGCTCAAGGAGAAGCTCGGCGACCGCGTCGCCTTCGAGCTGATCGGCAGCATCCTCAAGCTCGGTCGCCGCTCCAGGGACCTCGTCCCGATGGTGGAGAGCGGGGAGCTTTCCTTCTGCTACATCTCCACCGTGCGCTTCTCCAGTGTCGCGCCGGAACTGCAGCTGCTCGAGCTGCCCTTCCTGATCGCGGACCGCGGCGCTGCATTCAAGGCGCTCGATGGCGAGTTCGGCACGAGCGCGCGCCGCAACATCGAGGGGCGGACCGCGTGCCGGCTGCTGGGATACTGGGACAACGGCTTCCGCCACCTCACCAACCGGGTGCGCCCGATCCGCAGGCCCGAGGATTGCCGCGGCATCCGCATCCGCACTCAGATGAGCGAGCTGCACGGCGAAGTCTTCCGCGCCCTCGGGTTCGAGCCGATCGCCGCCGACATCAAGGAGTTCGTGGAGGGCATCGGCGGCGATCGCTTCGACGCCCAGGACAATCCCCTCACCAATATCTACAACTTCGGCGTCCACCTCCACCACCGCTACATCACGCTCTCCGGGCATTTCTGGGGCGCGAGCGTGTTCGTGTGCAACGCCTCGCATTACCGGGGGTGGCCGAAGGAGGTGCAGGACGCCGTGGACGCCGCCGCCAGGGACGCGACTAAGTATCAGCGGCAACTCGCCGCGGCGGAGGACGCGGAGATCCTCGAGAAGCTCGACCCCGCCCGCAATGAAGTGATCACCCTGACCGCGGCCGAGCGCGGCGCCTTCCTGAAGGCGGTCGAGCCGGTGCTCGAGAAGCACCGGAAGAAAATGGATCCGAAGCTGGTCGCCTGCCTCGAAGCACCCCCATCCCAACCTTCCCCCATCAAGGGGGAAGGAGGCTTTCTGGCTGCGGGGTGATACACAAATTCCCCTCCCCCTTGAGGGGGGAGGGCTAGGGTGGGGATGATCAGGCGGTCACGTAGTGGCGACAGCCTCGATCTCGATGCGCGCTCCGCCCACCAGGCCCGCCGCCTGGAGCGTCGTGCGCGCCGGGGGCTCGCTCGGAAAGTAGGCGTTGAAGACCTCGTTCATCGCCATGAGCTCGCCGAGGTCGGTCATGTAGATCGTGACCTTCACGACCTTGCCGAGCGAAGAGCCGGCCGCTTCCAGCACCGCCTTGAGGTGTTCGCACACCTGCCGCGTCTCGGCTTCGATCCCGCCCTCGACAATGCGCCCGGTCCGGGGATCCCTCCCGAGCTGGCCCGAGGCGTACACCCAGTCTCCCACCTTGATCGCCTGCGAGAGCGGAACCCTCGCCGGCGGAACTTTGGGCGTATGTACGACGCGCTTTTCCATGGTCTCTCCTATCAAATTCCGAGATAGCTCGACTTGACGTTCTCGTTGGCCCAGAGCTCCTGCGGGGCCGCGGAATAGACCACCCGTCCCTTGCTCATCACGTGCACGTAGTCGACGAGCTTCAACGCAAGCGCCGCGTTCTGCTCGACGAGCAGGATGGACAACCCCTCCCCCTTCAGCTTCGCGATCGCTTCCCACACCCCCTGGATAACGATCGGCGCGAGCCCCTCGGAAGGCTCGTCCATGATCAGGCAGTCCGGGTTGGTCATGAGCCCGCGGCCGATGGCGAGCATCTGCTGCTCGCCTCCGGAAAGCGTTTTCGCGCGCTGGTCGCGCCGTTCCTTCAGGCGCGGAAAGAGCGCGTAGACGCGCTCGAGGCTCCAGCCGCGGCGCCCGTTCCCGCGTTCCGCGACCTTGAGGTTCTCTTCCACGCTCAAGGAGGGAAAAACGCGGCGGCCCTGGGGCACCAGGCCCATGCCCCCGCGCACCGTTTCGAACGAGGACACATGGGTGATGTCCGCGCCCCGGAAGAGGATGCGTCCGCGGCGCGGAGGATTGAAGCCCACGATCGAATTGACGAGCGTCGTCTTGCCCACGCCGTTGCGGCCGAGGAGCCCCAGGATCTGGCCCTCCTCGACCGAGAGCGACAGCCCCTGCAGCACGTAGGCGTCGCCGTAATAGGTATGGATGTCCTGCACTTCGAGGATAGACATCGCTCAACCCGTGCCCAGGTAGATTTCCTGCACCTTCCCGCTGCCACGGATGCGCTCCGTCGCGCCCTCCTCCACCACCTGGCCGAAATGCAGCACCGAGATGTGGTCCGCGAAGTCGAACACCACGTCCATGTCGTGCTCGATCAGCAGGATCGCGAGCTCGGGGTCGAGTCGCTTGAGAAACCCCGTCATTTCCTGGGATTCGCCCGAGGCTAGTCCCGCGGCGGGCTCATCGAGCAGCAGGATCTTCGGATCGCTGGCGAGGCCGAGCACGATTTCCACCTGGCGCCGCTCGCCGTGGGAGAGGTTGCGCACCTCGACCTCCCTGCGGTCCCAGTAGCCCGCGCTCTCCAGCAGGCGGCGGGCTTTCTCGTGCACGTCCGGGTAGGAGGAGAGCGGCCGCCACATCACGAACTTGGACCCGCGCACGCCCTTGATGGCGAGCAGCACGTTGTCGAGCACCGTCAACTTCGGAAACAGGCTCGTGATCTGGAAGGTCCGCGCCATTCCGAGCGCGGTCCGCCGGTGGCTCGGCCAGCCGGTGATGTCCCGGCCGAACAGCAGGACCTGTCCCGAAGTCGCCGGCAGGACGCCCGTGACGACGTTGAACAGCGTCGTCTTGCCGGCGCCGTTGGGTCCTATGATGGCCTTGCGGTCGCCCGCGAAGACTTGCAAGCAGACGTCCTGAACCGCGTGGAGGCCGCCGAAGCTCTTGCTGAGGCCCTTCAGCTCGAGGACGGGACTCTCCCTGTTCGAGACATTTCCTGTAGCGGCCAAATCCACCCCCACCCTATCCCTCCCCCTCGAGGGGGAGGGAGATCACCTTGTCACTCGCAGTACTTACAGGGCGGATAGTCGCGGCTGTAGACGGGCTGCTTCAGGAACTCCTCCTTCTTGTACTTCCAGAACTGGCCGACGTTGGGGTAGGTCTTGATCACCGTGTTCCAGAGCTCGTCCTTGTCGTAGCCGTGCTCTTTCTTCTTGCGCACCATCCGTATGTAGATGTTGTGAACGGGGTTCTTCATCTCGTCGAGGCGCACGGGGCCGCGCGGCGTCTCGAGCTCGATGCTGGAAAGCATCTTCACGAACTGCTCCGCGCCCGGCCACTTGCCTTTCGTCTTCTTCATCACCTCGTGGATCATCTGGGCGGTCGAATAGTTGGATTCCGAGTAGTAGGAGGGCACCTTGCCGTATTTCCCGCGGTACTTCTTCACGAAGGCCGCGTTCTTCGGGGTGTCCAGCGCCGCGCTGTACTGGAGGGCCGATATGTGGCCGATGACCTCATCGCCCATGGAGGGCAGCACGAACTCGTCGTAGCTCGTCCCGCCGCCCAGCACGGGCTTGCGGATGCCCGCGGCCGCCAGCTGCTTGGGAAACTGCAGCGACATCGGGCCGGCCATGAGCGTGAAGATCGCGTCCGCGTCCTTCTTGATGGTCGGGATGTACGGCCCGAAATCGATCGTGCCCAGCGGCGGCCAGATTTTCTGGATGATCCTCCCGCCGCAATCCTCGAAGGCCTTCTGGAATCCGCCCACCACCTCGTGGCCGAACGCGAAATCGGCGCCGATCGCCACGATGCGCTTGTAGCCCTGCTGGCACGCCCACTCCCCGAACGGGTGGCTGGGCTGGGAGCTCGTCCAGCCGGTCCGCACCATGAGGGGATACTTCGCGGCATCCCGCTGCGTCAGATCGTCCGCCGCCGGGATCGACGCGACATAGACCGTCTTCAGCCGCGTGCTGACCGGGGCAATCGCGTAGCCGGTCGAGGCGAGGAGTCCCCCGATGAACATGTGGACCTTGTCCTGGCGGATGAGCTTTTCCACCTTGCGCACGGCGACCGGCGGCTTCGCCTCTTCGTCCTCCACGATGAACGTCACTTTCGCGCCCGCGAAGCTGCCTCCCACCTCGTCCAGGTACATCTGGAATCCGTTCACCATATCCTTCCCGACCTGCGAAAACGGCCCTGTGATCGGCGCCACGAATCCGATGCGCAGCTCCTGCGCCGCATTGACCGGCGGCGAGCCCATGAATCCCGCGAGAGCGAGTACCCCAGCGATCCATCCCCACGTGCTGATTCGTCCGACTCGTTTAAGCATGACCACCCCTCCAATAGTTGATTCCGTCATCCCCGCGCAGGCGGGTATCCCCTTCCCCCGCTCGGGGGAAGGTAGGATGGGGGGCTAGATTCCCGCCTTCGCGGGAATGACGATACGCCGCGCGTGCCGGCTCCGGATACGCTCCGGTATGCTCATCATGCCGCCCGGTAGATATAGTATCGTCAGGACATAGACTCCACCCAGCACGTACTGCCACCACGGCACCAGCGTGCTCAGGTACTCCCGCAGGAAGACCACGATCCCGGCGCCGATCGCCCCTCCCACCAGGGTTCCCGGCCCCCCCAGCACCACCATCAGCAGCGCATCCACCGAG
>DASWHI010000277.1:0-10562 GCA_036398235.1 Burkholderiales bacterium
TCGATTACCTCCATCCGCATTATCAGAAGCTGATCGCCGCCTCGCCGTTCTTCGTCCTCGCCACGGGCGGCGCGGACGGCATGGACGCTTCCCCGCGCGGCGACGCGCCGGGGTTCGTCGAGGTCGCCGACGAGAAGACGCTGCTGGTTCCCGACCGGCGGGGCAACAACCGCATCGACAGCCTGCGCAACATCATTGCGAACCCGCGCGTAGCGCTGCTCTTCCTCATCCCGGGCGTCGGCGAGACGCTGCGCGTCAACGGGCGCGCCGCGATTTCCACCGATCCGGCGCTGCTCGCGCGCTTCAGCGTCGGGGGCAAGCTTCCGCGCTCGGTGCTCGTGGTCCGCGTCGATACCGTGTTCTTCCAGTGCGCCCGGGCGATCTTCCGCTCGAAGCTGTGGGATCCGGACCGGCAGATCGAACGCGGCAGCCTGCCGAGCCTCGGCACGATCGTCGCCGATATCACCCACGCGCAGTTCGACGGCAAGGAATACGACAAGGGGCTGTACGAGCGCCTGAAGGGAGCGCTCTACTGAGAAGAAACCGGGATTACCGAGCTGCGCGCAGCGCACCACGGCGGGTGCGCGCCGCGCGCGCTTTCGCCCGGTACGCCGGCCGCGGTTCGTGCGCTTCACGCGAGCCGGGTGTGCGCACACGCCCGCGCAGCCACGCGGCGAACTCCCGCTCGGAGAGCTTGCCTTCTGCGAGCGCGAGATAAAGCGGATACAGCTCCAGGTCCTCCGCGTCGAGCCGTGCGCCGTTCAATTCGAGAAACGTTTCACAGGCCACGGCCGCGGTACGCTTGTTGCCGTCGATGAAGGGATGGTTGCGCGCAAGTCCGCTGGCAAGGCTCGCCGCAAGATCGGCGAGGTCCGGAACGGGATCACCGTAGGCATGGAGTTGCCGGGGACGCGCGAGGGCCGATTCCAGCAGCCCTTCGTCACGCACGCCGGCGCTGCCGCCGTGTTCGGAAAGCTGGCGCTCATGGATGGCGAGCACCAGCGCTGTTTCGAGCCAGACGACCATGGTCAGCTGGCGGCGAGCTTGCGAAGCAGGGCGCGGCGCTTGCGCATGACGCGCTCGGCGATTTCCATCTGGCCGGCGAGCTTGGGATCGAACGGCGTGAGCTTGATGCCGTCGGGGAGCTCGGTGGCGTAGAGCGCATCGCCTTTCGCGACGCGCAGCCGCGCCAGCAGCTCCCTGGGCAGGATCACGCCGGCGGAGTTGCCGATAGCGGTGATCTTCAATTTCATGATGGGGTCTCCGGAGGCAAGTTATAACATATGTTATCACGGCCGGATGAGTGTCCCGCAGGTCGCGTTCCGGATCGGGAACTTGACGCAGCGCAATTCCGGGCGCGCCCGCCGGACATTGATGCAGCAAAGACATTGCGTAAGCCGCTTGTAAGATTGCGCAGGCCGGATGAGAATCCTCGGACGAAGCCGGGGACAGGCCGCGGTTTCCAACATCCATTACCCAGGAAAGGGGAGCGAGCATGCAACAAAAAGCCGTGCCAGCGAGCTGCTTGTGCGGGGCGGTCCGCTTCGAAATCAGCCCGCCGTTCTCGGGTTTCAGGTACTGCCACTGCAGCCGCTGCCGCAAGGCGACCGGCAGCGCGCATGCCGCGAACATCTTCCTGCCCCAGAGCCAGTTCACCTGGCTTGCCGGGGAATCGCTGATCCGGCGCTTCGACCTGCCCGGCGCCAAGCGCTTCGCGGTGTGCTTCTGCACCCAGTGCGGCACGCGCGTTCCGCACAAGATTCCTGGCACGGAAAATTACCTCGTGCCCGCCGGGATCCTGGATGCGAGCCCCGATATGCGCCCGGAGGGCAGCATCTTCTGGGGATCGAGAGCGCCGTGGTACGTCGAGACGCAGGCGCTGCCGAAGCACGAAGAGTACGCCAAGTGAGCGGTGCGCTTCGGGCAAAATGCGCGAACGAAAAGCAACCGGATTGAAATCGCTAACCGCTGCCCTCGTCATGCTGACGCTCGCCAGCGCGTGGCTGCTCGCGGCCGCGCAGCCGGCGGGCCAGGCGAGCGACCCGGCGAAGCCGGTGACGGGCGTCGCCTATACGCTGCCGCAATGGTTCAAGTCGAGCTTCCTCGACTTCCGGCAGGACGTCGCCGAGGCGCGCAAGCAGGGCCGGCACGTGATGGTGTTCCTGCACCTCGACAACTGCCCGTACTGCGCACGCCTGCTGGAGGAGAACTTCGTCAGCGGTGACAATTACGACATCATGCGGAAGCACTTCGACGTGATCGCCGTCAACGTCCGCGGCTCGCTGGACGTGACGTGGACGGACGGCGTAGCCTATACGGAGCGAACGGTGACGCAGCATCTCGGGATCAGGAGCACGCCGACGCTCATCTTCCTGGGCGAGGACGGAAGGCAGCTGGCCCGGTTGAACGGCTACCAGGACCCGGGCACACTGCGCAGCACGCTCGAGTTCGTGCGGAGAAAGCGATGACGAACCTGCCCAAGTGGACGCTCAGCCATATCGGCCTCTGGGTGACCGACATGGACCGGATGCGCGAGTTTTACACCCGGCTCCTCGGCTTCAAGGTGATGGACGAGGGCGAGCTGAGGAGCGGCGGCCCCCGCCTGACCTTCCTCAGCAAGGACCCGAAGGACCATCATCAGATTGTCCTGGTCACGGGGCGCGAGAGGGGCACGCGGTCCACGGTCAACCAGATCACGTTCCGGGTCGCCTCCATCAAGGAGGTGAGGGCGATGCACGATCTGGTGGTCACCAACGGGGTGGAGGGAATCGATCCCGTGGACCACGGCAACGCCTGGTCGGTGTACTTCCTCGATCCCGAGGGCAACCGGCTCGAGTTCTTCTGCGACACGCCATGGTACGTCGCGCAGCCGCACCGAGTGGTGCTCGACTTCTCGCTTACCGACAGGCAGATCGAGGAGGCGACGCGCAGGAGAATCGCGGACGACCCGACGACGCGTCCGTTCGGGAAGTGGCGCGACCAGAAGCGCCGCGAGCTCGGGCTCGCGAAGTCCCGATCGCGCCGGAAAGGGAGGTAAACCGGTCAAATCGGCTGCCCCGCCCGCCCCCGTTGTTGGCGCTCGCCAACGGCGGTATAGTGGTCCAAGATGCGGACCTTCCGCATCCACATACAATATAACTACGGAGGAGGTCTGCCATGAACAGCAACACTCTGTTGCGGTCGGGCGCATGCTTCGGCGTCATCGCGGCGCTCGCCGGGATGCCGGCCATCGAGGCGGCGGCGCAGAAGGTCGATTTCTCGGGCAAGCGCATCGAGATGCTCGTGCCCTTCACGCCGGGGGGCGGCAGCGACATCTACAGCCGCGCGCTCGCGCCGTTCTTCGAGAAGTACCTGCCCGGTAATCCGACGATTCTGGTTCGCAACGTGCCGGGCGGCGGCTCGATCCCCGGGGCGAACCAGTTCAACAGCCGTGCCAAGCCGGACGGATTGCACGTGCTGGTCAGCTCGTCCTCCACTGTGATGAACTTCGTGTTTCAGAGATCCAAGTTCGAGCTCGATCTCAGCAAGGCCATGCCCGTGGTCCTGTCGCCGCAGGGCTCGGTCGTCTACATTGCGCCCGGGCTCGGGGTCAAGTCCATAAAGGACATCGCCAAGCTCAAGGGCCAGGCGCTGACATTCGGCGGCAACACCCCGACCGGCGCCGAGATGCGCGTGACCACGGCGTTCGACCTGCTCGGGCTTGACGTGAAGTACGTCTGGGGCGTGGAGCGCGGCCCCGTGCGCCTCGCGTTCGAGCGCGGGGAGTTCAACATCAACTACGACACGACACCGGGTTTCCTGAAGAACGCGTCGCAACTGGTCAAGGCAGGCAAGGCGGTGCCGCTGTTCGCCCTCGGCGTCATCGACGAAACGGGCAAAGTCGTGCGCGACCCGAACTTCAAGAACCTGCCCAGCTTCGTCGAGGCGTACGAGGCGATGCACGGCAAGCAGCCCTCGGGGCCGGCGTTCGAGGCCTGGAAGGCGATGCTCAAGATGGGGGTCATGGCGAACAAGGCGATCCTGTTGCCGGCCGGAACCCCGGAGCCGATCGCCGCGGCCTGGCGCACGGCAATACAGAAAACGCTCCAGGATCCGGAGTTCGACCAGAAAGCGGGCAAGGTCATCGAAGGCTATCCGCAGTTCATCGGCGAGTCGGCGCGCCCGATCCTGAGGGACGCGACCACGCTCTCCCCCGAGGTCTGGGATTGGCTCAGGGACTTTCTCAAGACCAAGCATAACGTGACGTTGAAGTAGCCCGTCGGCGTCGAGACCACCGACAGGCTCCGGTCCCGAACCCTGTCCGGGCGCGCGGCAGCGCGCCCCCCCACCGGTCATGCCCATGTCCGAATTCATACTCGCGGCGCTCGCCTCGCTGTTCAGTCTCCACCACTTCCTTTTCCTCGCTCTGGGCGTGCTGCTGGGCATGGTCGTGGGCATCCTGCCCGGCCTCGGCGGCACCGCGATGCTCTCCCTGCTGCTGCCGTTCGTCTTCGGCAAGGATCCGACCCCGGTGCTGGCGATGATGGTGGGCTTGATGGCCGTCAACAACACCGCGGATACGTTTCCCGCGGTGCTGATGGGCATCCCGGGGAGCTCGTCCTCGCAGGCCACCATCCTCGACGGTTTTCCCCTGGCGAAACGCGGCGAAGCGGCGCGAGCGCTCGGCGCCGCGTTCTCGGCGTCCATGCTGGGCGGCTTGTTCGGAGTGGTGGTCCTGACGCTGGCGATCCAGTTCGCGCGGCCGCTGATCCTGGGCGTCGGCTTCGGCGAGCAGCTGATGCTGATCGCTCTCGCGCTGACCATGGTTGGCATGCTGACGGGCGCCAGCGCGCTGAAGGGGCTTGGGACCTGCGGCTTCGGGTTGCTGCTGGGGAGCGTCGGCGCGGCGCCGGCGACCGGCGAATACCGGTTCGCGTTCGACACCGTGTACCTGAGCGACGGCATTTCGCTGGTCATCGTCGGACTCGCCATGTTCGCGGTGCCGGAGGTCGTCGATATCCTGCGCAAGCGCGTGACGATCTCCTCGACCCAGAAGCTCGGGTCGGGCACGCTGCGCGGGTTCGCGGAAACGCTGCGGCACTGGGGGCTGGTCCTGCGCTGCTCGTCGATCGGCACGATGCTCGGGGCGCTGCCGGGCATGGGCGGCCCGGTCGTCACCTGGGTGGCCTACGGGCACGTGGTCCAGTCGGTGAAGGACCGTGACCAGCTCGGTAAAGGCGACATCCGCGGGGTCATCGGACCGGAGTCGGCCAACAACGCGGACAACGGCGGCGCCATGATCCCGGCGCTGATGTTCGGGATTCCCAGTTCCAGCAGCATGGCGATATTCCTCGGGGGGCTCATCCTGATCGGCGTCGAGCCCGGCATCGGCATGCTGGAGCGCCATCTCGATCTGACGTTCGTCATCATCTGGTCGCTCGCGCTTGCCAACGTGCTCGGCACCGCCACCTGCCTGCTCCTCGCGAAGCCGATCTCGCGCATCACGCTGGTTCCGTTCGCCATGGTCGCGCCGTTCATGATCGCGATCATCTATTTCGCGGCCTACCAGGTCACGCGCAGCTGGTACGACCTCGTTGCGCTCTTCGTGCTCGGCGTGCTCGGCGTGTACATGAGGCGCTTCGGATGGTCGCCGCCGGCGCTGCTGATCGGGTTCGTGCTCTCGCGGCGGCTCGACGCCGCGGTCTACCAGTCGGTGCAGGTCTATGGCGCGAGCTTTCTCGAGCGCACGGGCGTGCAGGTCATGCTCGCCCTGATCGTCGTTTCGATCATTCTTGCCGTGCGCTTCAAACCGTCCCGCGCGACGCTGACGCCGGACGGGCCGAACGCCCCCGTTCACAGGGTGCCGCAGCTGGTGTTCCTGGGCGTGATCGCGGCGTGCGCCGCCTACATGGTCTACGAGTCGGTCGAACTGACCTTTCTCGCCCGGGTCTTTCCGCTGTCCGTCGCGCTGGTCACGCTCGCCCTGCTGGCTGCGGTGCTCGTGGTATCCATGCGCAACCGGCCGTCGCACGTGCTCTACGACGGCGAGCGTGAATGGAACGAGGTCGAGCGTCCGGCACACTCGCCGCTGCATTATCAGGGCTGGATGCTCGGATTGCTGGTGGCTGCCGCCGTGTTCGGCTTCGTGCTCGGTGTCTTCGCCTTTATCAGCGTCTTTCTCCGGGTGAAAGCGAACGTGGCTTGGCCACGGGCCGCGCTCGCGGCCTCGGGCGCCGTGCTCGTGCTCAGCGCGATGTCTCATTTCCTGGTTCTCGACTACCCGGAGGGGATCCTGCAGCGTCTCGTCGCAATGCCTTGGCCGTTCAATTGACAGACTGCGGACAATCCGACCTTTGTAAGGTGCGCTGAACCGCGGAAAACGAGGTCGGTTCCGATATCGCCCGATTTCATCTGCGATTTCCTAGAGCGTTGACAAGGCGAGTTCAACTAGAACAAAGTATCCCCCGAAGCCTTGTGCCCCGTAGAAAAACAGCGCCGTGCGCGGCAGCGAAGCGGCATTGCGCGAGGCGCAATACAACAATCGAGGAGGTTCCATGCTTCGGATACTGACAGCAGGCTTGCTGATGCTCTTGTCGTGGGCGGGCGGTGTCGCCGCGCAGGAGGCATTTCCCGCTCGTCCCATCAACCTGGTGTCGCCGTACCCGCCAGGCGGCGCGGCTGACCTTACGGCCCGGCCGCTTGCTCCGGCCCTGGAAAAGGTCCTGAAGCAGCCCGTGATCGTGGTCAACCGCACGGGCGCCGGCGGCGCGGTGGGCACGCAATTCGTGTCGCAAGCCCCGGCGGACGGCTACACGCTGGTGATCACCGTGTTCTCCATCTGCACGATTCCGGAGGCGGACCGCGTGGCGGGGCGCAAGCCGCGTTTCACCCGCGACCAGTTCGTCCCGATCGGCCGGATCAACGCCGACCCGACGCTCGTGATCGTGCACCCGAGCACGCCCTGGAAAACCGTCAAGCAACTGGTTGCCGATGCCAAGAAGCGGCCGAACGACATTCTCTACGTGTCAGCCGGGCCCTACTCGGTCGCCCATATGTCGATGGAAATCTTCCAGCAGACCACCGAAGTCAAGATGCGCCACCTGCCGACCACCGGAGGCGGCCCCGCGATGACCGCGATCGTGGCCGGCCACGCGTTCGTGTCGGCGCTGTCGACCGGGGCGGTGACCCCGCAGGCGAAGGCCGGGAAGCTTCGCGTGCTCGCCAATACCGGTGCGACGCGGCTCGCCGCCTTCCCGGAGCTGCCCACGATGAAGGAGCTCGGCTACGACATGGAGGTTTACCTCTGGGTCGGGATGTTCGCGCGCAAGGAAGTACCGGCCCAGGCGCTCGACGTCATCCGAAAGGCGGTGAAGCAGGCGGTGACAGACCCCCAGTTTAGGAATGCATCCATGAAGATGCAGATGCCGCCCGCCTACCTGGACGCGCCCGAGTTCCAGAAATGGTGGGATAACGACTGCGAGAGGCTTGCCTCCGCCATCCGGCGCATTCCGCCACCGGACGCCAAGTAAAGCGGCTAACCCGCGCGGGTTCCCGAGGGCCGCGGCGTGCGATCGCTGACGATCGACCAGGTGGCGGGGGCGTTTTTTGCAGCGTTCTCGCTCCTGGTTCTCTGGGAGACCCGCAAGATTCCGTTTGGATTTCTCGCCGAGCCCGGGCCGGGTGCGATGCCGGCGTTCCTGGCCTTCACGCTGCTGGTATGCAGCATCGCGGTGATCATCGGGGGGCGCTCCGGTAAACGAGCGGCCGCCGTCCAGTGGACGGAGTGGCGGCACGCCGTATTCATCCTGGGGACCTGCGCTTTCATGGCGCTTGCGCTCGAGCGCCTCGGATTCCGCGTCACGATTTTCATTGCGCTGCTCACGCTGGTAAGCATCCTCGAGAAGAAGGGATGGCTTGCGGGTGTCGTCTTTGCTGGCTGCTTCTCCTTCGGTACTTATTTTCTGTTCAACGCCCTTCTGCACGTGCCTCTGCCGAAGGGACCGTTCGGTCTGTAGAGCGTCCTGCCCGCCCGATGAAAACAGGCAGGATCGGCGCAGGTGTCGGGATCGCCTGCCGGGAGCAGGCCTGATGGTCGAGATACTGAACAACCTCTCCCTCGGCTTCGCCACGGCCCTGGCGCCCGACGTGCTGGTGTACGCCTTCGTCGGCTGCCTGGTGGGAACGCTGGTGGGTGTCCTCCCCGGCGTGGGGCCCCTCGCGGGGATCAGCCTGCTTCTCCCCGTCACCTTCGGGTTGAACGCGACCAGCGCCATCGTGCTGCTTGCCGGCATCTACTACGGGGCGATGTACGGCGGCTCGACGACCTCCATCCTCATGCGCATCCCCGGCGAGGCGGCATCGGTGATGACGTGCATCGACGGCTATGCGATGACGCAGAAGGGGCGGGCGGGGGCCGCGCTTGCCATCGCCGCGGTGGGGTCGTTCGTCGCGGGAACCTTGAGCATCGTCGCGCTCATGTTGCTGGCGCCCCCCCTCGCCGAGTTCGCGTTGCGCTTCGGTCCGCCCGAGCATTTCGCGCTGCTGGTCCTCGGCCTGCTGGTGCTCGCGTACATGACCAGCGGACCGATTACCCGGTCGCTCACCATGGCGGCGCTGGGCCTGCTGCTGGGCATGGTCGGCATGGACACCATGACGGGCCTGTTCCGCTTCGAGTACGGGTTGGCCGAGCTGGGCGACGGCATCGGCATCGTGCCGGTGGCGGTCGGCTTGTTCGGGATCTCGGAAATCCTGCTTTCCGCGGGGCGCGCCACCAAGGTTGACGTCCGCGCGCCCCGCCTGCGGGAATTGCTGCCCAACCGGGAGGAATGGCGGAGGAGCGCCGGGCCCATCGGCCGCGGTACCGTGCTGGGATTTCTCATCGGAATCATTCCGGGACCGGGCCACATCATCTCGTCGTTCGTCTCGTATTCGATCGAACGGCGTCTTTCCAAGACTCCGGAGCGCTTCGGCCAGGGTGCCATCGAGGGGGTCGCCGGCCCCGAATCGGCGAACAACGCGGCCACCTCCGGGGCGCTGGTGCCGATGCTCGCGCTGGGCCTCCCCTCGGGCGCCGTGCCGGCGATCATGCTGGCGGCGATGATGATCCACGGCATCGCGCCGGGCCCGTTGCTCATCCAGGAGCAGCCCGCGATGTTCTGGGGCGTCATCGCGAGCATGTACGTGGGCAACGCCGTCCTGCTCGTCCTGAACCTGCCCATGGTCGGAGTTTTCGTGAACGTTCTGCGGGTCCCGTATCCCTACCTGTATCCGTCGTTACTTGCCTTCGCGACGCTGGGCGTGTACGCGGTCAACAACAGCGTGGTGGACGTGTGGATCATGGCCGGCGCGGGCGTCGTGGGCTACGTCCTGCGGAAGCTCGACTTCGAGATCGCCCCGATCATCCTCGGTCTCGTCCTCGCGCCCATGCTCGAGTTGAATTTCCGGCAGGCGCTCGCGATGTCGGCGGGAAGCTATTCCATCTTCTTCACCCGTCCGATCACGACCGTCATGCTGCTGGTCGCGCTCGTGCTCCTGCTGCTGGGCATGCGCTCGGTCTTCACGCGCGCCGCGGGCCCGGGTCTGGTGACGCGAGGCTGATAAGGCGGGACTGGTGCGGTGGGCGGGCTGACCGCACCCGCTGCGCGGAAGCCCTGTCACTCGTCACCCGGCACGCTGCCCCCCGTGCCATTGATCCATATCAACCCGTGCCATTATGCTGTGGCTACTATGCGCCAACGCTGATGCATTCCCATGGCTGACCAACCCGTATCTCCGCGCCGGCGCTGGATCAAGCGCGGCTTGTTGATTGCGCTCGCGCTTGGGGTGGCAGGCTTTCTCCTGCGCAACCTGATTCTCGGCAAGCCGGTCGAAACCCACCAGGCGGTGCGCAGCGATCTCGTGCAAACCGTGGTGGCGAGCGGACGGATCATAACGCCGCAACGGGCGGCGGTCGGGGCGGTGATCACCGGGCGCGTCGCGCGCATACCCGTGGAGGAAGGCCAGAGCGTCAAGCGCGGCGATGTCCTGATCGTGCTCGACGACGAGGACGAGCGGGCGTCGGTTGCACAGGCGAGTGGCGCCGTTGCCCAGGCCGAGGCGAGGTTGCGCCAGCTGCGCGAGGTGAGTCTGCCCGCCGCGGAGCAGGCGCTGATTCAGGCGCAGGCGAACCTCACGCAGGCGCGCCAGCAGCACGACCGGGCCAGGGAGCTCAAGGCCAAGGGCTTCGTCAGCCAGGCGGCGCTCGATGACGCGCAGCGCAACCTGGATGTCGCGGAGAGCCAGCTCCGCGCGGCAAAGCTGCAGGTCGCGACCAACCGGCCGTCGGGCAGCGATTTCGCGCTCGCCCAGACCGCCCTCGCGCAAGCGCGCGCGACCCTGGGCGTCGCGCAGGCGAAGCTCGACCAGACGGTGATCCTCGCGCCGGTCGACGGCACGCTCATCTCCCGCAACGTCGAGCCCGGCAACGTGGTGCAGTCCGGCAAGGAATTGATGGCGCTGGCGCCGGAGGGTGAAACGCAGGTGGTGGTCCAGATCGACGAGAAAAATCTCGCGCAGTTGAGGATCGGCCAGCATGCGCTGGCTTC
>DASWHI010000278.1:0-6079 GCA_036398235.1 Burkholderiales bacterium
GCCTCCGCCTTTTTGAGGAACACGGAGGCGTCCTTTGCGACCCTCAGGGTGTTGGTGCCAAGGGCGCGCACGGCGCGCCGCTCGAAGCCGCGTAACCGCTCGCCGAAGCGCTTGAGGCAGGCGAGCGCCCGTTCCTGCACCACTTCATCGAGACGCTTGTCTTCGGTGAGCCCCTCTCCGAGCCGTACGGGCTCGCGCAGCGCATCGAGCGGGTAGATCTGATCCCCGACGACGCGCGCCACCTGACAATGAAAACTGTTGGAACCGAGATCGACCGCGGCGAGCGTCGTGTAAACGGTCATCGGTGCTGCCAGGGGGTGAGAGGGGGATTGCGCCGATGCCGCATGACGCGGACCCGGGGGGTGAAGGACGCCGTGCGCGGGCATTTCGCGCGGCGGTCCAAATCGAACCAGGAAGGCCTAGCAGGTGCCGTGATCAGGCTCCCTCGCTCACGGTGCTATCGAAGCCGTAAGTATAGGTGTGTGGCGTCCAATCGCCAAGTGAACCTCCGCACGAAACAGCGAAATCGCCTCGTCGTCTCGTTCAGGCAGCGTTTGCCCGAGGCATTGCGGAATAGCGCTTGACGAAATGAGGTCTGGTGAAGTGCGCCAGCGTGCGAGTGGACGGATATCGGCAAAAACCTAATATGGTGAATCATATTTGTTACAAGAATGTTAATCATTGCCCGGGCATGCAATTCATGACGTTCCGGACTGTTCTCAATACTGCCTGGAAGAAATTGCGCCAAGGTTACTGTATTGACAGTCGTTTTATTTTGAGCTTGTGCGTACGGATGCTCCTGGGTCATGCTTTCGCGCAATCGAATTTCCCATTATCGAGGAGCCGTAACAATGACCGATGGCACAAAGCGGATTCATGTGGCGAAGAACTGGGCGGACGAGATTGATGACTTGTATTACGACGCGACGGTAAGGCATTTGCGGAGGGTATTTTTCACTCAGGCGCCTGAGCGCCCCGCAAACACCGGTGGGCCCGATGAGCAGTTGCCGGGTGGCGCATCGGTTCAGCACGAATCCTCGGCCGGCGGCATCCCGCTGTAGCCTGAACGCCCCCACGCGTCGTTTCCCCAGGACTGGAAATACGGGATTGCCCCGACGACCGCGTCGCTTGCATGACCGAAAAGACCTTCAACGTACTGTTTCTGTGCACCGGGAATTCGGCACGCAGCATCATGGCGGAGGTGCTGCTCAACGCGATGGGCGGCGGCCGGTTCAAGGCGTATAGCGCCGGCAGCCATCCAAGAGGCCAGGTCCACAGGATGACGCTCGAGCTGATCGAGAGGAATCGTCTGCCGACGCAGGGCCTGCGCAGCAAGGGCTGGGACGAGTTTGCGCAACCGGGCGCTCCGCGCATGGACTTCGTCTTCACCGTGTGCGACGACGCGGCAGGCGAAGTGTGCCCAGTATGGCCGGGGCAGCCGATGACGGCGCACTGGGGCATACCCGACCCTGCGGCGGTCGAGGGATCGGACGAGCAAAAGCAAAAGGCGTTCTTCAGGGCGTACCAGCAGCTGAGCAATCGCCTGATCATCTTCGTCGATTTGCCGCTGGCCCGGCTCGACCGGCTCGCCTTGCAGAGGCGATTGGACGAGATCGGCCGCGTGGGCCGCTCGGAGCCGGTGGCCTAGAGCCGGCCGCCGGGGAATCGCGGCTTGAACCTGGCGCGAAGGCTCGCGGCGGAAGCGATCGGGACCGCCTATCTGCTCGCCGCCGTCGTCGGCTCGGGCATCATGGGCGAGCGGCTCGCGGCGGGCAATGTCGCCATCGCGCTGCTTGCCAATGCGGTCGCGACCGGCTGCGCGCTGGTCGCGCTGATCCTTGCATTGGGTCCGGTATCGGGCGCTCACTTCAATCCGGCGGTCTCACTTGCGATGGCGCTCGAACGGGCGCTGCCGTGGCACGAAGCCGCGGCGTATGTCGCAGTGCAGGTTGCCGCGGCGTTTGCGGGCGTCGCGGCGGCGCATCTCATGTTCGGCGAGCCGTTGTTTTTCGCCTCCCTCAAGGAACGCGTGGGACCATCGCAGTGGTGGAGCGAAGCCGTCGCGACCTTCGGCCTGGTGGTCGTGATCCTGGGCTGTTTGCGCGGCAACTCTTCGTCGACGCCCTATGCGGTGGGGGCATACATCACCGCCGCCTATTGGTTTGCCGCGTCCACGTCATTCGCCAATCCCGCGGTGACCCTGGCACGCGCGGCGAGCGACACCTTTGCCGGGATCCGGCCGGCGGACGCGCCGGCATTTGTGGCCGCGCAGGTCGCGGCCACCCTGCTGGCGGTTGCCGTCATGCGCCGGGTGCGCGTGAAGCCGGTAGCGGACACGGCAACCGGGCCGCCGGCGGGCTTATCCCGCTGAAGATCAGCGAATGCGGTCGACTGTAATAAAGCTGTAACCCGCTCTCCGTATCCTGCCAGCTGGGCCGCACATTCCGACAATAGAGACAGGAGCGAAAATCATGACTTTTCTCAGACAGATCAATATCTTGGTCGCCGCGACGGCGATCGTGACGAGCACGGCATGGGCCGGCGATATCACCGGCGCGGGGGCGACCTTTCCTTATCCCATCTATTCGAAGTGGGCGGACGCGTACCAGAAGCAAACGGGTGTCGGACTGAACTATCAGTCCATCGGTTCCGGCGGCGGCATCAAGCAGATTACAGCCAAGACGGTGTTATTCGGCGCCTCCGACATGCCCATGAAATCTGCTGACCTGCAGAAGCACGGGTTGATGCAGTTCCCCGCCATCATGGGCGGTGTGGTGCCGGTCATTAACGTCAAGGGCATCGGAGACGGAGCCATCACGCTGACTGGACCGGTCATTGCGGACATTTACCTCGGCAAGATCAAGAAGTGGAACGAGGCCCCGATCGCGTCGCTCAACAAGGGCGTCAAGCTGCCCAACCAGGCGATCTCGGTCGTGCACCGCTCCGACGGCTCGGGAACGACCTTCCTCTTCGTCGATTATCTTTCGAAGATCAGCCCGGAATGGAAGTCGGCGGTAGGCGTCGGGACCTCGGTCAAGTGGCCCACCGGCGTGGGTGGAAAAGGCAACGAAGGCGTCGCCAACTATGTAGGTCGCATCGACGGGGCGATCGGATACGTGGAATACGCATACGCGAAGCAGAACAAGCTTGCGACGGCGAAGATGGTGAATCACGATGGCGTAGCGGTATCCCCGAACGACGACTCGTTCAAGGCCGCCGCCGCGGGTGCCGACTGGAAATCCGTCCCCGGCATGGGAGTGGTGCTGACGAACCAGCCCGGCAAGCAGAGCTGGCCGATCACCGGCGCTTCCTTCATCCTGATTCATACCCAGCAGGCGAATCCCGCGGCCGCCAAGGAAGTGCTCAAATTCTTCGAGTGGTCGTTCAAGAACGGGCAGCAGATGGCCTCCGACCTCGACTACGTGCCGATGCCTGACCCCGTCGTGTCGTTGATAAAGACCGAGTGGAAGGCGAACATCAAGGATACGTCCGGGATGAGCGTCTACTAGCCCGGGGGCGATGACGAGTTGCCCCGCGCAACTGTTGCGACAAAGGGGGGGCGGCGGCAATGCCGCCCCCCTTTTCTTTACGCTCGAGTTTTCACTGTACAATGATCAATGAGGCCTCGCCCGTGAGCGTGATAACCCTGCCAACCGCGGCCGGAGCAGATAAACAGATAATGGAAACCAGGCGTGGCGCTACGCCGCCTCGCGTGCAGCAGGTGAAGTGGATGGATTCCGCGTTCGAGTGGCTGACGCGGACCTGCGCGTTCCTGGTGTTCGGCCTGCTGGCCGCGATTCTCGTCTCGCTCATCCTGGGCAGCACCCAGACACTCGAGAAATACGGGTTCAGCTTTCTCTGGACGACCGACTGGGATCCCGTTCAGGAGAATTTCGGCGCGCTGGTGCCGATTTACGGAACGCTGGTCACCTCTCTCATCGCAATGTTGATCGGGGTGCCCGTCAGCTTTGGCATCGCGCTGTTTCTGACCGAGCTTTCTCCGACGTGGCTCAAGCGCCCGCTGGGAACCGCCATCGAGCTGCTGGCGGCGATCCCGTCGATCATCTACGGAATGTGGGGCTTGTTCGTGTTCGTGCCCCTGTTCCAGACCTACGTCCAGCCGCTTATGATCAACTTGCTGGGAGATGTCCCGTTGCTCGGCGCGCTGTTTCAGGGCCCCCCGCTCGGCATCGGCATGATGACTGCGGGCCTGATACTCTCGATCATGGTGATACCGTTTATCGCCGCGGTGATGCGCGATGTGTTCGACCTGGTGCCGCCGATGCTCAAGGAGTCCGCCTACGGCCTGGGCGCCTCCACCTGGGAAGTGGTCTGGAAGGTCGTCCTGCCCTACACCAAGATCGGCGTCGTCGGCGGCATCATGCTCGGGCTCGGGCGCGCGCTGGGCGAGACGATGGCGGTCACCTTTGTGATCGGAAACGCCCACCGGCTGGCCGTCTCCCTGATGGCCCCGGGCAACAGCATCGCTTCCGCGCTCGCGAACGAGTTCACCGAGGCGGTCGGCGATCTGTATTTCTCCGCGTTGATCGAGCTCGGGCTCATCCTGTTCCTGATCACCACGATCGTGCTGGGGCTGTCCAAGCTGCTGCTCATGCGGCTTGCACGGCAGGAGGGGAGGCAGACGTGAGTGGAAACGCAATAAGTGTGATCAGCCCGGCCAACAGCGTTTACCGCGCCCGCAAGCGAACCAATGCCGTAATGCTCGCCGTGTCCTCGCTTGCGCTCGCCTTCGGGCTGTTCTGGCTGGTATGGATCATCTTCACGCTGCTCTACGAAGGCGGCAACGCACTCGTCCGCATCGGCCTGTATACGCAGATGACGCCACCGCCCGGGGCCGACGGCGGCCTCGCGAACGCGATCGCCGGCAGTCTGGTGATGGTGGGGCTGGGCACGCTGCTGGGGACGCCGATCGGCATCCTCGCGGGCACTTATCTTGCCGAGTACGGACGCAGTGGCTGGCTGGCCTCCGGCACACGTTTCCTGAACGACGTCCTGCTGTCCGCTCCGTCCATCGTCATGGGATTGTTTGTCTATTCCGTTTACGTCGCGCAGGTCGGGCACTTTTCCGGATTCGCGGGCTCGATCGCGCTCTCGTTGCTGGTGATCCCGGTGGTCGTACGCACCACTGACGACATGCTGAAGCTCGTTCCGGGCAGCCTGCGCGAGGCGGCCGTCGCCCTTGGCTGCCCGACCTGGAGAATGATCATGTCGGTGACCTACCGCGCGGCGCGGACCGGCATCCTCACCGGCATTCTGCTGGCGGTTGCGCGCATCAGCGGCGAGACGGCACCGCTGCTTTTCACCTCGCTCAACAACCAGTTCTGGTCGCTCAACATGAACGCGCCCATGTCGAACCTGCCGGTGGTGATCTTCCAGTTCGCGATGAGCCCCTACGCGGACTGGCATCGACTGGCCTGGGGCGGTGCGAGCCTGATCACCCTCGCGGTGCTGGCACTGAACATCGTGGCGCGGGTGATCTTCAGGAAGGACTATTGAAGGCGAGGGAATTTATGGAAACAACAACAGCCGCGCCACGGGTGAACATGAGAACGGCGATTTCGACTGACGCCGCCGAGGCCGCGCCTAATGCCGACGCGAAGTTGGCGCCGAAGCTCAGGGTGCGCAA
Organism: Burkholderiales bacterium; assembly: GCA_036398235.1. GTDB lineage: Bacteria > Pseudomonadota > Gammaproteobacteria > Burkholderiales > SG8-41 > SG8-41. The sequence goes on from DASWHI010000278.1 coordinate 5,648, forward strand.
CCTGAATTTCTACTACGGGAGCTTCCACGCCCTGAAATCGATCACGCTGGACGTGCCGGAAAAAAGAGTCACGGCATTTATCGGCCCGTCCGGTTGCGGCAAGTCCACCTTGTTGCGCACGTTCAACCGGATGTACTCGCTGTATCCCGAGCAGCGCGCCGAGGGCGAGATCATGATGGATGGCGAAAACCTCGTGACCTCGAAGCAGGACGTATCGCTGATCCGCGCGCGGATCGGCATGGTGTTCCAGAAAGCCACCCCGTTCCCGATGTCGATCTACGACAATATTGCCTTCGGCGTGCGGCTGTTCGAGCAGTTGAACCGCGGCCAGATGGAGGAGCGGGTCGAATGGGCCCTCAAGCGTGCCGCGCTATGGGAGGAAGTCAAGGACAAGCTCGGCCAGAGCGGGAACAGCCTCTCCGGCGGCCAGCA
>DASWHI010000279.1:0-2797 GCA_036398235.1 Burkholderiales bacterium
ACCAGAACCTCTATGTGAAATCGAACCTGTCGGGCGAGTTCACGGTGGTGAACGAGTTTCTGGTGCGGGACCTGAAGAGCCTCAACGTGTGGGACGAGGTGATGATCGCCGATCTCAAGTACTTCGACGGCTCGCTCGCCAAGATCGACCGCATCCCGCCGGAGATCCGCACGCTCTACGCGACCGCGTTCGAAATCGAGCCGAAGTGGCTGGTCGAGTGCGCGGCGCGCCGGCAGAAGTGGATCGACCAGTCGCAGTCGCTGAACATCTACATGGCAGGCGCTTCGGGCAAGCGGCTCGACGACACCTACAAGCTGGCGTGGATCCGGGGCCTGAAGACCACCTATTACCTGCGCACGCTGGGCGCGACCTCGGCCGAGAAATCCACGGTCGCGACCGGGCAACTGAACGCTGTGTCCTCCGATGGCGGTCTTGTGGCCGCGGAGCCCAGGTTCTGCAAGGTCGACGATTCCGAGTGCGAGTCCTGTCAATAGATCAGGATACGGGATACGGGATACGGGATACGGGATCAAGGGTAAAGGAAGCTGAAGATGCTGCAATTTGGAGAACTGCAGACGATCGCCGGCGGCGCAGGCGTGCAGCCGCTGGCGCCGGCGCCGCAGCCAGGCGAGCTCGCATTGCGGCGCGTCAACGTCGCCGACAAGCGCGTCATCAACGGGCAAACCGACGTCAACCAGTTGGTGCCGTTCAAGTACAAATGGGCCTGGGAGAAGTACCTTTCCGCCTGCGCCAACCACTGGATGCCCCAGGAAATCCAGATGAGCCGCGACATCGCGCTGTGGAAGGATCCCAACGGGTTGACGGAGGACGAACGGCGCATCGTCAAGCGCAACCTCGGCTTCTTCGTCACGGCGGATTCCCTCGCGGCGAACAACATCGTGCTCGGGACCTATCGCCACATCACCGCGCCCGAGTGCCGGCAGTACCTGCTGCGGCAGGCGTTCGAGGAGGCGATCCACACCCACGCCTACCAGTACATCGTGGAGAGCCTGCAGTTGGACGATGGCGAGATCTTCAACGCCTACCGCGAAATCCCCTCGATCCGCGACAAGGACGAGTTCTTGATTCCGTTCATCGACACGCTGACCGATCCCACGTTCCGGACCGGCACGCCGGAAGCCGACCAGAAGCTCCTGAAGAGCCTGATCGTGTTCGCGTGCCTGATGGAGGGGCTCTTCTTCTACGTCGGCTTCGTGCAGATCCTCTCGCTCGGGCGGCAGAACAAGATGACGGGGTCGGCCGAGCAATACCAGTACATCCTGCGCGACGAGTCCATGCACTGCAATTTCGGCATCGACCTCATCAACACGATCAAGCTCGAGAATCCGCACCTGTGGACGCCGGAATTCCGCGAGGAACTGCGTGAGATCTTCAAGAAAGCGGTTGAGCTCGAGTACCGCTACGCGGAGGACACCATGCCGCGCGGCGTGCTGGGGCTGAATGCGGCCATGTTCAAGGAGTACCTGCGCTACATCGCGAATCGCCGCTGCCAGCAGATCGGTCTCGATCCGCAGTTCGAAAGCGCCGGCAATCCCTTTCCCTGGATGGCGGAGATGACCGACCTCAAGAAGGAGCGCAATTTCTTCGAGACCCGCGTCCTCGAGTATCAGACGGGCGGGGCGCTCAACTGGGACTGACGCGGCGAAGGAGGACATCGGAAGAAGGACGCTTGCTTATCAACCAACTGGGAGGAGCTGTGGGTTCCAGCCTGCTGAACCGGCGTTACCGCAGACGCAGACAGAGCATGATGCACACCATTACCGAATGCCGCGCCGAGGGCAATTACACCCTCTGGCTCCGTTTCGATGACGGGCTGGAAGGGAGCGTCAACCTCGGCGACCTGGTGCTGACCGAGTCGTATCTGGCGATCTCCGACGAGCAGACCTTCTCGCGCGTCGCGCTCGACCCGATATCGAACGCGGTGACCTGGGGCGGCGGCATCAAGCTCGATCCGGAGATGTTGTACCGGGACCTGGCGAGCAAGACCCACGCGGCCCGCCACTGAGAAGCCGCAAGCGCCGCGCGGCCAACCGATTGGAGGATCCGATGGCCAAACCGAAGAGGCGAGCCGGGAAGAAGCGGGCGGCGAAGAAGCAACCAGCCCGGCGCGGCGCGAAGCGCGCCCCGGCGAAGCGCAAGCCGGCGGCCCGCAAGCCCGCGGCGCCGGTCCCCGCCGCCCCCCGCCCGGTCGTGATTCCCGGCGCCTGGCCGTTCCCGATGGGCAGTAAGCCCTGACAAATCCTCGCGAATCCGGACGCTTCGCGCCGGTTCGCGTCCGCGCGTTGGAGCGAACGGCTCGCGCCGCCGCTCAACGCGCGGTCCGCAAGGCTCCGGACAGGTCCTGAATCGAGCGTCGCGCAGTGCCGTACAGTTGATCTGGAGCAATAACCTCTCTAACCTCCTCCGCAACAATGAGTGCCGGGCCGGGCATTCGCCCCGGTAATCACGATTCGGAGGAACACATGAAAACGCACTGGGTCTTCGCGCTGGCCGTCGCGGCCGGCCTCGCGCTGCACGGCGCGGCGCAGGCCGCGTCCGCTGAAGCTGTCGTCCGTTCCACGAAGGGCGAGTTCAAGGAGGTTAAGGAGCGGGTGCTGCAGGCCATCGAGAACCGCGGGCTGGTGCTCAACTACACCGCGCGCATCGGCGCCATGCTCGAGCGCACCGGCAAGGACATCGGGAGTGCCCGCCGGATCTACGGCGACGCCGAACTGCTTGAATTCTGCAGCGCGCGCGCCTCCCGTGACACCATGGAAGCGGACCCGCGCAACATCGT
>DASWHI010000280.1:0-8782 GCA_036398235.1 Burkholderiales bacterium
GCCGAGCCGCTGATCATCGAAGCGGACCTGTACCAGGAGGGTTCCGCCGAGAAACTGGCGCAAGATTCGGCCAAGGCCCTCGGGCGCATCGACATTCTGGTGAACGCCGCCGGCGGGAGCCGGCCCTACCCCTTCGAAGCGACCAAGGAGCAATGGGCAGAGGGGATCCTGGTCAATTTCATCCGGCTCCGCGAGCTCTCCCACGCGGTGATCCCCGGCATGATTGCGAGCCGCTGGGGCCGCGTCATCAACATCACCGGCAGTTCGGAGCCGCGCGGCCTCAACGCTGCCAACTCGGCGAAGGCCGCCGTTCACGCATGGGCGAAGGGGCTGTCGCGCGAGATGGCGAAGCACGGCATCACCATCAACTCGATCCAGCCCGGCCGCATCATGAGCGAGCAGATCGTGCGCTTCCATCCGACGGAAGAGGACCGCCGCAAATTCGCCCAGGAAAACATCCCCATGGGCCGCTTCGGCGAGCCGGAGGAGCTCGCCAACCTCGCGGTATTTCTCGCCTCGCCGCGGGCCGCCTACATCACCGGCACCGTCACTCCGGTGGACGGCGGGATGAGCCGCTTCGCGTTCTGACGGACCCCTCACCCCTTCCCCCTCTCCCGAGTGGAGAGGGGAAATGTACAGCGGCAAATGAGCTGTCAGTCATTTACCGAAGGCTCGTCAGGCAGGCGCGCGCTGCCGGGCGTGAGAAGGCAGCCAGACTGACGCGGTGAACATCACCAGCGCCATCGCGGCCAGAGCGAAGAAGAGGTACCTGAAGTCGCTGCTGTAGCGGTGCGTTGCCGCCACCAGCGGCAGCGCCAGGGCGCTCGCACCGAATGACACCACGTAACGCAGCGCATACATGCGCGCGCGCCATGCCTCGTTTGTGTAGGCGGCGACCATGGCGTCGTTGATCGGGATCTGCCCGAAGACGAAGAACATCATCGCCATCGCCACGACCAGCAAGAGGGTGTTGTCGAAGAAGGCAGCGGCCAGCAGCAGCGGCACCTGCAGGCCGAGCACCGTGACCAGAACCGATTTGAGCGCGCCGCGGTCGAGAAGATGGCCAACCACCAGCTGGGCGGCGGCGGCGAAGGCGTACACCAGCGAGACCAGGATGCCGATCCCCAGTGTCGTGTTGGCGAGCAGGGACAGACGCTCGTCGAAGATCTTCGGCATGGCGACCGTAGTGGAATTGAAGATGACGCCGCCGAACATCGTGGTAACGGTGAGAATTGCGAAGACGCGGGCGAGCAGCCCCCGGGATAAGCCCGCGCCCGGCCCGCTCCCGGCCCGTCTTGCCGCCGCACCTGCATCAGGCACCGTCATGGCAAACGCGATCCCGACGGCGATCGACAACAAGCCCGGAACGATGAATGCGGCGCGCCAGTTGACCCAGTATGCCAGCGCTCCGGCGATCAGCGCGGCGAACGCCACTCCCAGGTTTCCGAAGACGCCGTTCACTCCAAGCACCTTGCCCACTTTCTCGCGCCCGCTCACGAGCATCGCGATGCCGACAGGGTGGTAGATCGCCCCGAACAGCCCCACCAGGGTAAGCGCCGCGGCAATCTGCCATGGGGTGTTCGTGAGCCCGGTCAGAATCGACGCGGCCCCGATGCCGATGAAGAACACGATCATCATGCCGCGCCGGCTCCAGTGGTCGGCGAGCCACCCGGCGGGCAACGACCCGGCGCCGAAGGCGATGAATCCGCCGAGGGCGAGCGGCAGCATCTCGCTGTAGGACCGCCCGAACTCGGGCGACATCGCCAGCACGACCGTGGGGTAGATCAGAAGAAAAAGGTGATCGAGCGCATGCCCGATATTGAGGAACAGCTCTCCGCTTCTTGCGCGTCCCACGCTCATGGCTCGGTTCTCGGCATCAAAGTCTTACCACCGCTCTCCCGCGTATCTGCCCCTTCAACATCTTCTCGAAATAGGCGGGCAGCTCCCCGAGCGTGATGTCGTGCGCGATCTCCGCAATGTGGCGCGGCTTGAGGTCGGTGGCGAGCCGGCCCCAGACCTTGCGCCGCAGCGGCATCGGCGTGTCACCGGTATTGACCCCGATCAGGCGCACGCCGCGCAGGATAAACGGCAAGACCGTGGTCTTCAACTCGATACCCCCGGCATTGCCGAAGCTCGCAATGAGCCCTTCCGGCAGCATGGTGCGCGTGAGCCAGGCGAGGCTCTCCCCGCCCACCGAGTCGAACGCCGCCGCCCAGGCCCCTTTCTCCAGCGGGCGGTTTCCCATCTCGAGCTTGTGCCGCGACAGCACTTCCGCCGCCCCAAGCCCCTTGAGGAACTCGTGCTCGCCAACCTTGCCGGTCACGGCGACGACTCGATATCCGAGCTTCGCCAGCATGTCGATCGCAAGGGTCGCGACGCCTCCGGTGGCGCCATTCACCAGCACCTTGCCCTTGCCGGGCGCCATGCCATTCAACTCGAGGAGCTCCACCGCCAATCCCGCCGTGTATCCGGCGACGCCGAGCGCCGCGGCCTCGTACAATGCCAGCCCTTTCGGCAGCGGCACCACCCAGTCCCCGGGCACCCTGCAGTATTGCGCGAAACCACCGTCGTGGGAGACGCCGAACTCGTAGCTCGTGCAGATCACCTCTTCGCCGGCGTGGAAGCGGGAATCCAAGGATGACTCCACCGTGCCCGCCGCATCGATCCCCCCGACGCGCGGGAACGACCGGATGATCCTGCCCGCCCCGGTGGCCGCCAGTGCATCCTTGTAGTTCACGCTGGCGTAGGCGTTCCTGAACACGACCTCCCCTGAGGACAGCTCATCAAGCCCCATCTCGGTCACCCGCCCGCTGACCTTCTCCCCTTCGCTGAAAATCCGCAGCGCGCTGAACTTTTTCATTCGGAGGGCCCCTGCTCCTGCCGCACGAGCGGCTGCTCGAGATATTCGCGCGTCTGCATCTCGGCAAGCCGGCTCGCGGTGCGGTTGAACTGAAAAATCATCGCCTGCAGCTGCGCATCGCCGCTGCGCGTTCCGCGCAACAGCAGTGAATCGGGCTCGGCTTCCGCCGACAGCACGAGTTTTACGCGCTGGTCGTAGAACACGTCAACCAGCAGCGTGAAGCGGCGCGCCTCGTCGGCGCGGTCGAGCCCCAGGCGCGGCACCCCCGAGACGACGACGGTGTGGAAGCGCTTGGCGAGGTCGATGTAGTCGTTCTGCGAGCGGCCCCCGCCGCAGATCGCCTTGAAGTCGAACCACACGACACCGCCGGCGCGGTGCCGGTAGGGAATGACGCGCCCCTCGACGTCGAGCTCGTGGCGCTCCTCCTCCACTTCCGCGATGCTCCTGAACGCCTGCATCAACGCGCGGTCGGTGTCGGGCGCGAGCGGGGCGTGGTAGACCTTGAGCCTCTGCAGCGCGCGCTTGCGGTAGTCCACGCCCCCGTCCACCCCGATCACATCGAGCCGCGACTTGATCAGCTCGATCGCCGGCAGGAAGTCCTCGCGCTTCAAGCCGCCCTTGTAGAGCTCGTCCGGGTGATAATTCGAAGTCATGCAGTAGACCACGCCTTTTTCCAGGGTGCGCCTGAGCAGTCGCCCGAGTATCAGCGCGTCCGCCACGTCCGAGAGCGCGATCTCGTCGAAGCAGATCAGGCGGTAGCGTTTCGCGATCCGCCCGGCGAGGGCGTCGAGCGGATCCACCGTGCCCTTCAGGTCGTCGAGCTCCCGGTGCACGTCGCGCATGAAGTGGTGGAAATGCACGCGGCGCCGCCGCACGAGTGGCAGGCACCGGTAGAAGCTGTCCATGAGAAAGGTCTTGCCGCGCCCCACCGGGCCCCACAGGTAGACGCCGCGGGGCAAGGGCGGATGCACGACGAGGCGGCGGAGCGCGGTGCTGCGCTGGCGCTTGTAGTCGCTCCACTCGGCGTAGAGCTGCTGCAGCCGCTGCACGGCTGCGTGCTGCGAAGCATCCGGCTCGAACCCGCGCCGGCGCAAGCCCTCCCGGTAGAGTTCCAGGACCGAGGACGGCTCAGTTGACGCCGACGGGGCGGCTTCGGATGAGCGGGTAGTGTTTTTAGGCATCAACCGTCTCCGCCCCCCGCACAAGACGCTCCTTCCCCCCTTGCGGGGGAAGGTGGGGATGGGGGGACGAGTGGGCGGCGCATCTGACCCCCCACCTCAATCCTCCCCCGCAAGGGGGGAGGAAGCCGATTTACGCTCCCCCCTTTCAACAAAACACCCACGATAGACCCGGAACGTTCAGATATTAAGGCTGCGGCCCGCGACGGCGAGCGCAGCTTCCTTCATCGCCTCGGCGAGCGAAGGATGGGCGTGGCAGATCAACGCGATGTCCTCGGACGAGGCACCGAACTCCATCGCGACCACCGCCTCCGAGATCAGCTCGGAGGCCATCGCCCCGATGATGTGCACGCCTAGAATGCGGTCGGTTTGCGCGTCCGCCACGAACTTCACGAATCCGCGAGTGTCTCCGAGCGCGCGCGCGCGGCCGTTCGCCAGGAACGGGAACTGGCCGGTTCGACAAGGTACGCCTTCGCTCTTCAGCTGCCGCTCGGTCTTGCCGACCCAGGCGATCTCCGGAGCGGTGTAGATGACCCAGGGAATCGTGTTGAAGTCGACGTGCCCGTGGTGCCCGGCCACGCGCTCGGCCACCGCGACGCCCTCCTCCTCCGCCTTGTGCGCGAGCATGGGTCCGCGCACCACGTCCCCGATCGCCCACACGCCGGGGAGATTGGTGCGGCACTCCACGTCGACCCCGACCAAACCGCGCTCATCGAGCTTGAGGCCGGCCGCCTCGGCGTTGAGTCCCTGCGTGTTCGGTACCCGACCGATGGAAACGATCAGGCGGTCGCACGCGAGCCTGCGCTCGCCACCACCCTTCACCGAGTACTCGACGGTTACGCCCTTCGTTCCCGTCGTCACGCGCGCGATGTCGGCGCCGAGCACGATCTTCAATCCCTGCTCCCCGGTAAAGATCTTCCACGCCTCCTTCGCCACCGCCTCGTCCGCGGCCGGCAGGAACGTTTCCAGCATCTCGAGCAGCGTGACCTCGGCGCCGAGCCGCCGCCAGACGCTGCCCATCTCGAGCCCGATGACCCCCGCGCCGATAACGCCGAGCCGGCCGGGGACCTCCGGCAGAGCGAGTGCGCCTGCATTGTCGAGGACAAGCTTTCCGTCGAAGGCGACCCCCGGCAGCGGCCGCGGATTGGACCCGGTCGCGATGATGACGTTGCGCGCCGTGATCGACTCGTTCGCGGCTCCCGCCACCCTGACCGTCCATGAGCCCGCCTCGCCTCCGCCGAGACTGCCGCGGCCGTGGAAGAAGGTGACCTTGTTCTTCCGGAAGAGGTAGACGATGCCGTCGTTGTTCTGCCGGACGACCTTGTCCTTGCGTTTCTGCATCTGTGCCAGGTCGAGGCTCACGCCCTTTACCTGTACGCCGTGATCCGCGAACGCGTGGGCTGCGAGATGGTAGTTCTCCGAGGACTGCAGCAGCGCCTTGGACGGTATGCAGCCGACGTTGGTGCAGGTGCCGCCGAGCGCGGGCTTGCCCCCGGCCCCCTGCCAGTCGTCCACGCAGGCGGTGGCGAGCCCGAGTTGCGCGGCGCGGATGGCGGCGATGTAGCCGCCGGGGCCGCCGCCGATCACCACTACGTCAAAGGACTTGCCCATTCAGACGTCGAGCAGGATGCGGGCCGGGTCTTCGAGGGCTTCCTTGATCGCGATCAGCGACAGCACGGCCTCGCGGCCGTCGATGATGCGGTGGTCGTAGGAAAGCGCGAGGTAGTTGACGGGGCGGATCACCACCTGTCCGTTTTCGGCGACCGGCCGCTCGCGGGTGGCGTGCACGCCGAGTATCGCGCTCTGCGGCGGGTTGATGATCGGGGTGGACAGCATCGAGCCGAAGACGCCGCCGTTGGAAATCGAGAACGTGCCACCGGTCAACTCCTCGATCGTCAGCTTGCCCTCCTGCGCGCGCTTGCCGAAGTCCGCGATCCGCTTCTCGATCTCCGCCAGCGTCAGCTCGCCCGCGTCGCGCAGGATCGGCACCACCAGCCCGCGCGGGCTCGCGACCGCGATGCCGATGTCGTAATAGCCGTGGTAGACGATATCGGTGCCGTCGAGCGAAGCGTTGACGATGGGAAATTTCCTGAGCGCATGCACCGCGGCCTTCACGAAAAACGACATGAAGCCGAGCCGCACGCCGTGCTCCTTCTCGAAGCGTTCCTTGTAGCGGTTGCGGAGATCGATCACCGCCTGCATGTTGACTTCGTTGAAGGTGGTGAGGATCGCCGCCTCGTGCTGCGACTGCACCAGGCGCTCCGCGACGCGCGCTCGCAGCCGCGACATCGGCACGCGCTGCTCCGGACGCTCTCCGGGCGCGGCTGGAGCGACGGCAGGAACCGCGGCGGATTGCGGCGCGGGGGCCGCCGCGGGCTGCGCCCTGCCTTCGACCGCCCGCAGCACGTCCGCCTTGGTGACGCGCTCTCCGCGTCCCGTGCCGGTGACGGCGCCCGTGTCCACCCCTTTCTCGGCCGCGAGCTTGCGCGCCGCCGGCATCGCTGCCGGAGCCGCCGGCTTTGCGGGAGGCTTCGGCGCTGTCTTCACTTCGGTCTTGGCCGCGGCGGCGGGAACCTCCCCCGCTACGGCCTCGGTATCGATCTGCGCGATCACCTCGTTGCTCACCACGGTGCCGCCGTCGCCCTTGATGATCTTGATGATCACGCCGGACTCCGGCGCGGGCGTCTCGAGCACCACCTTGTCGGTCTCGATATCGACGAGGTTCTCGTCGCGCCGGACGCGCTCTCCCGCTTTCTTGTGCCAGGTGAGGAGCGTCGCTTCGGCGACCGACTCGGAGAGCTGCGGAACCTTGACCTCGATCAGCATGGCGTCAAGATCTGCGGCGGCTTCACTTCACCCCGTCGGCGCGTGATACGACGCCCACGGAGAGCGCGAGCTCCACCAGCTCCTTCTGCTGCCGGTCGTGCAGCGACTTGTAGCCGGCGGCCGGCGTCGCGGACGAGTCCCGGCCGGCATAGATCAGCTTCTGGTGGGACAGCATATGGCGCTCGAGGTAGTGCTGGATGCGGTGCCAGGCACCTTGATTGCGCGGCTCCTCCTGGCACCACACGATCTCGTTCGCCTTCCGGTAGCGTTCGATCTGGGCCTGGAAATCCTCGTGCGGGAAGGGATAGAGCTGGGCGATGCGCGCGAGCGGCACGTCCCGGAGCCCCTGCGCCTTGCGCTCCGCGCGCAGGTCGTAGTAGACCTTGCCGCTGCAGAACACCACGCGCCTCACCTTTTCGGGATCGATATCCTTCGCCTCCCAGTCCTCGTTGACCGGTCGGAAGCGGTCGGCGGCGAACTCCTCGAGCGGCGACACCGACTCCTTGTGGCGCAGGATGCTCTTCGGCGTAAACAGGATGAGGGGCTTGCGGTACGGCCGCACCATCTGGCGCCGCAGCAGGTAATAGAGCTGGACGGGCGTCGCCGGGATGCAGACCTGCACGTTGTAGTCCGCCGCGAGCTGCATGTAGCGCTCGATGCGCGCGGAGGAATGCTCCGGCCCCTGCCCCTCGTAGCCGTGCGGCAGCATCAGCGTGAGCCCGCAGAGGCGGCCCCATTTGGCCTCGCCCGAGGCGATGAACTGGTCGATCACCACCTGCGCGCCGTTGGCGAAGTCGCCGAACTGCGCCTCCCAGACCACCAGCTCGTTCGGCTCCGAGGTGGAGTAGCCGTACTCGAAGCCGAGCACCGCCTCCTCCGACAGCACCGAGTCGATGACCACGAAGTCGCCCTGGTTCGGGGCGATGTGCGCGAGCGGCACGTAGGTGCCGGCGTCGAACCTCTCGCGGTTCTGGTCGTGCAGCACCGCGTGGCGGTGGAAGAAAGTGCCGCGGCCGCTGTCCTGGCCCGAGATGCGCACCGCGTAGCCCTCCTTGAGGAGCGAAGCGTAGGCGAGGTTCTCCGCCATGCCCCAGTCCACGGGCAACTTGCCCTGACCCATCAGGCGGCGGTCGGCGATGATCTTCTCCACGCGCGGGTGCAGCTTGAAACCGGGCGGAATCGCGGTGAGCCGCTCGGCGAGCGCCTGCAGGCTGGCGAGCGGCAGCTGCGTATCGTCCTTCTCGTTCCATTTCGACTTGTTGTACTTCGACCAGTCGACGGCGAACGGCGGCTTGAAATTGCTGAGGATCGTCTTGTTGGTGTGATAGCCCGCGTCCATCGCCTGACGGAAGTTCGCCGCCAGGTTTTCCGCTGCGTCGGCCGCGATCACGCCCTGCGCCGCCAGGCGGTCGGCATAGAGCTTGCGGGTGCCCGGGTGCGCGTTGATGATCTTGTACATCAGCGGCTGGGTCACCATCGGCTCGTCCTGCTCGTTGTGGCCGAGCTTCCTGAAGCACACCAGGTCCACCACCACGTCTTTCTTGAACGTATTGCGGTAATCCAGCGCCATCTCGATCGCCATCACCGCCGCTTCCGGGTCGTCGCCGTTGACGTGGAAGATCGGCGCCTCGATCATCTTCATCACGTCGGTGCAGTACAGCGTCGAGCGGATGTCGCGCGCGTCCGACGTGGTGAAGCCGATCTGGTTGTTGACGACGATGTGCACCGTGCCGCCGGTGCCGTAGCCGCGCGTCTGCGACAGGTTCAGCGTCTCCATCACCACGCCCTGCCCGGCCACCGCGGCGTCGCCGTGGATCAGCACCGGCAGCACCTGCGAGCCGTCGCGGTCCTTGCGCCGGTGCTGGCGCGCGCGCACCGAGCCCTCGACCACCGGGTTCACGATCTCCAGGTGCGAGGG
>DASWHI010000281.1:0-2942 GCA_036398235.1 Burkholderiales bacterium
GTCCTGCCGGACGAGGCGCAGCTGTGGGAGTTCTTCGAGGACACCGTGCGCGACTGGCTGCGGGCCTACGGCTACCGCAACCTGCGCACGCCGATCCTGGAAAAAACCGACCTCTTCGTGCGCTCGATCGGCGAGGTGACCGACATCGTCGAGAAGGAGATGTACACCTTTGTCGACGCGCTGAGCGGAGAGAGCCTGGCCCTGAGGCCGGAGGGCACCGCCGCGTGTGTGCGCGCGGTGATCGAGCACAACCTGCTCTACGCGGGCCCGCAGCGCCTGTGGTACTGGGGCCCGATGTTCCGCCACGAGCGGCCGCAAAAGGGGCGTTTCCGGCAGTTCCACCAGGTCGGCGTGGAGGCGCTGGGATTTCCCGGCTCCGACATCGATGCCGAGCATCTCGCCATGTGCGCGCGGTTGTGGCGCGCGCTCGGCATTGACGGCATCGAGCTCGACTTGAACACGCTGGGCGACGCGCAGTCGCGGGCCCGCTACCGGCGCCGGCTGGTCCACTACCTGGAGAACCACGAGCGCCGGCTCGATGCCGACTCGAAGCGGCGGCTGCGCGCCAATCCGCTGCGGGTCCTCGACAGCAAGAATCCGGAAATGACCGAGCTGATCGCGGACGCGCCGAAGCTTGCCGACGACCTGGACGAGGCGTCGCTCAGGAGTTTCGAGGATCTGCAAGGACTGCTGCGCGAGAGCGGCGTCGCCTTTCGCATCAACAGCCGGCTGGTGCGCGGGCTCGATTACTACAACGGCGCGGTTTACGAATGGGTGTGCGAGCGGCTCGGCGCGCAGAACGCGGTGTGCGCGGGCGGCCGCTATGATGCGCTCGTGGAGCAGATCGGGGGCAAGCCAGCGCCCGCGTGCGGTTTCGCGCTGGGGATCGAGCGGCTGCTGGCCCTGCTCGGGGACGGCGCGGTCCGACCGGTGGCGGGTCCCGACGTCTACCTGCTGCGCCAGGGGACCGCGGCCGGGCGCTACGGTGCACGCGTGGCCGAGGAGCTGCGCGACAGCGGCCTTGCCGTGGTGCTCCACTGCGGAGGGGGCAGTTTCAAATCGCAGATGAGGCGGGCGGATGCCAGCGGCGCGCGCTACGCGGTCATCGTGGGCGACGACGAGGCGGCGGCCGGCGTCGTGAGCGTGAAGCCCCTGCGCGAGGCCGCGCAGCAGGTCCGCGCATCGGTTTCCGAGGCGATCGATCTCATAAAGGGAAAGGCGTAAATGGCCTACGACCCCCAGGAACAGGAACAGCTCGAGGAGCTGAAGGCGTGGTGGAAGGACTACGGCAGGCTGGTGATTCTCGGCGCCGCCCTGGGCGTGCTCGCGGTTGGGGGCTTCCAGGGCTGGCGCTATTACCGGCACAGCCAGTCGCTCGCGGCCGTCGCGCTCTACGAGCAGCTCGAGCAGGCGGAGCGCGCCGGAGACCGCAAGAAGGTGCGCGATATTGGGGGCGAGATCGTGGCGAAATACGCGTCCACGCCGTATGCCGGCTTTGCCGCCTTGAGCGCCGCCCGCGCGAGCTTCGAGGGCGGGGAGCTGCCCGCAGCCAAGGCGCAGCTCACCTGGGTGGTGGAGAACGTGCGGCGCACGGAGCTGAGGGATATCGCGCGGCTGCGGCTCGCCGGTATCCTGCTCGACGAGAAGAGCTACGCAGAAGCCCTGAAGCTCCTCGAGGCGAAACCGGAGGAGTCGATGACCGTGCTTTACGCGGATTTGCGGGGCGACATCCTGGTCGCCCAGGGAAAGAACGCGGACGCGCGCAATGCCTACCAGCTCGCGCTTGACCGCAGCGAAGCCGGAAGCCCGTACCGCGCCACCCTGCAGCTCAAGCTCGATTCCCTCGGCGACTCCAAGTGAACCGGCGGTCCGCGGGACCGCATTCGATTCCCCGTTCACCGTTCTCCTGAAATGGCGCCTCGATTTCCCCAAGGGCCGTGGCTCGTGGCGGCGCTCGCGCTGCTCTCCGGGTGTGGCGGCGCCCCGGTGCAGAAGCCGGCCGAGCTCACCGAATTTTCGCCCACGGCGACGTTGACGATGCTGTGGCAGGGCAGTGTGGGCTCCGCGCGGAAGGACGTGTTCTATCCGCGGGTCTCCGGCAACCTCGTCTTCGCGGCCGGGGCCGACGGCGGTGTGACCGGATTCGACAAGGCAAACGGCAAATCGGCGCTCGCCGTCGACGCCGAGGAGCGCATCTCGGGCGGCGTTGGCGCGGACGAAGGCCTGGTGCTGCTCGGCACGCCCAAGGGCCGGGTGCTCGCGTTCGACCGCGAGGGCAAGCCGCGGTGGCAGACGCAGCTCTCCAGCGAAGTGCTGGCGCCTCCGGAAGTGCAGGAGGGCATTGTCGTCGCGCGCACCGGCGATGGCCGGATTCACGGGCTCGACGCCGCCACCGGCAAGGGAAAATGGGTCTACCAGCGCACGACGCCCCCGCTGTCGGTGCGCACCCATGTCGGCGTGGTGGTGCGCCAGGGCGGGGTGTTTGCGGGATTTCCGGGCGGACGGCTGGTGGCGCTCGCGCTCGCCAACGGCAATTTGGGCTGGGAAGCGGTCGTCGCGCTGCCGCGGGGAACGACCGAGCTGGAGCGGGTCGCGGACGTGACCAGCCTGCCCGTGGTCGACGGCAAGCAGGTGTGTGCCGCGGCGTTCCAGGGACGGGTGGCCTGTTTCGACGCGTCTCGCGGGACCCTGCTGTGGGCGCGCGACGTGTCGAGCGGCGCCGGCATCGCGGTGGACGCGCGCTACCTCTACGTGACCGATGACCGCAACGCCGTGCAGGCGCTGGACAAGACGAGCGGCGCCAGCATCTGGCGCCAGGACAAGCTCGCCGGCCGCAACGTGAGCGGTCCGCTCGCGCTCGGCCGGCACGTCGTCGTCGGCGATCTCGAGGGCTACGTGCACCTCATCTCGCGCGAAGACGGCTCCTTTGCGGCGCGCATCGA
>DASWHI010000282.1:0-2116 GCA_036398235.1 Burkholderiales bacterium
TCGGCGACGGGCGCCACGTAGATCGATGCCGCGAGCGCGGCAAGCGCGCCGCCGGTGATCCACCACAGCGTGGGGTTCCGGAGCCGCAACGTCTCGGTGATGAGCCGGTCGCGCGAGCGCGTGGCGTGGATCAGGGCGAGATTGCCGAAGACGATCGCGGCAAAGCCGAACGAGCGCACTTCCCCCGCCGGCGCGCCGCTTTCGGCGATCCACGCGTACGCGAGGGCCACGACGGCGAGCATCGAGGTCCCCAGCATCATGCTCACCCACAGCATCTGGAGGCTGAACAGCGGCTCCGCGGGATCGCGCGGCGGGCGCCGCATGACGCTCTCGTCGCTCTCCTCCGCCTCGAACACGATGGAGCACGCCGGATCGATCACGAACTCGAGGAACACGATGTGCACCGGGTAGAGGAATACCGGCCAGCCGAACGCGAGTGGAAGGAGCGCCATGCCGACCGTCGGCACGTGCACCGCGATGATGTAGCGCATTGCGTTGCGGATGTTCTCGTAGATGGTCCGGCCGCGCTGCACCGTGCGCACGATCGAGTTGAAATCGTCTTCGAGGAGCACCAGGGCGGACGCCTCGCGCGCGACGTCCGTGCCGCGGCGTCCCATGGCGACGCCGATGTGCGCGGCCTTCAGGGCCGGCGCGTCGTTTACGCCGTCGCCGGTCATCGCCACGACTTCGCCCGCGGCCTTGTAGGCGGTGATGAGCTGCAGCTTCTGCTCCGGCCGGATGCGCGCGAACACGTTTACACGCTGCACCGCCTGCGCGCGTGCTGCGTCGCCCATGCCGGCAATGTCCGCGCCAGTGAGGACGCCACCTTCCACCGCGATGCCCGCCTGGCGCGCAATGGCGAGCGCCGTGCCGGGATAGTCGCCCGTGATCATGACGACGCGCACTCCCGCGCTCCGGCAGAGCGCGATCGCCTCCGCGACCCCGGCGCGCAAGGGATCGGCGAGCGCAACGAATCCAAGCCACTCGAAGGAGTACTCGCGCGGATCCGCGGGCCACTGCGCCCCGCCCCACCGCGCTTCGGCGACCGCGAGCAGCCGCAGCCCGCGCTCGCTGGCACGCTCGACTTCGGCGGTGGCGCTCCGGACCGCCGCCTCGTCGAGGCGGCACAGCGCGAGTACCGTTTCCGGCGCACCCTTGATGGCCGCAAGACGCTCCCCGGCGGGCGAGCGCCAAGCGTGGCAAACCGCGAGGAAATCGGACGTCATCGGGTAGTCGAGTTCCAGCGCCCACGAGCCGCGCAGCGCGCGCGCCTCATCGCCGGCGGCAGACAATATCGCCCGCTCCATCGGATCGAAGGGCTCGATCTCGCAGGCAAGCGCCGCCGCCCGGAGCGTGCGCGCAACGTCCCCTCCCGGCGCGATCGTGTCCACCACCGCCATCCGGTTCTCGGTGAGCGTGCCGGTCTTGTCCACGCACAGCACCGTGGCCGAGCCGAGCGTCTCGATGGCGGGCATGCGGCGCGTGAGCACCCCGTGGCGCGCGATGCGCCAGGCGCCGAGCGCGAGGAAGACGGTGAGCACGACGGGGATCTCTTCCGGGAGGGCTGCCATGGCAAGCGTGATGCCGGCGAGGATGCCCCCCAGCCAGTCGCCGCGCACCGCGCCGTAATACGCCGCCACCAGCACGCACGAAGCGAGCCCGGCCACCGCGATCGCCTTCACGATGCGCGCGCTGCCCTGCTGCAGCGGGGTCTTCTCCATCTCGAGCGTCGCGAGTGAGGTTCCGATGCGCCCGAACTCGGTGCGCGCGCCGGTCGCAGTCACCTCCGCCCGCCCCTGCCCCTTCACCACCAGCGTGCCCGAATAGACCGGCATGCCGGTGCGCTTCTCCACCGGCAGCGACTCGCCGGTCAGCAGCGATTCGTCGACCATCAGCTCGTTCGCCGCGGTCAACCGCGCGTCCGCCGGCACGCGGTCGCCCTCGGCGAGGATTATCAGGTCGCCGCGCACGACGTCGGCGCCGGCGATGCGCAGCAGCGCGCCGTCGCGGACCACCAGCGCGCGCGGGCTGGAGAGGTCGCGCAGCGCCTCGAGCGCGCGCTCGGACTTGCGCTCCTGCGTGATGGTGATCGTTATGACCACCACGATCGACGCCG
>DASWHI010000283.1:0-12206 GCA_036398235.1 Burkholderiales bacterium
CCCAGGTCCAGATACTCCGAGGAGTACGGAACCGCCAGTCCAAAGGTCCTGGGGCCCACCTGCGTCTCACCGTCACGCCCAGTGAGGGTGATGGTGTAGCGCCCGGCACGCGGCACCGGAAACTCACCGTGGTAGCGTCCCGGTGCGATCTGCGCGAGTTCAACGCGCCGGGTGAGCCGGGACGGGTCCACCAGGGAGGCTTCCAGCTTGATGCCGTTGATGAAGCGATCGTCCCGGTCCAGCACGTCCACGCTCATCTCGCCACGCTGTCCGTGCCACTGGAATTGCGGCACGAAGGTTTCGCTCCCGCTGCGGCGCATGGTCCAACGGGCCATCTGCGACACGAAGCGCCCGAAGGCCGGCCACCGCACCCAGTGCCTGCCCCAGCGGCCGGAGAGGTCCGACGTGAACGCCACCGCCTTGCCCAGGCCGTAGCGCCACGACACCAGCAGGGGATCGTCGCCGCGGCCGGCGAGCAGGACCTGGGCGGCGGGCTTCGCGTAGGTGCGCTGGTAGCCCCCGAGGACCGGAAACGCGTCCGCACCGAAGCCCGCGATCAGCTCACCCGCATATGCCCGTCGCGCCCGGACGTCTCCCTCCACGACCAGGTCCCGCGTGATCGTCAAGGTTTCGCTCGTGAAGATGCGCGGCACATTGCGGGGGTCGTCGGCGTGGTAGTAGCGCCCCGCGCCGAGCGTGGCAAGTCTTGCCATCAGCGCGCGGTCCGCGTCGGCGCCCATCGCCACGGTGGACATCGTGATGCCGTCGGCGGCAATGCGCGCGGCGAGGGGATCGAAGTTTCTCTCGCCCTCGGTGAGGCCGTCGGAGAGCACGATCAGGTGCTTTACCTTCGCCTGTTCCCGGCGCATGACGCGGTGCGCCTCCTCGAGAGCGGGATAGAGATCGGTACCGCCGCCCACTTTCAGATCGCGGAGCCTCTCCGCAATCGGCCGGCGCACGCCCGCTTCAGTCATGGGCACCACCCAGTCGCGACCGCTGTCGAAGGCCAGGACACCGACCCGGTCGAGCGGTTTGAGCAGCTCGATGGATGACAGGGCGGCGCGCTTGGCGATCGTGAGCTTCTCCTCGTCCTGGACCTTCGAGCCCATGCTGCCGGAGCGGTCCAGCACAAAGGCGACCGACAGGCTCGGAATCCTGATCTCGGTTTTCACGTTCATGGTGACCGGCAGGAGCTGTTCGACCGGGGTCCCGTGGTAGCCACCGGCGCCGTAGCCCCTGTCGCCGCCGATCATCACCACGCCGCCTCCCGCATCGCGCACGTAGTGCTCGAGCAGCGCCATCTTGGCGAGGGACAGGTCGAAGCCGGAGACGTTGTCCAGAATCACCAGGTCGTAGTCGACCAGCTCGTGCAGGTTGGCCGGCAGCGCGCTGGCGGGCACCTCGTCCACCGCCAGGCCCTGGGCCCTCAACGCCGCGCTCACGTAACGACCGGCTTCAGGGTCGTCCACCACGTGCAGCACCCTCGGCGCGCCCGAGACCTGCACGAAAGCCTGGTAACGGTTATTCGCCGGCTCGCTGTCGGCGTCGCTGTTGATAATGGCCTCGTATTCCTGCAAGCCTGGCGTGTCCGCCTGCTCCACGAGGGAGTAGACGTTCATCCCCGGCTCGAGCTCAATCGTGAATTCGCGCAGGAGCGCGCCGTTGCGCATGAAAGCCAGGTGGGCGCGGGCGGATTCGTTGCTGCGCACCACCGCCTGCACGTTGAAGGGCTCGTGCAGGCGCACCCGGGGCGGAACCGTCACGCCCTGGACGTAGATCTCCTTCTGAGCCGAGGACCTCTCGAGCGCCACGGTGTCGATTTCGACCCCGAGCGAACGCGCTACCGCGGCTGCCGAGCGCGCATCGCCCAGGTTCTCGCGGCCGTCGGTGAGCAGCACGATGCGCCGATGCGCCGCCGCCGGAAACGCGCCAATGGCCACCTCGATGGCGCGGCCGATATCTGTGCCTGCGCGCTCCACCTGGGCCGTGATCTCGCCTGACGGCTCGCTGCCGTGGCGCACGAGCGATTCCACCGCTGCATCGGCGCCGAACACCACCAGACCGATGCGTGCCGCCGGAGATTCCCTGGCGCGGTTGACGAAATCCAGCGCCTCGGCGACGGACTCCCGCGCGATGCTGCTGGATAGATCGAGGGCGAATACCACGTCGGTATGGCGCGTGCCGGAGCCGGCGAGCGGCCCCGCGAGCGCGACCACCAGCGCGGCGAGGGCGAGCATCCGAAGGACGCCGGCAGTGACCGCCCTGACGCGCGCGCGCCCCGCGCGCCGGACCGTCAGGACGACGAGCAGCGCCAGCGCCGCGATGAGCGCGAGCCATGCGGGTTGCGCGAACTCAGGCATTCCCTCGGCTCCGGGTCCAAACGAGCCACTCCAGCGCCAGCAGAATGATCACCAGCACCAGCAGCCGGGGCCAGAGCGGCACGTGTGCCTGCGCCGCATGACCTGCCGGTCGAACCTCCTCGCGCCGATCGGCGGGCGTCCAGCGGTTGTTGACGTCGGATTCCCGCGCGTCGGCGAGGCTCACCGCAAAGTATCGCGCCACTTCACCAACGGTATATTCATAGATGCCGGCGTCGGCGGTGGCGTCGAACCGCAGCGAGCCGCCCTCCGACGCCAGCGTCTCGGAATTGCCGGACGGCATGCGCATGGTCACCCGCGTCTCGCCCGCGGGCAGCAGGATCGTTTGGGTCGAGCCGGCCGCAATGTGGGTGGACATAAAACCATCGCCTCGCTGGCGAAGCCACTCGAGGCTCCGGCTGAAGAACAGCGGGAAGGCGGCCTGCAGCGGGAAGTTGGACCGGGCGAGATCGAAGCCGAGATACACCAGTCTGCGGCCGTCATCGAGCAGCGCGAGCGCGAGATCCGTTTCTTTCGACCAGATGAGGCGCTGCAGCCCGGGAACCGGTTTGTCGATGACGACGCGCCGGGCCTGGTCGATCCGGACCGCGGTGAGGTCCGCGTCACCGATCAGCGCACTCTGTCCGCGAACGAGCGTGCGGGGCCGGATCAATTGGCCCGAGTCGGAGAACGGCAAGCCCGGCGCCACGGAGTTCACGAGCAGGAAGTTCCCGGGCGGCAGTCGTGGCGTCGCGATGCCATCGAACACCACCACGTCGTAGTCCAAAGCGAGCCGCGCGATGTCCTCGGCCGGCGACCAGTCGCGCTTGACGAGGTCCAGGCTGGGCATGGCTTCAAACACGCTCTCCAGATAGAAGTTGCCCCGGGTGAAGAGCAGCACGCGCAACGGTTCATCCGGGTTGACCGCCGCAAAGGCATGGTTGTCGGCCGCCAGGTCGTCGTCCACCTCGATGCGCGCGATCGCCCGCCCGCGGGCACGGCCGGTGAAAGGTAGAACGAAGGTCTCCTCCGCGCGCGCGGCGAGCGCGAGAGACCGCCTGAACAGCACGCGGTCGTCCAAGCTTACGGTAGCGGGCACCTCCACCGGCGCGTCGGTGTAGTTGCGCACCGTCATCAGGACCTGGAACCGGTCATCGGCTGCGAACTCCTGGCGGAAGTCGAAACGGGTGATGGCCACGTTGCGCGCGGGCGCTCCCACGACGCGGAACACCATCTGGGGCGAGCCGGGATCCAGGTCAGGATCGAAGGCGCCATCGGTCAGGAAGTAGATGCGACCCTGCTCACGGCCTCGCAGCAGCGACAGCGCCAACGCCAGGGCTTCGCGTGGCCGCCCGACCTCGTCACCTGGCCGGAGCCGCGCCAGCGCCCTGCGCAGCGCGTCGCGGTCGGACTCGAAGCCGGTTCGCAGCAGGGCCTTGTGCCCGCTGGTCATCACCATCATGCGTCCGTCGCGGGGCAGGCCGTCGAGGATGCCGGCAGCCTCGGCAAGGGCCAGATCAAACCGCGTCCTTCCGATGCCCGATCGCGTCTTCATGCTCGCGCTCACGTCGAGCACGAGCACGGTATCGGCGCCTTCGCTGGCGCGGGTCAGCCACTGGGGGCCGGCAAGGGCGAACCCCAGCACCAGCGCGCTCGCCAGCAACAACAAAAGGCTCAGGTTCCTGAGCAGCGTGCGAAGCCCGACCCGGGGCTCACGATCCTTCAGTGCCGCCTGCCACAGTGTCGTCGTGGACAGCACGATCCGGCGGCGCCTCGGCCGCAGCAAGTGAAGCGCGACGAGGAGCGGGATGGCCAGAAGCGACAGCAGGGCCAAGGGGTAGGCAAGCTCGATCACCGCAGGTGCACCCCCTGGCGCAGGTACTTGAGGACGACGTCCTCGAATGGTATGGCCGTGCCGGCACGCAGGTATTCCACGCTTCGCTGGCAACAGAAGCGCTCCACGTCCTGCAGGTGACGCTCGAGCCGGTGCTGATAGAGCCTGCGCAGATCCTCGTCAACGGTCACTTCCAGCTCATCCCCGGTCTCCGCGTCGACGATACGCAAGGCGCCGTCGAGCGGCGGATCGATCTCCGACTCCGCGAGCAGCTGAATCACCACCACGTCGTGTCCGCCGTGACGCAGCGCCTCGATGCCATTCTGGATGTCCCCGGCGCCGAGCAGGTCGGAGATCAGAATCACCAGTCCCGGGTTTCGCGTACGGGTTGCAAAGGCGCGCAGAGCCGAGTCGAAACGGGTCGCGCCGGCGCAGGAGAGCTCGCCAAGGAAGGTGAGCAGACGCGCCATGTGGTGCCGCGTCTTGATGGGGGGCAGGGCCGCACCCAGGCCCTCGGAGAAGGCGCTCATCCCGACACGATCGAGATGGTGAAGCGCGATGTAGGCAAGCGCCGCGGCCAGTCGCCGCGCGTGATCGAACTTCGACGGCTCGCCGAAGCCCATGCTGGCGCTCGTGTCCAGGATGAGATGCAGCGTCACATCGTCCTCGGAGGCATGCAGCTTGAGGAAGAGCTGATCCAGCCGCGAGTAGATGTTCCAGTCGATGTGCCGGAAGTCGTCGCCCGGCCGGTAATGCCGGAAGTCGGAGAATTCGAGCCCTCGCCCACGGCGCGAGGTCGTGTGCTCCCCGCGCAGCAGACCACGGAAGATCTTGCGCGCCAGCAGCTCGAGCTGCTCTAGCTTGCGCAGAAACGCGTCGTCGAAGACGAGAGCATTGCCGGCGGCGGGTGCGTCGAGCGGCGTCATTGCCATTGCCGCGGGATCCCGCTCAGGCGCGCGCCTTCCCGTGCACGGTGGGCGTCTCGCGGATGACCTCCGCGATCAGGTCTTCCACGTCGATCCCTTCCGCCTCGCCCTCGAAGTTGAGCAGAATGCGGTGCCTCAACGCCGGCGGTGCGGCGGCTGCGAGGTCGTCGAAGCTCACGTTGATGCGTCCGGCGAAAAGCGCCAGAGCCTTTGCGGTGAGCACGATGGCGAGCAACCCGCGGGGGCTCGCGCCGTGGCGCACGTAACGGCGAGCCATCGGAGTCGCGTGGCCGTTCGCCGCGTGAGTGGCGAGCACCATGCGAATGGCGTAGTCCTTCACGTGACTGGCGATCACCACGGAGCGCACGAGCTCCCTCAGCTCCAGCAGCTCGCTGGCGTTCAGCACCGGCTCGACGGCCGGCATGGGCGCCCCCGTGGTGCGATCAACGATCTCGGACAGCTCGCCGGCGCTGGGATAGGTGGCTTTGAGCTTCAACAGGAAGCGATCGAGCTGGGCCTCGGGGAGGGGATAGGTGCCCTCCATCTCGATCGGGTTCTGCGTCGCGAGCACCAGGAAGGGCTCCTGCAGCGCATGCCCGGTGCGCCCGACGGTGACGCGCTTCTCCTCCATCGCTTCCAGGAGCGCCGACTGGGTCTTCGGCGTCGCGCGGTTGATCTCGTCGGCGAGCAGGAGCTGCGTGAACACGGGGCCCTGCTGGAACTGGAAGTGTCGACGGCCCTCCTCATCCTGCAGCACCACCTGGGTACCGATGATGTCCGCGGGCATGAGGTCCGGCGTGAACTGGATGCGGGCGAATTCCAGGTGCAGCGCATCGCTCAGGGTCTTCACCAGCAGCGTCTTGCCCAGACCCGGCACGCCTTCCAGCAAGGCGTGGCCGGACGATAGAAGGCAGGCGAGGATACCGTTGATCAGATCATGATGTCCGACGATTCGCCGCGCAATCTGGCGCCTCAGCGCCTCCAGCCGCTCATGCGCAAGCGCCAGGCGAGGCTCGTCACTCACTGAATTCCTCGTTTACCGGTTGGTTGCTGTTGCGGGATGCGGCCCTGGCTCAGTTTCAGAAAGTACCTCCGAACCAACTCCTTGTAATGGGCCGGGTACTGCTCCTTGGAGAGCACCTCCTCCACCTGCGACGAAAACTCGCTGCTCATCGCTACGTTTTCCACGCTCGGTCGACCCGGCTTCGGAAGGACCCGTGCCTCGGTCACGAACACTTCGCCCTCGCGCGCCTGGCTCTCCGGCTTCAGGACCGGCCCCGTGTCCCTGGAATCAGGGTCAACCGGCGCGCGCTGCCAGTCAGGGGCGACGCGTGAATCGCCGAGCAAGCCGGATCGCGCGGCGCCGCGCGCCGTCCCGCTGCGCCGACGTCCGTCGGCACCCGCGTTTTCGGCGCTTTTGGCACCACGGTCCTCCTCCTCATCGAAGTCCAGGTTGATTCCAGGGTCGCGCCGAGCGTCGGTTCCGGGAGCCGACTCACCCAGATTCTCCAGCGCCAGGCGCACCTGCTCGCGCGCGCTTTGCAATTCCCTGCCGTCCTTGCGCGCGCGGTCGATTTGCGCCAGCTTCTCGAGCATCTCCCTCATTCCCTCATTGTCTACCGGCAATTGGCGTCTCAGGGCGTCTTCCACATCGCTGCGCGGAACGCCCGAGCGCTCGAGCTCGGCGAGCCGCTCGGCCAGCGCGCGGGTATCGGCATTGTCCAGGGTCCCGCGCTGCATGGGCTCGAGCGTCGCCCGCGGGTCCGAATCCGGGGCGAGCGGCGAGCTCTCCCCGCGCAGCGGGCCGATATCAGTCTGATTCGCCTCCGCCAGCGCCTGCATCCGCTCCTTGTCAAGCGAATCTCTCATCCCGCGCAGTTGCCCGAGAGCCTCGCCCCGGTTCAACGCACCGCTCTCCATGCGCGTGCCCAGGCGCTCAAGCTGCGCGGCCTGTCCGGCGCTGCGTGGCAGCCGGTCACGCCGCGCCCGTTCCTGCATCTCGCGTCCGAACGCGCCAAGGCGCTGGCCTTCCCTCACGACCTGCTCGTCGACCTCGCGCGGCACCGGCGCTTGAATCCAGTTGAGATCGATTACGCTCACCAACAGCAGCGCTATTGCCGCGAGCGGCGCCAATCGCCCCCAGCGGTTCACACGCAACGGAAACAGCCGTCCGGCGTGGATCGGAAGGCCCGCCTTGACTGCCTGCACGGCAAGCCGCTCGGCCAGCTTAACGTCGTCGTGAACGGTCATGAACTCCCACGCCGTGCTCAGGCGCTGCTTCAAATTAAGCGTCAGATCGGCGCGGATGGCGACTTCGAGGGCATCGGGACGCCGCTGCCAGCCCACCAGCAGCGCAAGCGCCACCGCGATGATCACCGCCGCGCCGCCGAGCTGCCACGGTGCGTGGGGCAGGGGCACCAGCCGGGCCACCAGCATCGCGAACGTAGCCAGGCCGAGTCCCACCAGCAGGCCCCCGAACCCGTGATCGACGAGCACCTGCAGGCGTCGGGCGCGGGTGAGGGCGGCCACTGCCGTACTGAGGCGTTCCCGTGCCGGACCCGGGCTGCCGAGCCAGAGATCGCGCGCGCTGGCGACCTGACTCATGACGCGACCGCCTTGCCGAACGCGGCCCCGTCGTTGGGACCCGCCATGCCGCGTCGCGCGCGCGCGAGCAAGCGATGCAGCACGATCGCCGCGAGCACGCTCATTCCCGCGTAGACCGCCAGAAATACCCACGCGCCGGGCACCGACGCAAATTCCGATTGGGCGGCAGTGCTCTCACCGAGCGCACGGGATGTGAAAGCAATAGGGCTCGTGAGGGGCACGAGCCACCCGACGGGAACGTACATCAGCAGCAGAATCGCGCGCACGGCAAAGTAGCTCTCGCCGCGATGCTGTCCGATCGTAAGGTGTGTGATCGCGCCACACAACCGGTAGAACATGGCCTGGATGAGCACCGCTGCCAGGCACCACGCGAGCGCAATCCATTCGCCCCCGGAGACGGTGAAGGCCATTAGCAGCAGGGGCGAGGAAAGCGCCAGCAGGTACAGGCTGTGAATGAGCTGTCCCAGCAGGTAGCCACGGAGAACCCGACCCGGACCGAGGGGGGTCGCCAGAGCCCAGTCCCGCAGTCCGTGCTGGCCCGGCAGCATGACCTCCTCCGCACCCGCACGCAGCGAGAAGTACGCCATGGTGACGCCCACGGCCATGACCACCGCCGCCAGAGTGTGCGGACCGTGCTGGCTCTCCAGCATCTCCGCCACTCCAACTTTCGGCCACCAAAGAAACAGCACGACCGCCTGCAGCACCAGCAAGCCAAGATAGTCGAGCAGAGCCTTGCCAGCCCGGGTGATCCCGACCAGCACCTCGGTGACCAGCGGATTGCTTCGCATCATCCGTCCTATCGCCTGCGGTTGGCGCCGGCCGCGGCATCACGCACGCCGGGCGATTGGCGATCGGAATCGACATTCCCCGGCTCCAGCAGTCCCTTTCCGGCCTTGCCTGCGGCCGCATTGCCAGGCAGCGCCGCAACCCGGAACGCGATCAGCGCTTGCTCCTGCCGCGGCCAGCCGGCACTCGCGCCCGCCGGCCGAAACGGGTTCTCCGTGTAGCCGATCAGCAGTGCGTGGCCCCGGCCGGGATATCCGCTTTCGCGCATTTCCCGCAACTTGCGCTCGAGCAGAATTCTAGTCGGCTCCATTGTCTGCACCGGACGTCCGGGGGGCGGCTTGAGCAGGCGTTTCCAGGGCGCCTCGCCGACCTCAAGGCCGTGCGTGCGGCGGACGAACCCACGTTCAACCCGCGCACCGGCCTCGATGGAACCGAGCTCGTAGGCGTAGCCGTCGAACACCAGCCAAAGGTCCTTCAAGGTTCGCCCGCTGGCGTTGTCCAGCACGAGCCGGAGCCCCGCCGCCTCGTCGTGCACCGAGGCGTTCAGATTAAACGTGATCACGTCTTCCCCCTCAAGCTGGTGCAGCACGTAGCGTCGCCGGTCCAGCGGCTCGAGAAAGCGCTGTGGTCCCTCGCCAAACACCCAATTCTCCGCGTTGCCGTCCCGCTGTGCCTGGCGGGTCGGGTACAGCACCGGCTCGGCACCGCGGTACTCCAGGCGCAGCGCGCCGCTTCGATTGGAGTACACGCCCACGTCCAGCGCGAGCCGGGCGTAGATGCTGTCCGGGAATGGCTCGATCAGCGCCGCCGCCACCGCGTTGGCGCCGCGCGGAAATACGGTCGGGCCGAACAGCAGCCACGCCGCCGCAGCGAACAGCACCATCGGGGCCCAGCTCCATAGCGATGCCAGCCAGCGACGCCGCGTCTGGCGCGCGGAAAGCCCGTACCCCGCCAGCAGCAGCCCCAGATAGAGTGCCAGAAAGTAGAACACCGTGGCATGCGAGGCGAAATTCGCGGTCTGGGCACGGATGAGGGGCATGAGCGGGCTCGCGAGCACCGGTTCCGGCGCGCTCAGGGAGAGTTTTGGCGCCGGCGGCAAGCGCAGGCTGTCCAGCCAAAGCTCGCGCATGCCGTTCCAGCGATCGAAGGGATAGCCTGCCACGTCGAATGTCAGGTAGAGCACCCGACCGAGTCCAAGCGCGTGCTCCACGATGAGCGGCACAGTCCCCGCGCGCAGCCGTGCGCGCCCGCGGAAGGTGCCGAGCCGGTTAACGTGGACGGGGCGCGAGACGTCGAGGGAGGCGGAAAAGGCGCGCTGCAGGACGCTGCCATCCATACGCGTCATCCCCAGGGGCACGCCGGGCAGGAGGGCGGAAAGCCGCGGGCTTCGAAGCAGTGCGTAATCCGGTCCGCCGGACACGGCAAGGATCCCGCCCTGGGCAATCCACTTGTGCAGCGCGTCGAACTGACTACCACTCAGCCGCTCCAGGGATATCCCATGCACCACGATGGCGGCTACGGCGTCGTATCCCCGCCAGTGCACGGGCAGGAGCTCGGGGTGCGGATAGAGCACCCGCAGGCCGTTGGCGGCGCCGTCGTTAAGGTAATCGAGGTCCGCATCCCGGCTGAGCACCAGCACCAGGCGCTCGGCGGCGACGCGTGTGCGCAGGTCGATTTCCGCTCGTGCCAGCACCCTCTCGCCCGAGCGCACACGGATCACCAGAGGATGGGACAACCCCTGCAGGAACACGGTGAACTGCAGGGTCTTGCGTGAATCGCGGTGCAGCTCCAGCTTGCGCCGGTTGAAAGTCAAGAACAGTCGGTTGCGCAGCTCATCGCCACCGGTCACCTGCACCTCGAGCTCCCCGGCCACGTCGCCGCCGTGGTTGGTCACGGTGACGTTGAGAGGCGTCCAGCGGCCGGGCTGGTAGGTGTCGGTGAACCCTACCACTGCTGCAATGTCCACGGTGCTGGCGGCCATCGTGGGCGGCGGCACACACGGCAGCGCGAGCAGCAGGAAAACATCGGCCAGGCGCTGAAGCCGCGATTGCAGGCCGCGTGCCCGGTGTGGCGCACCGCGGCCTTGCCCGGTGACCATGTCGCCGTTTGCAACCATGCGCTATTGTAGCGAGCAAGGGATGCACGAATGACGATCCGCATCGCCGCCATCGAAGTCGGCCACTGGCACTCGCTGTTCGACGCCGCCTACCTCAGGACGCTCGCGAAAACGCCGGAGGTTCAGCTCGTCGGCATTCAGGATCCCGACGCCGGCATGGCAGCCGCGCGCGCGCGCGAGCTGGGCGGGCCGCCCGCGTTCACCGACTATCGCGAAATGCTCGCAAGGACCCGGCCGGATTTCGTCGTCGCCCTCGGCCGGCCGAGCGCGATGGCCGGCATCGCCCATTACCTGCTCGACGAGGGCTACCCGTTCCTGATGGAAAAGCCGATGGGGCGCGACGCGCGGGAAGTGCGCGGCATCGCGGACAAGGCGGCGGCAAGGAAGGCGTTCGCTGCCGTGCCGCTGTTCCAGCGCTACCACCCGTTCGTCGTCCACGCGCGGCGCATGCTAGCCGACGGCGCCTTCGGCCCGGTGTCGCATTTCCATTTCCGCTCGAATCGCGGCAGCTCGGCGCGCTACGTCGCGTGGGGATCTCCGTGGATGCTCGATGCGGCGGTCGCGGGCGGCGGGTGCCTGCGCAACATCGGCCTGCACGGCATCGATCTCTTTCTATACCTCACGGGCGAGGACGCCGAAGTCGCGGGCGCCCAGGTGAGCACCCGCGCGCTCGACAAGCCTGTCGAGGACTACGCGGCACTACTCCTGCGCACGCCAGGAGGCGTGCTCGGCACGATTGAAGTCGGCAACCTGTTCCCGGGCCAGGGCGCCGAGGGGGAGTGGAAGCTCGCGGGGCGCGACGCGCTGCTCGTGCAGCAGGGCGGCGGCGTACGGTGCACGACCGCCGCCGGCGAGCACCCGCTCGCGGAGCCGCCCGCCGAGCCGCTTGCGGCCACCGCCTTGCGCGACGCGCTTGCACGATGGCAGCGCGGCGAGCCGCCCGCCACGGGGCCCGAGGACTGCTATCGCGCAATGCGGGTCGTCGACCGGGCGTACGAACTGACGCGGAGCCGAGCCCCGCTTCAAGGATGAGGGCGGACGGATGACTTGGTATCCCGTTACTTCGGCGGGATTACCGGCAGGAGCACGTGCGCCGGGCGCTTTGGCCCCATGTGGAGCGTGACTTTGCCGCCGAAAACGTCCAGCGGCCGGTCGGTCTCGTCGTCGTGCACGAACGGGCCGCAGCCGCGCATCGGGTTCTTCATGTTGGAGAGCGTCGTCGCCTCGCCCTCCCACTCGTAGTCCTTCCCGCGGATCGTGAGCGCGACGCGATACCCCTTCGGCACCACGATGCAGGTCGGCCAGATCTCGACGTCGAGCTCGTAGATCCTTTCGGGCTCGAGCGGCTGTTTCCGGTCATGCGTGTGGTAGGGCCGGTACGGCCGCGAAAGCTTCGTGTCGAGCCTGCGGTGCGAAGCACGCAGCCACCCCTGCCCGATCGGCGTGTGGGGATCGAGCGCGCCCTGAAACACCACCTCTACTCCCTTCGGATCGAACACGCGCAGCACGGCGAAGATGTCGGCATCGGCGGTCGCCGAGGACACCCACAGCTTCAGCGCCGAGGGCCCGGTGATCTCGGTCGC
>DASWHI010000284.1:0-33222 GCA_036398235.1 Burkholderiales bacterium
TGGCGCTGCGGCGCCCGGCGACCGGCAGTTTCCGCGGCTCGCCCGGCTTGAGCGGCCCCCACACGCGGCTGTAATAAGTGTCCGCGAGCTGCAGCGCCGCCACCGGGTTGTGGCCGAGGACCCGGTCCTTCGCGACCAGCACGGTCGTCAGCCCCTTGGCATGCCGGAAGAACAGGCTGTCGTGGCCGATGCACAAGCCCAGCACGATGTTGAATTCGCAGCCGTGCTCGTTCAAAAGCTCAGCCTGGCACACCGGGTTGCACAGCGCTTCGAATTGCCCCGGCCGGACCTTGTCGCTATCGGCGATGCCCAGGTCCTCTTTTGGAATGCTGCCGGTCTTGCAGGCGGCCGACACCACCTCGAAGCCGTGGCTTTCGAGGATGCCGCTCAGCACATAGGCATGGTCGACGAAGCTGA
Source organism: Burkholderiales bacterium (assembly GCA_036398235.1). Taxonomy (GTDB): domain Bacteria; phylum Pseudomonadota; class Gammaproteobacteria; order Burkholderiales; family SG8-41; genus SG8-41. The sequence goes on from DASWHI010000284.1 coordinate 418, forward strand.
TGCAGTTGGCGATGCCGATCCTGCGGTAGCCCATGCGCTTGGCGAACTGCACGATTTCCTCGACCCGCGTCCACTTGCAGTAGCCCTCTGATTCCACCAACGCGGATTCCCGGGAAATTTTGCGGATCTCCGGGTCGTCGTAGCGCGCGAGGGCGTGGGCCTGTGTCCCGGGGTCGACGCGGGTGGGACAGAATCCGGGGCCGCGCTCCGCCTCTTCACCCTGGCGGCAGGCCCTGACCGTCGGAGGACAGTATGCGCAGGCGGGGTCTTCGTATTTCATGGCGGCTCCTTGGCCAACACGTGATTCGGGCCACTATAGGGGCGTACGGGCTAGCCCGGTTTGTCCTGGATCAAATCCCGCGGCCGCCAACTGAGGCAAAGGGCCTGATTCGTGTGCGCTCCTGTACTTATAATGGACGTCCGGGATCCCCAGGAGACCAGCCATGTTCATGCAGAATCCTTCGGTGAGAGCTACCATTGCATTGACGCTTGCCGCCGGTCTGGCCGCCGGCTGCCAGACCACCGACCCCTACACGGGTGAGACCAAGACGACGAGCGCCACCTACGGCGCGCTCATCGGCGCGGGCGCGGGCGCGGCGGTGGGGATGATCTCCGGCCGCGACGCCAAGCAGCGCCGGCAGCGCGCCCTCATCGGCGCCGGCGTCGGCGCGCTCGCCGGCGGCACGGTCGGCGCCTACATGGACAAGCAGGAAGACGAGCTGCGGCGGGTGATGCGCGACAGCGGCGTGACCGTCACGCGCAAGGGCGACGACGTCGTCCTCAACATGCCCGGCAACGTCACGTTCCGCACCGACAGTGCCGACCTCAACGCGCAGTTCTACAAGGTGCTCGACGGCGTCGCGCAGGTGGCGAAGAAATACGACAAGACCATCATCGAGGTCGCCGGCCACACCGACAGCACCGGCACGGCGGAATACAACCGGCAGCTCTCCCAGCGGCGGGCGTCTTCGGTCGCCAACTACCTCGTGAGCAGGGGCGTCGGGCAGGCGCGCATCATGACGGCCGGGGGCGGCGAGGATCATCCGATCGCGAGCAACGCGACGGACCAGGGCCGCGCCGCCAACCGGCGGGTCGAGATCACGCTGGCACCGCTGACGGCGGGCTAATGGCGCCCGAGCCGGCCAGGGCTCGGGCCGGCGCGGCGCTTCCGGGGGCGGGAACAACTGACCCGGATTCGGCTATCGAGCGCGCAGCCGATGCCACGGATGCGGCTGCCCGGGCGACTTGACCCGCAGGGCATAGACCGAGGTATACGCGCAGCAGAAGAGCGTGCGCAGGTCCGGGCCGCCGAACGCCATGTTCACCGCCTGCTCGGGAAACCGGATCGTGCCGATGCGCCGTCCCTCCGGGGAGAACACCCAGATGCCGCCGGGCCCGGTGCAGTAGACGCGGCCGAGGCTGTCCACCTTCAAACCATCGGGTGCCCCGGGCTCCGTGCCCTCGTTCATGTCGGCGAAGATGCGCCGCCGCGCCATGTTTCCGGCCGCGTCGAGCTCGATCGCGTGGATGTATTTCGAGGAGCGGGTGTTTGCGACGTACAGCGTCCGCTCATCCGGCGAGAGCGCGAGGCCGTTCGGGTACTCGCAGTGCGCGAGCACGCTGAGCGCGCGGTCGGGCGCGACGCGATAGACGCGCGCGCCGTCCCAGAGATTGTCGATGCCGGCGGGGCCCGGATTCTCGCGCTGGGCGTAGGGCACGCGCTTGTCCGGGTCGGTGAAATAGAGGCTGCCGTCGGAGCGGCAGATCACGTCGTTGGGGCGGTTGAAGCGCCCGCCCTGGTAGCGGTCGGCCACGGTCTCGACCTTGCCCGCGGCATCCATGCGCGTGACGCGGCGCCCGTCGCCCTCGCATACGATCAGGTTGCCCTTCAGGTCGAACGTCGTGCCATTGCCGCCTTCGGTCTTGCGGACGAGCTCCGGCGCCTGCCCGGGGCGGATCCGGTGCAGATTGTTGCGGCGGAGGTCCACGAAGTACCAGTGGCCGTCCGGGTGCCAGAGCGGGCCTTCGGTGAAAAGGAAGCCGGTCGCGAGCCGCTCGGCTTCGGAGGTTTCCAGGACGTCCGGCAAGTTGTTTGCGGCAGTCATCATTCATTTCCTTTTTTTTGCGGCCGGCGATGTGGCCCGCCAAGGTCGGCCAAGCTCAGCGCTCGATCTCGAGGATGTCGAAGCCGCAATTGCGGTCGACGATGTAGGCGAGGCCGCGCGCGTCGACTTCCACGTCGTTGGTCTGCGGCGTGGCATAGCCGCCGCACGGCTCCGGGATGAACCAGGCGACTTCCTGCGGCGATAGAGGGTCGCGGATGTCGACGACCCGCAGCCCCCCGGAAAACCACGCGCAATAGACGAGGCTGCCCTCGACGTGCTCCTGAAACTGGTGCGCGCCGAAGCGGCCGCCTTTGCGCGCCCACGGCGTGTCGAGCTCGCTCACCTGGAAGTGTCCGAGCGGCTGGATGCGGGCGGGATCGCCCACGTCGAACAACCACATGCCGGCTGGAATCTGGCCGTGATGGCGGCCGTGCGCCTCGTCCATCACGATCGCGATGTCGCGCCCGGCGATCTTGTGCGGCACGCGCAGGACGGTGTGCGTGGGATCCCCGATCGGGGGATGGGTGTTGTAGGCGCCGGCCGTGCGCGGTCGCGTGATGTCGGAGATGTCGATGACGCGCAGCCCCGCGTTGAAGCAGCCCGCCCAGAGCTCGTTGCCGCAGCGCATCGCGTGATGCAGGTGCCAGACCTCGGCGGGACCTTCCGGCGTCTCGCCGCCCGCGACGTGCTGGCCCGGCAGCCACCAGCGCGAGACTTCCCGGGGCCGCGCGGGCTCCGTCACGTCGTAGTTGACCAGGATATTGCCGCCGTAGCCTTCCATCCCGGTGGAGATGTAGGCGTAGCGCTCGTCGACGTCGAAGCGGTGCACGCCCACGCCGCCGGTCTTGACGTGGGTGATCAGGCGCGGCTTCGCGATGTTCGATAGGTCCCAGACCCGGAACCCGGCGCGCGGAAAGCCGGTACGGCTCCGCTCCTCGAGCCGGGGGAGATCCGATTCCTTGACATCGAGCTTGGCTGCGACCTCGGCCGGGGCCGGCGCGCGCCCGAGAGTTTTTTGCAGGTCCGCGCGCGTTGCCGCGAGGCGGGCGGCCTTGGCGGCGAACCGCCGGCCCGGCTGCTCGAGATTGGTGTACATGATCTGGCCGACGACGCGCACCTTGTGGCTGTGCTCGTCCGGAAGATCGAGCGAGATGCCCGCGACGACGCGGGGGCGCTTCGGGTCCGACACGTCGACGATCGTGGTTCCATGCGGGGCTTCCATGTGCCCGAGAAACGCGTGGCGACCCTGCACGACGACCTGGCCGCTGCCCGGAAGATCGAGATGCCCGAGCCGCTTCACGCGATGCGCGAGCAGGGCGGTGGAAGGTACGGCGGCGTCCATGACGTTCCTTTCGTTTGCCAAGCGTTACGTGCGACTATTCCACTTTCCGGGGCGGTTGGCCACCACCGACGATACGATGAGCGAGGACTCCGCTGAACGGGTGCGTGAGGCGGTGGAGGCCATCTACCGGTCGGAGTCGCGCCGCGTCTTCGCCACGCTGGTCCGCCTGCTGGGCGATCTCGATCTCGCGGAAGAAGCGCTGCACGAGGCGTTTCGGGCAGCCCTGGAACAGTGGCCGCGTGAAGGCGTTCCCGCCCATCCGCGGGCGTGGCTGGTATCGGCCGGCCGCTTCAAGGCCATCGACGGGATCCGCCGCAACGCGCGCTTCGATCCGCTCGACGAGGAAGCCGAACAGATCGCCGGGGCCGACGATCCCGCGTCCTGGGCCGCCGATGAGATTGAGGACGACCGGCTGCGGCTGATCTTCACCTGTTGCCACCCGGCGCTGCAGCCCGACGCCCAGGTGGCCCTCACGCTGCGCGAGGTGTGCGGGCTCACGACCGAGGAGATCGCGCACGCTTTCCTCGCCGCCGCGCCGACCCTGGCACAGCGCATCGTGCGCGCCAAGAGCAAAATCCGCGACGCAAAGATTCCCTACCAGGTGCCGTCGCCGGCGGAGCAGCCGGAGCGGCTGGACAGCGTGCTGCGCGTGATCTACCTGGTGTTCAACGAGGGCTATGCCGCGTCGGCGGGCGCCACGCTCACGCGCCACGACCTGTCGGGCGAAGCGATACGGCTCGCGCGGCTGCTCGTCGAGCTGCTGCCGGAGCCGGAAGCGGTGGGGCTGCTCGCGCTGATGCTGCTGCACGAGTCGCGCCGTGCCGCGCGCGCATCGCCCGCAGGCGACCTCGTGCTGCTGGAGGACCAGGACCGCTCGCACTGGGACCGGGCGATGATCGCCGAGGGCGCGGCGCTGGTCGAGCAGGCCCTCGCATCGCGCCGCATCGGCCCCTACACGCTTCAGGCCGCGATCTCCGCCGTGCACGCCAGGGCGCCCACTGCAGCGGCGACCGCCTGGTCCCAGATCGTGGGACTCTACGACGTGCTGGCGCGGGTGGAGCCCTCGCCCGTGGTCGAGCTCAACCGCGCCGTGGCGGTAGCGATGTGCGATGGTCCCGAAACCGGGCTCGAGCTGATCGACGCCATCCTGGCGCGGGGCGAGCTCGCGGACTACCGCCTCGCGCACGCGGCGCGGGCGGACCTGTGCCGGCGGCTGGGCAGGACCGCCGAGGCCCGGGCTTCCTACGAGCGCGCGCTCGCCCTCACGCGCCAGGAGCCCGAGCGGCGCTTTCTCGAGCGGCGGCTCGCCGAGCTGGCCGGAAAACCGTGACGCACCCAATCCCCCATTCCCCCCTTTGTCAAAGGGGGGAGACATGAAAATGTTAGGGGGATTTCGTCACCAGTATCTCGTCACCGGGTTGGATGTCGATTTGGCGCCCCGCCAAACGACTAGGGGGCATGTGGCGTCGAATCCTCCGGCAGCCCGGAACCATCTTCTAGCTTGAATACAAGGAGTTGCACATGCGATTCATGATCATAGTGAAGGCCACCCAGGACTCAGAAGCAGGCGTGATGGCGGAAGAGAAGCTGGTCGCGGACATGGCGACCTATCACGAGGAGCTGCATAAGGCCGGCATGCTGCTCGATGGCTCGGGACTCCAGCCGAGCGCGAAAGGCTGGCGCATCAAGTACTCGAAGGGAAAGCGCACCGTGGTGGACGGGCCGTTCACCGAGACCAAGGAACTCGTCGCCGGTTACACGCTCATCGAGGCGAAATCGCGAGAAGAGGCGCTCGAGTGGACCAAGCGCTTCCCCAATCCGGCGATCGGCGGCAAGGACGGCGAGATCGAGGTCCGGCAGCTGTTCGAGTTGGAGGACTTCGAGCCCGCGCTCGGCATGAAATCGGAGGCGGTCGAGCGCTTTCGCGAGATTGGCATCGGATCGAAGAAGTAACCGTACGGAGAGCCCATCATGCCGAAAGTGAAGCCTGTCCCGGACGGGATGCACACCGTGACGCCGCACCTGGTTTGTGCCGGCGCGGCCGCTGCCATCGAGTTTTACAAGAAGGCGTTCAACGCCGTGGAAGAGGGACGATTGCCGGGCCCGCAGGGAAGGATCATGCATGCACTGATCCGTATCGAAGGCTCGGCCGTGATGCTGGTCGATGAGATGCCCGAGTGGGGCGCGCTCGGGCCGAAGTCGCTCAAGGGCTCGCCGGTCACCATCCACCTCTACGTCGAGGACGTGGACGCCGTCGTCAAGCGCGCGGTCGGCGCGGGCGCGAAGATCACGATGCCCCTCGACGACATGTTCTGGGGCGACCGCTATTGCAAGCTCGAAGACCCGTTCGGCCATCACTGGTCGGTCGCCACCCACATCCGCGACGTGAGCCCGGACGAAATGCAGCAGGCGATGCGGAAAATGGGCGGCTGACCGGACGGGAGAACGCAATGAAGTACTTATGCCTGATCTGCGCCGAGAAGGTGATGGAGCAGATGAGCGAAGCCCAAGCGGAGCAGCACTACCGGGATTATGCCGAGTTCACGGAAGCGATCCGGAAGAGCGGCCATTTCGTCGCCTGCAACCGGTTGCTGCCGCCGGCCGCCGCGACCACTATCCGGGTGCGCAACGGAAAAGTCTCGACCACCGACGGGCCCTGGGTGGAGACCAAGGAACAGCTCGGAGGCTACTACGTCATCGAAGCGCGCGACCTCGACGAGGCGATACGGGTGGCCAGGAGGATCCCCGGCGCGTGGATCGGCTGCGTCGAGGTGCGCCCGATCGCGGAGGACGAGCGCACGCTGCGCGCAATCGGGCTCCACCCGGCGTAGCGTGTCCCGATTACGCGTCGGCCCCGGCATCGTCTTGATCTTCCCGAAGTACACGCGACACCGTTTTTCTCCAGTCAACCCATGGAGGTTCACATGTCCCGATATGTAGATGGATTCGTGGTACCGGTCCCGAAGAGGAAGCTGGCGGCGTACCGGCGCATGGCGCAGAACGCGGGGAAAGTCTGGCGGGATCACGGCGCCGTCGAGTTTCGCGAGTGCGTGGCCGACGACGTCAAGGTCGGGAAATGGACGTCGTTCCCGCGGAGCGTCAAGCTCAAGAAGGGCGAGACGGTGTTCTTTTCCTACATCGTCTTCAAGTCGCGCGCGCACCGCGACCGCGTCAACGCCAGGGTGATGAAGGACCCGCGCATCACCGGCATGGGTGACGTGAAGGACATGCCTTTCGACGCGAAACGCATGATCTACGGCGGGTTCAAGGTGCGCGTAGACGCCTAACGTTTGAAAGGAGAGCCACGATGCGTTACTTGATGCTGTGTTGCTTCGATGAGAAGCGATGGAATGCGATTCCGGAATCGCAGCGCAACGCGATCATGCGGGACTACGGCGCGCTGCTGCAGAGCCTCGACCAGAGCGGGCAGCACTTGGCCAGCGGCAAGCTGCAGCCTACTGCAACCGCCACCACCGTTCGCAGCAGGAACGGCAAGCCGATCGTCAGCGACGGGCCCTTCGCCGAAACCAAGGAGCAGCTCGGCGGCTATCACCTGGTCGAGTGCAGGGACCTGGACGAGGCGATCTCCATCGCGAAGCGCTTTCCGACGCTGCCTTTCGGCGGCGCGGTCGAGGTGCGCGCGCTCGAAACCTAGAGGAGACGCGATGAAATACGTATGCCTCGGATACATTGAACCGGGCAAATTCGAGAACATGCCCGAAAGCGAGCGCAACGCGCTCGTTGACGCGTGCTTTGGCTACGACGACGTGCTCAGGAAGAACGGCCATTTCGCCGGCGGAGAAGGACTCCAGCCCTCCAACAGCGCGGTGACTCTGCGCTTCCGTAACGGCAAGGTCGCGGTCACCGACGGCCCGTACGCCGAGACTAAGGAGCAGATCGGCGGCATCCTGATCCTCGAGGCGAACGATCTCAATCACGCCATACAATTGATGTCGAAGCACCCCGGCGTGCGCGCGGGCCCCTTCGAGATCCGCCCGGCCGCGGACCTGACCGGGATGATCCGCGAGAGCGAGCGGCGCCGCGCGAAAACCTGAACTCGTGCCCGATGTCGCGCGTGGAAATCGATGCGCGCGGCCGCGCGCAGTCCGTCAGCGCGGCGTCCGGAAGCTCAGGTGCCAGGCCTTCCCCTCGTACAGTTCGCGGTACTCCACCTGCTCCATTCCGGCCGGGATCAGTGCCGTCGGGGGCACGATCGGCCGTTGCTGGTGCCGGAACCAGGCACTGATGCCGGGAATGCGCTCCAGCAGGCGCGCCACTTTCTCGGTTTCGTCCATGATCACGATCTTCGAGCCCTTCTTCGCCACGCGGACCATCTCGCGAATGGCGCGTGCCTGGTCGCTGAAGAAGTTGATGCCCCCCATCTGGTACACGACGTCGAACATGCCGTCCCTGAATGGCAGGTGCTCGGCCAGGCCCAGGAAGAGCTCCGCGGCCGCGCCCAGCCTGCGCATCTTCCTTTCGCACACGGCGAGCATTTCCGGCGAAAGGTCGAGACCGTAGAAGTCGCAGTCGCGCGGTAGGAAGGGCAGGTCGGAGCCGGTGCCGACCGAGGTCGAGAGCACGCGGTCGCCGGACCTGATCTCGAGGCTCGCGATGAATGCCTTGCGCAGCTCGATCTCGGAGATCCCCAGGATGTACAGCCCGACCCTGCTCAGCAGGTCGTAATAGGGGGCCCAACGGTCGTAGATCCCGCGAAACCGGTTGTTGATGCCGGTTATCTGTTGCGGTTCGACGAAAACGGGCAGGCCTCCGCGGATGGGGAATCTGAGCCCGCGCTCGCCGTTGAAGAGGAACTCGACGGGCTCGCCGTTGACGGATGCCTCGCAGGTGATCTGGAGCGGCGCATGCTCCCGCGGGCTGCACACGATGTCCAGAGCCTTGGGGCTCATCGTTGACCGCTATTCACAAGTTCAGGAAGTGCGCCCCGCGCGGGTTTCAACAGCTCCCGCCGCATTTCGGCGAGCGAGGTGATGCCGATCAACGCCATGTCGCGGTCGATCTCCTCGCGCAGGAGCTTGATCACGTGCAGCACGCCGGGCACGCCGGCGATCGCAGCCGCGCAGATGAATGGCCGGCCGATGAAGACGAACTGCGCGCCGAGCGCGAGTGCCTTGAGCACGTCGGTGCCGCGGCGCACGCCGCTGTCCATCATGACGGTCATCCCTCGGGCCTCGGCGGCGACCCCGGGCAGCGCGCGCAGCGGCGCGAGGGCCCCGTCCAGCTGCCGCCCGCCGTGGTTCGACACGATGACGCCGTCGGCGCCGCACTCGCGGGCAAGCCGGGCGTCGTTCCGGTCGAGTATCCCCTTCACCACGAGCCGCCCCTTCCACAGCCGACGCATCAGCTCGAGGTGCTTCCAGGAGAGCTTGTCGCGCCGGCCGCGCCCGCGCTCCCCGGCCCGCGAAATGAGCGGAACGCGCGGGCCCATGTTCTCGAAATAGGGCATGCCGTGCAGCAGGAGCGTGCGGAACAGCATCCCGAAGAGCCAGTGCGGCCGGATGGTGCTCTCCCAGGCGAGGCGCAGGGTAGGTCGCAGCGGCGTGTCGAAGCCGCTGCGCACGTTGTTCTCGCGATTGGCCGCCACCTGGACGTCGACCGTGAGGACGAGCGTGTCGTATTGCGCGCGCGCCACGCGCTCAACGAGCTCGGTGATGATGCCGTCCTCGCCGGGCAGGTAGGCCTGGAACCACGCGGTCGGCCCTTCCTCCCGCACCCGCTCGAGAGGCGTCAGCGCGGCGCCGGAAAGTATCATCGGCACGTTGGCCGCCGCCGCGCCGCGCGCGAGCACGAGGTCGCCTTGGTAAGCAGCCATCGCGGTGCCGCCCATCGGCGCGATCCCGAAGGGCGCGTCGTAGGTGCGGCCGAACAGCGTCGTCTTTTGCGTACGCGCGGACGTGTCGACCAGCATCCGGGGGACAAAGGCAAGCTCGTCCCACACCTCCCGGTTCGCGCGCCGCGAGGCGTTCGTTTCCGCGCCGCCCGTGATATAGCCGTAGATCGGGCGCGGGATGGCGCGGCGCGCGGCGTCCTCGAAATCGTCGAGCGCCAGCATCCGGCGCAGGATGCGCGGCGGCCGCGACGGTCGCGCCGCCCGGATGGAGACGAGCGGAGCGACAGGGTCCGAAGCCGGGGCGGGACCGGCGAGTTCGTGCTTGCTGGTCGTCATGGCGGCGCGTGGGCTTGAGCCCATTTTCCCGGGACTATAAAGTAATATACGTCAGGGGGAGGCCGCCATGAAAGCATCGCGCAGCATTGCCGCCATCTCGCTCGCCGTCGCGCTCGCGGGCATGGCGGACGCGGCGACCGGGCAGGACCCTTCGACGCGCTCAGGGCAGGCCTGGCCGACGAAGCCGATACGGATGGTCGTGCCGTTCACGGCGACCTCGGCGAGCAACGCGCTCGGGCGCATCGTCGGCGAGCGGTTGAGCGAAATGTGGGGCCAGTCGATCGTCGTCGACAACCGGCCGGGGGCGGGCGGGCTGATCGGCAGCGAGCTGACGCGCCAGGCGACGCCCGACGGCTACACGCTGGCCATGATCGGGCAACCGCACCTGTCGAACGCGCTGCTGCGGGAGAAGAAACCGTACGACCCGCTGAATGACTTCACGGCAGTCGTCTTCGTCGGCTCGAACCCCAACGTGATCGTGCTCGGCAGGGGTGTCGCGGCGAAAACGATACCGGATCTCATCGCGCTCGCGAAGGCCAGGCCCGGAGCGTTGAATTACGGCTCGGCCGGGGTCGGCAGCTCCTCGCATCTCGCGGGTGCGCTGCTCGCGTCGAAGGCCGGGATCGACGTGGTGCACGTGCCGTTTCGCATCGGCGCGGACAGCCGCAGCGCCCTGATCTCCGGGACGATCCAGTTTTACGTGTTTCCCCTGCCGGCGATCGTGGGGATGGTCACGTCCGGAACGCTGCGGGCGCTGGCGGTCGGCACTCCCAAGCGGGCCCCGGCTCTGCCAGATGTGCCGACGAGCGCCGAAGCGGGCTTCCCGCAATACCGATCGGAGTCGTGGTTTGGCATCATCGGGCCGCGGGGGCTGCCGAAACGGCTGGTCACCCGGATCAACGCCGACACCGTGAGCGCGCTGAACGACCCGGCCACACGCCAGAGATTCGTGAAGCAGGGCGCGGAACCGGGGGGCGGTCCGCCCGCAAGCTTCGAAAAACGCCTGCGCGACGAATACGCCGAGCTGGCTCCGCTGATCAAGAGCATCGGCATGAAAGTGCAGTGACGAGTGACGGCCGGCTCCCGGCCGCGAGTCGCCGGTGATCATGCCTTGGTAGCGTCGTTTCGATAGCCGGAAGCGGGTTCCACGGAGGAGGGTGGTCGTGGCCATCAACGAGAACCTCAGGCGGCTGGTGGATCTCTCCGCCCCGTACTGGGCGGGAGAGGCGGAGGTCGCGTGGACCTACTTCCGGAGCCCGCGCCGCACGAAGGAAAGCGATCTCGCCTGGCTTGCCCGCCAGTGCCACAAGGAGCTGTGGGGCTCGGGCGTCGGCGACCGGAAGAAGGGCCTCTTCCTCGGGCCGGTCGATTACCTGCGCAAGGTCTTTCCGAAGATCGATCGCGGAGTGGACCGGCACGAGGTGCTGGAAGTGATCGACGGCCTGCGCGCGGAGTTTCACCACTACTGCCTGTTCGCGGATATCCACGACCATCTCTCGGGCGGGACGCTCGACCCGCGGCAGGTGAAGAGCTGGCCGGCCGATGACGAGCTCGCGCGGCTGCGCTACGCCTATCGCGCCAAGCGCGGCCGGCTCGGCTACTTCGCCGTGCGCTTCACCGAGGGCGGCTATTGCACCCTCTACGCCGCCGGCATGCGGTTGAAGGGCACGGGGGCGCTCAACGACCGCATCGCCGCCGCCTGCGGCAAAGTCTATACCGACGAAATCGGCCACATGCGCGACGGCATCATCGGGCTCGCGCGCGAGAAGCTCGCGCGCGCGGACTGGGACGAGATCGGCGCGATGTGCCGGAAAATCCTGATGCAGCGCATCCACATGCGCAACGAGCAGTTCGGTGTTCCGGTGTCCGCCGCGCGGATCCGGGAGATCGAGGCGGGGCGAATCGAGCCGATGCCTTTCGACTACACCGGCCTCGAGTAGCGGGCTGCCCGGCTCAAACCCTTTCCTCCTGCGGGCCATGATAGACGCAGGACTGTCCTAGCGAATCGCGCCGCACGGTCACGCGCGCAAGACCGCGGAACTTGGGCGCGAGCCTTTTCCAGATCCACAGGCTAATGTTCTCCAGGCTCGGATTCCTCAGGCCTGCGATGCGGTTCAACAGCGCGTGGTCGAGCTCGTCGCGCAAGCCGAGGCACGCCTTCTGCAGACGCGCAAAATCGGCGACAAAGCCCTGCGGCGGACGCGGCCTGCCGCGCAGCGCGACCACCGCGCGAAACGAATGGCCGTGCACGCCATGGTATTTGTGGGCCCGCGGCATGGACGGAAAGCGGTGCGCCGCGTCGAAGCCGAACTCGTAGCGTATCTCCATGAGTGGAACCGCGCTGGCGATCTGTCGTCCCTTGCGTTTCATCAGGGAATCCCGATCAGCTTGTGGATCTGGAGCGAAAGCCGCCAGCCCGGGTGCCGCAGGCAATATTCCGCGGCGAGCTTCGTGTTTTCGGCGCGGCGCGGCCCGTCCATAGGCTGCAGGAAGAAATGATCGAATTCGAGCCTCGTGTAACGTTCCGGCTCGGTTCCGCGCTGCGGATAGACGAGCTTCAGCTCGTCGCCGTGCGTGAGAACCAGCGGTGCGTCCGCCTTCGGGCTGACGCAGATCCAGTCGACGCCGCGCGGCACGGGCAGCGTCCCGTTGGTCTCGATCGCGACGCGGAAACCCCGGGCGTGAAGCGCCTTGACCAGCGGGTCATCGAGCTGGAGCAGCGGCTCGCCGCCGGTGCAGACGGCGAAGCGCGACGCCGTCACGCCGCCCGGCCATCTTGCATCGAGCGCCCGCGCAAGCGCGGCGGCGTGGCGAAACTTGCCGCCGCCCGCTCCATCGGTGCCGACGAAGTCGGTATCGCAGAAGCGGCAGACTGCCCCTGCCCGATCCCGTTCGCGGCCCGACCACAGGTTGCATCCGGCGAAGCGCAGGAACACCGCCGGCGTGCCGGCATTGGCGCCCTCGCCCTGCAGAGTGTAGAAGATTTCCTTTACCGAATACATGAGCGTGAGCCGTGATCCGCGGATCGTGATTTGACGCGGTTTTTCTCGCCCATCAGCCGCCACCCCTCGCGGCGTCGCTTCGCCTCCGCGCGGCGTCAGCCGCGCCCGACGAAGGGCATCTTGGTTGCCATGATGGTCATCGTCAGCACGTTCACGTCGAGCGGAAGGCTCGCCATGAACACCACCGCGTCGCCGACGTGCGCCGGGTCCATGCGCGGCTCGGGCGCATTGGTGCCGTTCGCCTGCCTGACGCCCTGCGCCATGCGCTCCGTCATGGGGCTCACCGCATTGCCGATGTCCACCTGGCCGCAGGCGATGTCGTAGGGGCGCCCGTCGAGCGAAATCGTCTTGGTGAGCCCGGTCACCCCGTGCTTGGTCGCGGTGTAGGGCGCCGAGCCGGGGCGCGGCGTGTGCGCCGAGATCGAGCCGTTGTTGATGATGCGCCCGCCGCGCGGGACCTGGTCCTTCATCATGCGGAACGCCGCCTGCGCGCACAGGAACATGCCGGTCAGGTTGACGTCCACCACCGACTGCCATTTCTCGAACGGCAGGTCCTCGAACGGCACGCCGGGCGCGTTGCCGCCGGCGTTGTTGAACAGCACGTCGAGACGCCCGAATGTCTCCCGGATATTCGCGAACAGCGCCTGGACCTCGCCCGGCTTGCCGACGTCGGTGGGAACGACGAGCGCGTTTTTCCCCGCCGGCCCGGCCTGGGATGCGGTCTGCTCCAGCATTTCCTGGCGCCGTCCCGCGAGCGCGACGCGGTAGCCGTCCTTGAGCAGCGCGAGCGCCACCGCCCGTCCGACGCCGGTGCCCGCGCCGGTCACGAGCGCGGTTTTGTTGTGAGAGGCCATCGTTCAGTCTCCTTCGTTGCGTAATGCGCCTGACGTGCGATGCTACCGCAGCGGCGCGGGCTTGTGCGAAGGCGCGGTTCATTGACAGCTCCGGGCGGGGCTCCTAACATCGTTTCGCCTTTCCCGTCGTTCCCGAAACCGGGAGGAGAAAACCCATGCGTCCTGCCATGACGACTGCCGTCGCGTTGACGGTGCTCGCGTTCGCCCTTTCCGGCTGCGGCAGGGAGCCGCCGTCCAAGCCCGCCGCGACAGCGGTGGTGCCCGCGGCGCCGGCGGCCGGGCCGAAGACGCTCAAGATGCAGTCATCGTGGCCCGCCAGCCTGACGCTGCAGGACAACTTCCGCTTCTTCGCCGAGCGGGTGGACAAGCTTACGGGCGGGAGCCTCAAGATCGACGCGCTCGCCGCCGGGCAGGTGGTGCCGGCGTTCGAAGTGCTCGATGCGACTTCGAAGAAGGTGATCGACGGCGCGCACTCGGTGTCCTACTACTGGGTCGGCAAGAACAAGGCCGCGACGCTCTTTGCCGCCACGCCCGCCGGACCCTTTGGCATGGACCACGTGGACTTCATTGGCTGGCTCTACGAGGGCGGCGGGCTCGACCTGTGGTGGGATTTCTACCAGAAGGAGTTGAAGCTCAACGTCGTCGCGTTTCCCATCCTGCCTTCCGGCCCGCAGGCCTTCGGCTGGTTCAAGCGCCCGATCAGGAACCTCGCGGACTTCAAGGGCATGAAATGCCGCCAGACCGGCATCGTCGCGGAGATCTTCCAGCGCATGGGCATGCAGACGGTGAACATGCCGGGGGGCGAGATCGTGCCCTCCGCCCAGCGCGGCGTGATCGACTGCGCCGAGTGGGTGGGCGGCGTCGAGGACCTGCGCCTGGGGCTCCCGCAGGTCTGGAAGTACCATTACACGCCCGGCATGCACGAGCCGACCATCACCGGCGAGCTGATCATCAATGCCGACGTGTGGAAGGGCCTCACGCCGCAGCAGCAGGAGGCGATCCGTTCCGCAGTATCCGAGACCTTCCTGCGCTGGTGGGCAAAGTGGCAGAAGCAGAACGCCGACGCCATCGAGGAGATGCGCACGAAGTACGGCACGCAGATCCTGCGCACGCCGCCCGATATCCTGATTGCGTTTCTCAAGGCGTGGGACGAGATCGCGGCTGAGGAATCGGCGAAGAACCCGTTCTTCAAGAAGGTGCTCGAATCGCAGCGCGCCTACGCCGCGAAGGTGGTGCCGGCGAAGCGCTTCATGTTCCCGCCGTATTCCTTCGCGGCCAACTACTACTGGCCCGAGACGCAGCCCGCAGCGAAGGGCGCGGCGAAGAAGTAAGTCAGAAGGCAGAAGGCAGACCCGGTGAAATGATCTTCCCGCGCTGCGGGGGGTCATCTTCTGCCTTCATCCTTGGTGATCATGGCTCCCCTGCACGTCCGCATCGTCCGCGCGATCGACCGGTTCACGGTTTTCACCGGCACGCTGGTGGCGTGGCTCAACGTTCCGCTGGTGCTGGTCGTCGCCTACGAAGTGGTCGCGCGCTACGCGTTCAGCGCGCCCACCATCTGGTCGTTCGACCTGACCTACATGCTCTACGCCGCGATCTTCATGCTCGGGGCGGCCTACGCGCTGCTTAAAGGCGCCCATGTCCGCACCGATTTCTTCTTCGAGAAGTGGTCGATCCGCACCCGCGGCGTGATCGACTCCATCGCCTATCTGGTGTTTTTTTTCCCGTCGCTCGCACTGTTCCTCGCCGTAGGCGGCGGCGAGTGGTGGTACGCCTTCGAGATCGGGGAGACCTCCGAGCAGACGCCCTGGCGGCCACTGCTGTGGCCGTTCAAGCTGGTGGTGCCGCTCACTTGCCTGTTGCTGATGGCGCAGGGCGTCTCCGAGACCCTCAAGAGCCTCTACGCGGCGCGCACGGGAAGAGAGCTCGAGCACAAGGAGCACACCGCCATATGAGCGACCAGTCCGTGATCGGCCTCGCGATGCTGGTCGTGATGATGTTCGCGATCTTCATCGGCTTCCCGATCTCGTTTACGCTGCTGTTCCTCGCGCTCGCCTTCGGCTATCTCGGCCTGGGGCACATCGTGTTCGACCTCGCCTACTTCCAGACCATCGGGCTGATGAAGGAAGAGCTGCTGGCGGCGGTGCCGTTGTTCGTGCTCATGGGTTTCATCACCGAGCAGGCGGGCCTGATGGAGCGCCTGTTCCGGGCGCTGCGGCTGCTGTTCGCGCCCATCCGGGGCTCGTTGTTCGCGGTCGTGATCCTGACGGCGGCCATCTTCGCCATGGCGACCGGCATCGTCGGCGCTGCGGTGACCGTGCTCGGGATCATGGCCTCCCCGATCATGTTGAAGACCGGCTACGACGGGCGGCTCGCGGCGGGCTGCATCGCGGCGGGGGGCACGCTCGGGATACTCATCCCGCCGTCGGTGATGCTGATCGTGATGGGGCCGGTGCTCGGCGTCTCCGTCGCCGATCTCTACGCATCGGCGTTCGGCCCGGGATTCCTGCTGGCGGGCCTCTACCTCGCGTACTTGCTGGGACGGGCGTTCTTCAATCCGAAGCTCGGGCCGGCGGTGCCGAGGGAGGAGCGGATACACAGCGTCCCGTCGATCCTGAAGGAGGTGGTGCTCGGCGTGGTGCCGCTGGTGTGCCTGATCGCGGCGGCGCTGGGATCGATCCTGGCGGGACTGGCGACGCCGACCGAGGCCTCGGCGATCGGCGCGTTCGGGGCGCTCCTCCTCGCCGCGGCGTACCGCAAGCTGAGCACCGCGGGACTTAAGCAGGCGCTGCTGGCGACGACCGCGACCACCAGCATGGTACTGCTGCTCGCGACGACGTCGAACATCTTCGGGGCGGTGTTCTCGCGCCTCGGCACGGCGAGCTGGCTCACCGAGACGATGCTCGCGCTGCCGCTGCCGCCGACGGCGATGCTCCTCGTCGTGATCCTGCTCATCTTCGTGCTCGGCTGGCCGTTCGAGTGGCCGGCGATCGTCCTCGTGTTCCTGCCGATCTTCTACCCCGTGATCGACGCCCTGACGCCCGCGCTTGCCGCCGCGCTCGCCATCCCGGCCGAGTTCGTGATGATCTGGTTCGGCGCGCTGGTCGCGGTGACGCTGCAGACCGCGTTCCTGTCGCCGCCGGTGGCGATGTCGGCGTATTACCTGCGCCAGGTGGTGAAGGAGTGGTCGCTGGCGACCATCTACAAGGGCATGCTCGAGTTCATGGTCCTGCAGTGCATCGCGATCACGCTGATCATCACGTTTCCGGCCATCGCCACCTGGTTCCCGCAGCTGTTGCGCGCGGAAGCGCACGCGGTCCAGGTCGAGCCGGTCGACGACAGCATGAACCGCCTCGAGGAAGACCCGTTCAAGGCGATGCAGCAGGAAGCGGGAAAATAGGGTCAGACTTGACGTTCGGGTCGTCCTCGCGGCGGCGGGGACCCAGTCCTTGTCTGACGTTCTAGATTCCCGCCTTCGCGGGAATGACGTACCCGCGAAGGAGATTAGTCACGCGAGCTCGTGGCGGACAATCGCTGCGCCGGCGGCCAGCGCGCGCAGCTTCGCCTCCGCGATCGGCCGCGCCATCGGCGCCATGCCGCAGTTGGTGCAGCCGTAGAGGTGCTGCGGCTTCACGTAGCGCAGCGCCTCGCGCAGCGTCGCCGCGACTTGCTCCGGGGTTTCGACGGCGTCGGTCGCGACATCGATGGCTCCCACCAGGACGTCCTTGCCCTCGAGCAGCCCGATCAGCGCCATCGGCACGCGCGCGTTGGCGCATTCGAGGGACACCTGGCGGATCGTGCTCCTCGCGAGCAGCGGGAAGGTGGACTCGTACTGCCGCCACGTGCCGCCCAGGGTCTTCTTCCACTCGAGGTTGGCCGGGATGCCGTAGCCGTAGCAGATGTGCACGGCGGTCGCGCACGGGAGCCCCGCCGCCGCGCGCTCGAGCGCCGCGATGCCCCAGTCCCGCACTTCGTCCATGTAGACGTTGAATGCGGGCTCGTCGAACTGGATCACGTCCACACCGAGCGCCGCGAGCTCCAGCGCTTCCGCGTTGAGCAGTTGGGCGAGGGCGAGCCCGAGCGCGGCGCGGTCCCGGTAATGCTCGTCGGCGAGCGTGTCCACCATGGTCATTGGCCCCGGCAGCGTGAACTTGAGCTTGCGGTCGGTGCTGGCGCGTGCGAAACGCACCTCGTCGGCGTGGACCGGGCGCGGCCGGCGCACCGGGCCGGCGACGGTCGGGCAGTCGGCCTCGTAGCGGTCGGCGCGGATGCCGATGCGCTTCATGCGGGCGAAATCGACGCCCTCGATGCCGCGCAGGAACCCGTGCACGAAATGCATGCGCGACTGCTCGCCCTCGGACACGATGTCGATGCCGGCCGCTTCCTGCATCTTCAACGCGGCGCGCACCGCGTCGCGCTTGCCCTCCGCGAGCTGCTCGCCGGCGAGCAGCCAGGGCGCCCACAACTGCTGCGACCGGGCGAGCCACGACGGCTTGGGCAGGCTGCCGGCGACCGTGGTTTCGACGGCGGGGGCGGGCTCGCTCATGCGGGCGCCCGCACGCGATTCACTGTCACGAGCCGGCGACGATCGCAAGCTTGTTCTCGACCGATTTAACGCCATCGACCCGGGCCGCGATCTTTTCCGCCATGTCGCGCCGCAAGCGCGTTTCCGCGGTCCCGAACAGCGTGACGGCGCCATCCTTGGCGGTGACGTCGATGCCGTGGGCGTTGAGGTTGCGCTCGGCGACGAGGGCGGCCTTGACCCGGCCGGCGAGCGCCTTGTCGGCCGCAGCGCGGGCGGCCACCGCCGCCTGCTTGGCCGCCTCGGCTTTCCCCGCGTCCTGGTCAACCGGCGCAACCGGAATCGGCACGTCCTTGACGACGGGCGTGGGCGGCGGCTCCCGGCCGCAGCCGAAAAATGCAAACGCCAGCAGTGCTGCCATCAGGATACCGGCAGGGTGTCGCGGATCGGGCTTCATGGATTTCTCCTGGGTGATGCCTCAACCGCTCTGAGGCACGCCATGCCGAAAGATTCCCCGCATCAGGCGCACGGCGAATGCATGCGCGGCAGAGCGAAGCATGACATGATTCGGCGTCGACTGGAGCATACCTCAACAAGAGCAGTAACAAGATCAGTCGCAGACGGTCGCCGTTTGACGACGAAGCAAGCATGACTCCCGGCTACGAATACGCGCTCGCCGCGATGATTTTCCTCGGTCTCGTGGACCTGGTCTACAAGCGCGGCGCCGCGGCGGGGATTGCGGCGCACCAGTTCCTGATGGTGCAGGCATGGTGCTTCACGCCTGCCATCGTGCTCTACGGGCTCGCCACCGGGACGCTCGCGCTGGAACGGGGGATGGCGTGGGGCATGGGGGCGGGGCTGTTCGTGTTCGTCGCGCTCTACAACTTCGCGCGCAGCCTGAAGGGCGGCTCGGTGAGCATCGTCGCGCCGATCTTCCGCCTGAGCTTCACCGTCACCGCGCTCCTCGCGGTGCTGGTCCTCGGCGAGCCGCTCACCCCGTACACGCTCGCGGGGCTCGCGCTGGCTCTGGCCGCGGTCTGGCTGCTGCTGGGACCGTTCCAACTATTTGTGGCAAGGTCCGGGACGCTCGAGAGCCCGTCGCAGGCGAGTCAATCGAGTCCGGGCAAGGAAGTTGGAACGGCCCTGGGCGCGGAATCCGGCGCGCTCGCCGCCGCCGGGACGAGCCGAATGGCGCTCGTGCAGGCCGTCATTGCGATGGCGGCGATGGGCGTCGCCAACTTTTTCTACAAGATGGGCGCGCTGACGGGCGGCAGCCCCGCCAGCTTCATCGCCGGGCAGGCGGCCACTTTCCTGCCCCTTGCGACGGCCTTCGCCTGGCGGGTCGACGGGGAACTGCGGACGACGCGCGCCGCGTGGACGCACGCGGGAACCGCCGCGGGATTGTTCCTGCTGGCGCTCGTGCTGCTGTTCGAAAGCCTGGCGCGCGGCAAGGCGAGCGTGCTGGTGCCGATCTCGCAGATGGGCTTCGTCGTCACCGCGGCGTTCGGCCTCGTGTTCCTGGGGGAGCCGTTCAGCTCGCGCAAGTGCGCCGGGCTCGCGTTCGCGCTCGCCGCGCTCGCCTGCCTTGCTTACAGCTAGAAGGTGACGAGGTAATGGTGACGAGATACGGGTGACGAGATACAGGTGACGAAATACACTAGCAGGATGATTTGTTCGTACGTCACCTTTAATCGTCACCATTATTCGTCACCCGTAATCAACACGGGTTCGTGGGCGGTGGAGGAAGAGTTACCGTGAGTCCGACTTGGGCATGAGCGGGAAATTCAAGGGGCGGCGGGAGGATGCCCGGCTCGTCACGGGGCAGGGCCGATACAGCGCCGACTGGAGCTTTCCCGGCCAGCTCCACGCGTGTTTTCTGCGTTCCGACCGCGCTCACGCGGAGATCGTTTCACTCGACGTGAAACGCGCGCTCGCGGCGCCCGGCGTCATTGCCGTGCTCACGGGAAGGGACACAACGCAAGCCGGATTCAAGACCGCGCCTGCCATGGTCAAGTGGCCGGGGCGCGGCGGCATGGCGATCAAGGTGCCGCACCGCGACGTCCTGGCGAACGGGCGCGTGCGCTTCGTGGGCCAGGAAGTCGCGCTGGTTGTCGCGGAAACTGCGCTCACCGCACAGGACGCCGTCGAGGCGATCGAAGTCGAGTACCGCGACCTGCCTGCGGTGGTGGAGGCGGAAGCCGCGCTCGCCGGCGGCGCGCCGCAGCTCTACGCGGACATACCCGGGAACGTCGCGTTCGACTTCGAGTTCGGAGATGAGGCGAAGGCGAGCGAGGCATTCGCGCGCGCCGCGCACGTGACCCGCCTCACGCTCGACTGCACGCGCATCGCCGGCAATCCGATGGAGCCCAAAGCCTGCGTAGCCGCATACGACGCGGCCACGGATACCTATGACCTGTATTCACCCACCCAGGGCATGTCCCTGACGCGGGCGGGGCTCGCAGGCATCACCGGGATTCCGGCGGAGCGTTTCCGCGTCCACGCCCACGACGTCGGCGGCGGCTTCGGCATCCGCTCGGATGCCTACGTCGAGTACCTGGCCTGCCTGCTCGCGGCGAGAACGCTCGGCCGGCCGGTGAAGTGGGTGTCTTCGCGCGCCGAGACATTCGTGAGCGACTATCACGGGCGCGCGGCGAACATGACCGGCGCGCTCGCTCTCGACCGGGACGGCGGCTTCCTCGCAATCCGCTTCGACTGGCTCGTCAACTCGGGCGCGTACCTGTCCCAGCCCGGGCCGGTGATCAACACGATCACGCCGGTCACGCACGCGGTCAACGCCTACCGGATACCGGTGGTGTATGGGCGGCACCGCCTGGTTCTCACCAACACCACGCCGACCACCGCCTACCGCGGCGCCGCGCGCCCCAACGTCTCCTACCTGGTCGAACGGCTGGTGGAGGCGGCGGCGCGCGAGACCGGTATCGACCGCATCGAGTTGCGCCGGCGCAATCTCATTCCGCGGGAAGCATTTCCGTACAAGGCCGCGACCGTGGACTACGACAGCGGCGATCCCCCGGGCCAGCTCGAGCGCGCGCTGGAGCATTCCCGGTGGGAGGCGTTCGAGCCGCGGCGGGCGGAAGCCGCGCGGCGCGGGAAGCTGCGCGGCATGGCCTGCGCGATGTTTATCGAGCCCGCCGGGGCCAGCGTGGCGCCGAAGGAGGAGGCCTTCATCAAGTTTGGCGACTCCGGGAACGCGCTGCTCTACGCACTCGCCGGGCCGTCGGGGCAGGGGCACGAGACCGTGTTTCCTGAGATCGTCGCGGAGTTGCTGGGCCTGGATGCGGAAAAGATCTCCCTGCGCGCGAGTGATCCGGCCGGGCCGCCGCTCGTGGGTGCGGGCACCATAGGCTCGCGCTCGATGATGTCGCACGGAGGCGCAATGGCGCTCGCGGCGCGCGAGGTGATCCGCAAAGGCATGGACCTCGCCGCGAACGAGCTCGAGGTCGCGGCCTCCGACATCGAGTTCGAGCGTGGCCGCTACCGCGTCAAGGGTACCGACGTCGCGGTGAAGCTCGAGACCCTCGTCAGGAAATACGCCGGCGCATCGCCGCACCCGCTCGATTCGATGGGGGCGCTCGCGACGCCCCGCTCGTTTCCGGGCGGCGCGCACGTCGCGGAGGTCGAGATCGACCCCGAGACCGGCGTCACCAAGATACTGCGCTACACCGCGGTGGACGATTGCGGGCGGATCCTCAACCACGTGCTGCTCGAAGGGCAGCTCCACGGCGGGATCATCCAGGGCATGGGGCAGGTCATGGGCGAGCACTGCATCTACGATGCGGCCGGGCAGCTCCTCACCGGCAGCTTCCTGGACTACTTCATGCCGCGCGCGGGGATCGCGCCGGACATCCGCCTCTACGACCACTCCGTGCCGTCCCCGAACAATCCCCTGGGCGTCAAGGGTGCGGGAGAAGCGGGTACTACCGGGGCGCTGCCGGCGCTCGCGCTCGCGGTGCTCGACGCGCTGCGCCCGCTCGGCGTCGATCACCTCGATCTGCCGTACACCCCCGCCCGCGTCTGGAACGCGATCCGGATGGCGCGGCGTGAGTTCAGCTAATATTCCAAGAGGCGAAGCCGCAGCCCACGTAGACGTTGGGGATGGGGTCGTAGCGGATCAGCTCGAAGCCGCGTCCGCGCGCGGCGCCGTGGGCGGCGACCCAGTTGCGGACCTCGGAGGCACCGTTGCCGGCGCTGGGCAGGCGCTCGTTCAGGAAGTCGATCAGCGCGCGCGGGTCGCCGCGCTCGAAGCGGTGGATGCAGTCGCGGTCGAAAGCCTCGTCGATCCGGCCCATGTCCGGCTCGCCGATCGAGTGGCTCAATCCCCCGGTGGCGAGGATGCCGACGCGCAGCTTTCCGGGGTAGCTCGCAACGGCTTCCGCGAGCATCCGGCCCCAGTCGAAGCAACGCTTGACGGATGGATACGGCGGCTCGAGATCGTTGAATATCACCGGGACGATCGGGGGCAGCGGGTCGAGCCCGGCTTTCCACAGCGGGATACAGAAACCGTGGTCGAGCGCGAGGCGGTACGACACGGACGGCTCGAAGTCGTGCTCGTGCGCGTGCCGCACGATGTGCTCGGCGAGGGCAGGGTGCCCGGCAAGGCTGCGGTGGGGGAACTCGTGGAGCCACGGCTCGGGCGGGCCGTCGTGGACCTCGCCCACGCCGACGCAGATCGCGGGCAGATTGTCGATGAAGAAATTGACCCAGTGGTCCGGCGATATCACGATGAGGACGTCCGGCTGCGCCGCCCGCATGCGCTTGCCGAGCTCAGTGAATGCCGCGGTCAAGCCGTCCTTCTCCGCGGCCGCGAGCTTTCCCCAGTTGCGCACGATCATCGGACCGTGGCTCGCCGCGTAGACGCCCGTCAACTCAGCCATGGACGCTCCTCGTCGCGGGCGCCGCCCCGGCGCCGCGGATCCGGCGCAGGAACTCGTCCTCCGGCATGCCGGCCATCAGGAAATAGAATCTCAGCAGGTACGGGTTGACCAGCCTGGAGAGCGTTGCGACGTCGTCGGACTCGACCGCCGCGCGCACCTCGGACTTGAGCGGATAGCGGTCCAGCACTTTGCTGCGCACCGTGCGGTACTCGTCCGCGAGCAGCGGTCTCTGCAGGTCGAAAAACAGCTTGGAAAGCCAGTAATCTCGCATCGTAAGTGACAACCCCCTCCCCCTTGATGGGGGAGGGCTGGGGTGGGGGTGACCGGTCAGCAGTATACAAAGTCCGCCCTCGCTCCGCGAACCGGCCACGTCGTGTTCGGAGTCAGTCGGCGGCTGCAGCAGCGGCGGAGGCTTCCAGCACGATGCGGATGCCGCTGACGATGTCATCGAGCGCCAGTGCTGGCGCGTTGCCCGCGGCCTGCTGCGGCAGGCAGGGAACATGCAGGAACCCGCCGCGGAAGGCGCGCCCGCGCGTCGCGGCGAGGTGCATGAGGCCGTAGAAGACGTGGTTGCACACGAAGGTGCCGGCGCTCATCGAGAGCTGCGCCGGGAGCTCCGCGGCGCGCAGCGCGGCGACGGCGGCCCTCACTGGCAGCGTTGCGAGGTAGGCCGCCGGCCCACCCGCGACGACGGGGGCGTCCGTCGGCTGCGCGCCGTCGTTGTCGGGGATGCGCGCGTCCTGGATGTTGATCGCCACCCGCTCGACGCACAACGCGGCGCGGTCTCCCGCCTGCCCGACGCACAGGACGATCTGCGGCCCGGCGCGTGCGATCGCCGCTTCGAGATCGGGCAGGGAGCGGCGGTAGGACGTCGGCAGCACGGCGGTCGCGATTTCGAGCGCGCCGATGCGCGCCGGGAGCCGCCGCACCGCTTCCAGCGAGGCGTTGCTGCTGTCGCCGCCAAACGGATCGAAACCAGTAACCAGGACTTTCACCCCATCACCCGTCACGCACTATCATGTCACGCCTGACCATGTCACGCCGCACCCCGTCACGCCTCACCATGTCACGCCGCCATCGGTCATAATGACGCCTACATAAGCGAGGCGCCATGGACCTGCTGGAAGTCGTCCTGTTCCTGCTGCTGCTCTCGGTTGCGCTCGGTTGGGTCGCCCGCCGCCTCAATTTTCCCTATCCCATCGCGCTGGTGATCGGCGGCGCCGCGCTCGGCTTCCTGCCGGAGCTGCCGCAGTTTCCCTTCGACCCGCAGTTCATCCTGGTACTGGTCCTGCCACCCATCCTCTACCAGGCGGCGCTGCTGACTTCGTGGCGCGATTTCCGGGCGAACATCCGCCCGATCGGCCTGCTCGCCGTCGGCCTCGTCATCGCCACGACGCTCGCGGTCGGCGCGGCGCTGAAGTTCATCGTGCCGGACATTCCGTGGGCAGCGGCGTTCGTGCTCGGCGCGATCGTCTCGCCCCCCGACGCGGTGGCGGCGACGGCGATCCTGACGCGGTTGAACGTCCCGCGCCGCGTGGTCACGATACTCGAGGGCGAGAGCCTGGTGAACGACGCCTCCGGGCTCGTGCTCTACAAGTTCGCCGTGGCGGCGGTGATGACCGGAGCGTTTTCGCTGCGCGAGGCAAGCTTCGAATTCGTCGGCGTGGCGATCGGCGGCGTCATCATCGGGATCCTGATGGGGCGGATCTTCATCTTGGTCCACCGGGTTCTCGGCGACGTCTTCATCGAGGTCCTGATGACGCTCGCGGTGCCCTACATCACCTACATCCTCGCCGAGTCGCTGCACGTGTCGGGCGTGCTGGCGGTCGTTGCCGCGGGACTGGTGCGCGGGCGCTATGCCCCGGAGATCGTCTCGGCCGAGATGCGCATCATCGCGCGCTCGGTGTGGAACCTGCTCGTGTTCCTGCTGAACAGCCTGGTCTTCATCCTGATCGGGCTGCAGCTCTCCGGGATCGTGGGACGGCTCTCCGGCTACTCGGCGGAGGATCTCATGCTCTACGCGACGCTGGTCTCCGCGGTGGCGATCGCCGTGCGCTTCGCGTGGATCTACCCCGCGACCTTCCTGCCGCGCATGGTGAGCGCGCGGCTGCGCGAGCGCGATCCCGCGCCGACCGAGCAGGAGCTCTTCATCATGAGCTGGTGCGGCATGCGCGGGATCGTGTCGCTCGCGGCCGCGCTGGCGCTGCCCCTCGCGCTCGAAGGGGGCGCGCCGTTTCCCGGGCGCGATCTCATCATCTTCCTCACCTTCGTCGTGATCGCGGTGACGCTCGTCGTCCAGGGGCTGACGCTCGGGCCCCTGATCCGCGTGCTGCGGGTCGGCACCGACTGGAGCGAGCACGAGGAGGAGCAGCATGCGCGCTTCGCGCTGGGCAAGGCGGCGATCGCCGCCATTACCGAGTTGGCGGAGAAGGAAGGCATCGCCCCCGAGCTGGCCGAGCGCATCCGCGCCGAATTCGCCGAGAAGATCAGGATCGCCCCGCCCGGCGGCCACATTCTGACCGGCGGCGCCGACGTCGCCAAGCGGCTGCGCAGCGCGGCGATCCGCGCGGAGCGGCAGGAGCTGATCCGCATCTGGCGCGAGAACAAGATCAGCGACGACGTGCTGCACCATCTCGAGGAATACCTCGACTACCAGGAATCGCGCCTGTAATTCGCAGGAAACCGAGGGGAGGGAAGATCGTGAGCGACGAAAAGACCTTGCGCCATGACGTTGCGCTTGCCAACCGCATCATCGAGCGCTTCGGGCTGTCCACCGCTTTCGGCCATGCCAGCGCGCGCATTCCCGGCACCAATACGTTCTACATTTCGACCCGGCGCAGCCCGGGCCTCGCCGACGAGAACAAGTTGCTGGTCATCGACACCGACGGGAAGATCCTCTCCGGCGAGGGCACGCCGAACAGCGAGTTCTGGATCCACGCGCGCATCTACGCCGCGCGTCCCGACGTGAACGGCGTCGTGCATGCCCATCCGCTCGCCTGCATCGCGCTTACGCAGATTGGGGAGCCGCACCGCGTCGTCCACAACCAGGGTGGAGCCTTTGCCGATGGCATTCCCGAGTACGAGCGCATCGGCTTGATCCGCTCGCGCGAACTGGGCGATCTGGTCGCCCGGCGCCTTGGCAAGGGAGTCGCCGTCATGATGCGCGGCCACGGCATCACCACGGCGCTCGCGGATGTGCGCGCCGCGACGGTTTCGGCGTGTTTCCTGGAGGAAAGCGCCGATCTCCAGATGCGCATGCTGGCGGCGACGGGCGGCGACGCGAAACGGATCCGCGCCTTCACGCGCGCGGAGGCCGAGCTTACCGGGGGGCAGACCGGCCCCAGCGTTGCGGCGGCGGGCCGGGCGTGGGAGTACTACTCCGCCGTTGCCGAGCTGAAGCCGCTCGGGGGATGATGCGCGTTCGTCAGCTGACGAGCGAGTAGCGCCGGTCGGCGGCAAGGCACTGCGCCTCGGGCAGGCCGAGGTCCTTGCGCACCATGTTCGTGCCGAGGACGAGCGACACCATCTTGTACTGCGCGTGGCGGCGGCTCATGCCCTCGCGCCCCATGCCGCAATCGGAGCAGATGACGAGCCGCTCGGCCGGGATGTGCTCCAGCGCGCGGCGGATCAGGGCGGCCACTTCCTCGGGCCGCTCGACCTGCAGCGTGTGATGGTCGATGACGCCGATGCCGACCTTCTGCTGCTTGATGTGCTTGCCGATTGCCGGGAGATCGATGCCGCCGGAGCTGCAGGTCTCGAAGGTGATGACGTCCGCGTCCACCTGGCTCATCACCTCGAGCGCGGGCGCGTAGCTCTGCACCTTGGCGAACATGCGCTGCTGCGAGGGATTGCCCCAGCAGGAGTGGCACCACACCTCCGTCTTCTTGCGCAGCCCCCGCACCGTGTTGTTGAACACCTTGAGCATGAACTGGGGATTGATGACGTCGTCCACGAGCTCGCGCACCGCGACGAGATGGATCTGCGGCTCCTCCATCTGGATCACCGGGCAGCCGGCGTCGGCGAGCGCGTGCAGCTCCTCGTTGAAGGCGTCGGAGAGCGCCATGATCCGGTCGGCGACGCTCTTGTAGTGCTTGTCGCCGACGGCGAACGCCAGCAGCTCGGGCGTGATGGTGCCGAACTTGACCGGCTTCTTCGTGAGGCGCTGCGCGGCCTTCCATAATTCCACGTATTGCAGCTTGCCGCGCCCCGCCGGCCCGACGATGCTGGGAAAGATTTTCGCCTCGACGTAGTCGTGGAGGATGTGCCCGCGCGGAAACGCCGTGCCGCCCCCGCTGCCCGGCAGCGCCATGGAGTCGTTGTCGAATCCCGACATGTGCTTCGGCGGATAGGAAGTCCAGCTCTGGCCGCCGACTTCCTCGTCGAAGCGGCAGTCGCCGTCGGTGCAGATGTCGAGGCCCGCGGTTTCCTGGTCGCGCAGGTAGACGGACAGCGCGTCGGTGTACTGCTCGCGGAAGCGGGAGTTGACCATCGCCTCGAGAAACGACTTGTTTCCCAGGTTCGCGGTATACCACGCCGGGCGCGGCAGCGAGCCGATGATCGTGGTCGGCAGGACGATGTCGGCGGTCGCCTTGTACATGGGTACTCCGTCGAGCGCTTTCTAGTATCGCGCCCCGTAAGTTATCTGTGCAATTCCGTTCGGTCTGAGCTTGTCGAAGACCGAATGGACTCAAAGCCGTTCATGGTTCGACAGGCTCACCACGAACGGCAAGTCATCTATGGTGCGGCACACTAGCGCGGTACGGCGATCCGCCGGATTCTTTCCATCTCGTTGGTCGCCTGCTTGAACCCCGCGTTCGAGCGCTTGCGCGCCTCCGCGACGAGATTCTCCCCCACGAGCGGCGCGGCTTTCAACTGGGAGGCGAGCCTGGAGTCCGCGGCGGGGAAGGACTCGAGCAGCTTGTCGAGCGTCTCGGCCGCGCCCGCGTAGTCGCGGTAGTCCTTCTCGACGCGCTCCTTGCGCTTCACCGCCTCCCGCACCCAGCCCCCGGTGCGGTTGTCCGCGCGCATGTGCTCGCGCAGCGCCTGCGAGCTTGCGAGAAACTGCTGCCGGAACCGGAAGCTCGCGGCCTGCCTGACCAGGATCTCCCGGCCGGTGAGGACGAAATCGTCCAGTGCGTCCATCAGCTCCGGTTTGCCTGCGGCGTTGCCGCGCCTCAGAGCGTCGAGGTTGCGGCTTGCCGCGGCCGCATGTTCGCCCATCGCCTGCACGGTTTCGGTCGACGGCCGGCCCGGTTCCGCGGCGAGCGCCTCTTGCAGGCGGCGCGCGGTATCCTGCGCGAGCGCGATGCCCTCGTTGCCCGCCGCGCTTTTCCGGTAGGTGCCGTAGGCTAAGTAGCCAGCCGCGGCCACTGCGAGCACGACCGCAGCGGTCACGAGGGTCCTAGATCCTTGCGTCATGTCGATTCGCCTCTTCAGCGCGGTTGCTTAGGCCCGCTTTCGGAGAAGGACACCGCTACCTGCCGTCTTTCGCCCAGGAATCCCGCAGCGTCACGGCCCGGTTGAACACCGGTGCGCCGGGCTTCGAGTCCTCCAGGTCGGCGACGAAATAACCGTGCCGCTCGAACTGGAAGCGCTCCCCGGGCGCGGCGTCCCTCAATGCCGGCTCGAGCTCGGCGGCAACGGTCCGTACGGAGCCGGGATTGATGTCCTCGAGGAAATCGCGTTCGGTTCCCGGTTGCGGCACCCGGAACAGGCGGTCGTAGAGCCGCACTTCCCCGCGGCACGCGTGCCGCGCCGAGACCCAGTGGATGTTGCCCTTGACCTTGCGGCTCTCCGCGCCGGGCGTGCCCGACTTCGTCCCGGGGTCGTAGGTGCAGTGCACGGCCGTGATTCTGCCCGCCGCGTCTTTCTCCACGCGGACGCACTTGACCAAATACGAGTAGCGCAGCCGCACCTCGTTGCCGGGAAAGAGCCGGAAGAAGCCCTTGGGCGGCGCGTCCGTGACGTCCTCGCGCTCGATCCAGAGCTCGCGCGAGAACGGGACGGCGCGGGTGCCGAGGTCGGGCTTCTGCGGATGGTTGGGCGGATGGCAGTCCTCGCTGCGCTCCGCGGGGTAGTTGTCGATGACGAGCCGGACCGGATCGAGCACGGCGACGCGGCGCGGGGCGACCTCGTTCAAATGCTCGCGCATGCAGTCCTCGAGGACGGAGTAGTCGATCCAGGAGTCGGCCTTGGCGACGCCGATGCGCTCGGCGAAGCGGCGGAAGCCCTCCGGGGTGTAGCCGCGCCGCCGCGCGCCGGCAAGCGTGGGCATGCGCGGGTCGTCCCACCCGGTGACGTGCCCGCCCTCGACCAACTGGATCAGCCGGCGCTTGGAGAGCACGACATAGGTGAGATTCAACCGCGCGAACTCGATCTGCCGCGGCAGCGGCCGCTGCAGGAGCCCGCCCGCGGCGAGCCGCTCGAGCAGCCAGTCGTAGAACGGGCGCTGGTCCTCGAATTCCAGCGTGCACAGCGAGTGCGTGATGTTCTCCAGCGCGTCCTCGATCGGGTGCGCGTAGGTGTACATGGGGTAGACACACCACGTGTCGCCGGTCCGGTGGTGCGAGGCTTTCCGGATGCGGTAGATCGCGGGATCCCGCAGGTTGATGTTGGGCGAGGCCATGTCGATCTTCGCGCGCAGCACGTGCTCGCCTTCCTTGAACTTGCCGTCGCGCATCTGGCGAACGAGTGTCAGGTTCTCCGCCGGAGTGCGGTCGCGGTACGGGCTATCCCGGCCGGGCTCCGTGAGCGTACCGCGGAGCGCCCGCATCTGCTCGGCGTTGAGGCTGTCCACGTAGGCGTGGCCGGTCTCGATGAGGTGCTCGGCCGCGCGGTACATGAAGTCGAAATAATCGCTGGCGTAGTAGAGGTGCGGCCCCCAGTCGAAGCCGAGCCACTTCACGACGCCGATGATGGAGTCGACGTACTCCTGCTCCTCCTTCTCCGGGTTGGTGTCGTCGAAGCGCAGGTGGCAGGCGCCGCCGTAGTCGAGCGCGAGCCCGAAGTTCAGGCAGATGGATTTCGCGTGGCCGATATGGAGGTAGCCGTTCGGCTCCGGCGGAAAGCGCGTGCGGATCTTCGCCGGATCCAGTGCCGCGCCTTCATGCGTTTTCGCCGGGCCCGGCCTGCCGCCCCATTTGCGCGCCGCGTACTTTGCGCCCGCGAGGTCGGCCTCGATCGCCGCGCGGATGAAGTTGGAGGCGGAGGCCGGCTGCGGGGCGAGCTTCTTCGATTTCACGGCATCGGGCATGCACTTATTTTATCCGAGCGCCCTCGCACCGCCTCGGCTATTCTATGACGGCCCCATGAAACCCCTGACTGCAGGCGTGCTCGCGCGGCTCGCCGACGGCGGCTTCCACTCCGGCGAGGCGCTGGCGCGCAGCCTCGAGGTGTCGCGCGCGAGCGTGTGGAACGCGGTCCGCGACCTGGAGGCGACGGGCATCGAAGTCTACAAGGTGCAGGGCCGCGGCTACCGCCTGCCGTACCCCGTCACGCTGCTCGATCGCGCCGCCATCGAGCGCGGCCTCGGCGCGAGCGCCGGGCGCTTCGCGCTCGACATTCGCGACACCGTCGATTCCACCAATACTGCGCTCGCCGAACGGGCGGCAAGGGGAGCGCCCGGCGGCACGGTGATCGCGGCGGAATGGCAGGCGGCGGGCCGCGGCCGGCTCGGCCGCGCGTGGCACGCGGGCGTGGGCGAGGCGCTCACCTTCTCCCTGCTGTGGCGCTCCGCGCGCGGCGCGGCCGCGCTCTCGGGACTCACGCTTGCAGTCGGCGTGGCGCTTGCGCGCGCGCTCGGGTCGGCCGGCGCGGGCGGAGTCGCGCTCAAGTGGCCCAACGACGTGCTCTGGCGCGGAGGCAAGCTCGCAGGGATCCTCGCCGAGCTGCAGGGCGACGCGCTGGGGCCGACCGCGGTGGTAATCGGCATCGGCATCAACGTGCGCCTGTCGGACGCTACGCGCGCCCGGATCGGGCCGGCCGCGACCGACCTTGAGTCCGCAACGGGCGCCGCGCCCGACCGCAACCGGCTGCTCGCCGGCGTGCTGATCGAGCTCGACCGCATGCTGGAGGCGTTCGGCCGGAACGGATTCGAGCCGCTGCGCGAAGAATGGCAGCGCCTGCACGCCCAGCAGGGCGAGCGCGTGACGCTCACGCTGCCCGGCGGCGCGTGCCGCAGCGGCCGCGCGCGCGGTGTGGCGGAGGACGGCGCATTACTGCTCGAGACGGCCACAGGCGAGCAGCGCTTTCACAGCGGCGAAATCACGCTGCGTCCCCTGAAACAGCGATGAGCGCATGCGAATCCTAGCGATTGACGCCGGCAACAGCCGCATCAAGTGGGGCGTGCACGAGGACGGCTCGTGGCGGGCGCAGGGCTGGGTGCCGACCCGGCGCGCGAGCCGGCTGGTCCGCGCGTGGGCCGGGTTCGAGCGCCCGGACGCCGTCATCGCCGCCAATGTGGCCGGGGCGCAGGTCGCGCGCGCCCTTGCCAGCGCCGCGCGCCGCTTCCGGCGCCCCCTGCGCTTCGTCAGGAGCGCGGCCGCGCAGTGCGGCGTGAGGAACAGCTACGCCATCCGCCAGCTCGGGGCGGACCGCTGGGCGGCGTTGATCGGCGCGTGGAACCTCCAGCGCGGCCCGTGCGTGGTGGTCAATGCGGGCACCACCGTCACTGTGGACGCGCTCGACCGGGCCGGCGTGTATCTCGGCGGCATGATCGTCGCGGGGGCGGACCTCATGCGCGAGGCGCTGGCGCGAAACACCGCCCGTCTGCGGCCGCGGCGGGGGCGCTTCGCGTTCTTCCCGTCGCGCACAGCGGACGCAATCGAAAGCGGAGTGGTCAACGCGCACGCCGGCGCGATCGAGCGCATGGTGCGCTTCATGCGGCAGGCGGGCGAAGCCGCGCCGCTGACGCTGCTCTCGGGCGGGGCGGCGCAAGCAATCGCGCCGCAGGTTAACGGGGCGGTCGAGGTGGTGGATAATCTCGTGCTCGAGGGTCTGGTGCGCGTCGCCCTGGACTCGTCAGCCGTCAGCCGTCAGTCGTCGCGGCTTGCCAGGAAATGAGAGCGTTCTTCCTCCTGCTGGTGCTCGCCAACCTGGCGTTCTTCGCCTATGCGCGCGTCGTGCTCGAAGGCGCCGGGCCCGAAAGCCGGATCCAGCAGCTGCAGGTGGCGGCGGAGAGGATCAGGCTCATCAGTGCGCCGGAGCGGGCGCCGGCCGGCAAGCCGCGAACCCCTGGCAAGGCCGTCCCTTCCGCGCTGCCGAAGACCGCTTCTGCCGTGCCAGCAGCGTGCCTGGAGTGGGGCAACTTTGCCGGTCCCGGCGCCGCGAAAGCGGAACTGGCGCTTGCCGAGCTGGAGCTTGCGCCGGAACAGGTCGAGCGCGTGGTGATCGATGCCGGCGGCCACTGGGTTTACATACCGCCGCTCAGGACGCGGAGCGAGGCGGACCGCAAGGTCCGGGAACTGAGGAATCTCGGCGTCACGGAATTCTTCGTGGTGCAGGACGCGGGCCAGTGGCGCAATGCGATTTCGCTCGGCATCTTCCGTACCGAGGAGGCGGCGCAGTCGTTCCTCGCCGGGCTGAAGCAGCAGGGGGTGCGCTCCGCGATCGCGGCGCGGCGCGAGAACTTCCTCAAGCAGCTCGTGTTCTACGTGCGCGAGCCGGGCGAGGAGGCGGTCGCCCGATTGACGCTCATCCAGCAGGACTTCCCGGGCAGCGAGATCAGGGCCATGCCGTGCCCGCCGGCCCAGCCGGCGAGCTAGCGTTCGCGGCGGATGCGCTCGATCAGCGAGCTCGTCGAGCGTTCGTGTGCGAACGGCAGGGAGCGCACGGTGCCGCCCCAGCCCGCCACTTCCTTCGCGCCGACGATCGCCTCGGGCTTCCAGTCGCCGCCTTTTAC
>DASWHI010000285.1:0-7554 GCA_036398235.1 Burkholderiales bacterium
CTGAAGAAGATCGAGATGTCGTTCCTCCCCGACGTCAAAGTCACCTGCGAGGCGTGCCGCGGCGCGCGCTTCAACCCCGAGACGCTCGCGGTGCGCTTCAAGGACCGGAGCATCGGTGAGGTGCTTCTGATGAGCGTGGACAAGGCGGTGGAATTCTTCTCCGCGCACGCGTCGATCCACCACGCGCTCACCCTGCTGCAGGACGTGGGGCTCGGCTACCTCACGCTCGGCCAGCAGAGCCCGACGCTCTCCGGCGGCGAGGCGCAGCGCATTAAATTGGTGACCGAGCTTGCGAAGGTCCGTTCTTCTCCCTCCCCCCCTGCGGGGGAGGGGCATGGGGTGGGGGGGCATACATCGCCGGAAAAGCGCACCCTGTATGTTCTGGACGAACCGACCGTCGGGCTCCACATGGCCGACGTCGAGAAGCTCCTGCGCGTGCTGCATCGGCTGGTGGACGCGGGCAACACCGTCGTCGTGATCGAGCACAACCTCGACGTGATCGCCGAAGCCGACTGGATCCTTGATCTCGGGCCGGAAGGAGGCGACGCCGGCGGCCGCATCGTCGCCCAAGGCACGCCGGAAGAAATCATCAGCCTTCCCTCCTTGGCAAGGAGGGGTGGCGGCGAAGCCGACGGGGTGGTGCGCTCCCACACCGCCCGCATCCTCGCGGAATTCCTCGCGCAGCGGGGAGGGCCGGCCTGAGACCGGCCGGCCCCTGCCCCTCAACCTACGATCGGCGCCAGCGCCTTGCCGATGCGATCGGCCTGCTCCGGCGTGATCATGCTGCCGAGGATGTCCATGAAGCGAGGGTCCTCGACGCCGGAGACGATGTACTGCCAGCGATAGGCCTTGAGCACGCCGGCGCGCACACGCGCCTGCTCCTGCTCCGTGAACGGCCGGCCGCAGACCTTCAGGAAGTAATCCGCGTCGGCGCCCGCCTGCAATTGCAGCAGGCCGTCCACCGCGCCCACGAGCGCGATCAGGTCGTCCACTGCAATGTCGCGCTCCACCGTGGAGAGGTTGGCGTTCTCGCGCCGCCACTCGAGCTCGTCGAGGATCGCGTGCTGCGACTCTTCCTTCCAGTGAAACAGGAACACGTCCTTGTAGAGCTCGGAGAGGTTCGCATCGGGCTCGATGCTCGAGCGGTAGTGCGCCTGGGTGAAGAGCTCGATGAAGCACGTGAGCCCCAGCACCGACCAGGTCGATTTCCCGAGCACGACCGAAGCAACGTCGTTGGGCTGCGGCAGGAAGCCGTAGCCTTCGGGCATGTCTTCTGCCGCCATGCGCTCGATGCGTCGGAACAGCTCCTGGTGCTTCAGCTCCTCGTCGGTGAAGCGCACCAGCGCCTCGAGCTTCACCTGGTCGCCGAGCCAGTGCTCGCGGCTCACTTCCAGGATCTTGGCGCCGATGAAGCGCTCGACCAGCCCGAACATGTTCGCGTAGGTGCGGCCCTGGACCTGGGAGAGCTGCCGCCGCTCGTCCGCGCTGAGGAAATCGAGCTCGTTGACCTTGGAGATGCCGTCCGGCAGGAACTTCCTCGAAAAATCGAACCGGCGGCCGCGGATGACGTCGCGGTCGATGTCCCAGCGGATGCGCTTCGACACCTCGATGCACTTGGCGTAGCGCCCGGCATCGGCTTGCTGCTGCTGTAGCACGGCTTGCATGGTGTATCTCCTCTCTAGTGGTGGGTGTGTGGAGCGCAACCGGTCTTGGTCGGCCGCGCGTTGGGGTGCTAGTATCGGTTGCGCCTCGGCGCCCGCCCATGACCGATCCGCCGGATCGCTTGCGCGGGACGCCGGAATTGCCCCGGGAGGCCCGCTTGGACGCGCTGTCGGACGTGCTGAGGATCGTGCGGTTGACCGGCGCCGTGTTCCTGGACGTCGAGTTCACCGCACCCTGGTGCGTCGGCGAGCCCTCCGGCGTCGAAGTGTGCGTCGAGCACATGCCGGATGCGCAGCACGTCGTGATCTATCACCTGGTGACCGAGGGTCGTTGCGAGGTGTCCGTTCCCGGCCAAACGGTGGGGACCGCGCGGGCCGGAGACCTCATCGTCATTCCCGGCGGCGAGGCGCACTCCCTGGGCAGCGATGTTTCGCGCCGGCCGGTTCCGGGAGGCCCGCTGGTCGTGCAGCGCGGCCCCGACGAGGTGCCACAGGTGCGCTACGGCGGCGGCGGCGAGGTGACGCGGATGGTGTGCGGATACCTCGCCTGTGACTCTTCGCTGTTCGACACAGTCCTTGCGGCGCTGCCGCGCGTCATGATCGTCGACATGCGCGAAGGTCCCGGCGCCCAGTGGCTGATTTCGTCCATACGGTTCAGCCTCAATGAATCCGCCGGCCAGCGCGCCGGGGCGGGCACCGTGCTGGCGAAGCTCTCGGAGCTGATGTTCGTGGAAGCGATCCGCCGCCACATCGAGAGCCTGCCCCCGGACCAGACCGGCTGGCTCGCCGGCCTGCGCGACCGTTTCGTGGGCAAGACGCTCGCCTTGATCCACTCGAAGCCGGCCCACGCCTGGACGGTGGAGGAGCTCGCGGGCGCGGTCGGGTTGTCGCGCTCGGCCCTCGCCGAACGGTTCACCGGCCTCGTCGGGCAGCCGCCGATGCAATATCTCACCCGCTGGCGCCTGCAGCTCGCGGCGAACCTCCTGCGCTCGGGC
The DNA here is from genome assembly GCA_036398235.1 of Burkholderiales bacterium. Classification (GTDB taxonomy): domain Bacteria; phylum Pseudomonadota; class Gammaproteobacteria; order Burkholderiales; family SG8-41; genus SG8-41. The sequence continues at coordinate 2,657 of DASWHI010000285.1, forward strand.
AACCGCAACGTCGCATCCGTCGCCGCCGACGTCGGCTACGATTCCGAGGCGGCATTCAGCCGCGCGTTCAAGCGGGAAATGGGGACGACGCCCGCCGTGTGGCGCCGGAATCCCGCCAAGGCGCCCCAACCCCCCTTGGAGGCAGCTGCCCGCTCTTGAGGTATCGCACGGTCGGCTGAGCATGCCCTCTCCGCTCGTTCCTGCCGCCCCGGTATTCGATGCCAACGGCACGCCGTATTCGCCCGAATACCATGACGTCTATTACAGCGCCGATTCCGGGCCGGGCCAGGCGCGGCACGTGTTTCTCGGCGGCAACGATTTGCCCGCCCGCTGGGCCGGCGCGCGCGTCTTCACCATCCTCGAAACCGGCTTCGGCCTCGGGCTCAACTTCCTCGCGACCTGGCAGGCGTGGCGCGCCGAGCCCGCGCGCCCCGATCGGCTGCACGTCGTTTCAATCGAGAAGCACCCCTTCACGCGCGAGGGGTTGGCGGAGCTGCATGCGCGTTACCCCGAGTTCGCGCCGCTCGCCGCAGAGCTGCAGGCCGCGTGGCCGCTACCACTGCCCGGCCTCCACCGCCAGCACTTCGACGATGAGCGCGTCGCGCTCACCCTCGCCTTTGGCGATGTAGCGGAAATTCTGCCCAAGCTCAGGCTCGCCGCCGACGCGTTCTACCTCGACGGCTTCGCGCCCGACCGCAACCCCGACATGTGGACACCCGCGGTCATGAAGGCGCTGGCGCGGCTCGCGCGCTTCAGCGCGACGGCTGCCACCTATACGTCGGCACACGCGGTGCGCGACGCGTTCGCCGCCGCCGGGTTCGTCACCGAGCTGCGTCCCGGCTTCGGCCGCAAGCGGCACATGCTCGCGGCGCGATATTCGCCGCTCCGGCCGCCGCGCCACGCGCCGCCCGCGGCGCCGCAGTGGAGCGAGCGCCGCGCCATCGTCGTGGGCGCCGGGCTCGCCGGCGCCGCGGCCGTCGAGCGCCTGGCCGCGCGCGGCTGGGCGATCGAGCTGATCGAGCGCCAGGCCGGACCGGCGGCCGAAGCGTCGGGCATGCCGGCCGGCAGCTTCCATCCGCAGGTATCGCGCGACGACAGCATCCTTTCCCGGCTCACGCGCGCCGGGTTTCTCTACGCGCTCGATCGCTGGCACGCGCTCGAGGCCGCCGGTCATCGGCTCGAATGGCAGCGTTGCGGCGTGCTGCAGGTCGCGAAGGACGCGCGCGACGAAGCACGCATGGCGGCGACGGTGCGCGCGCTCGGCTTTCCGGCGAGCTACGTGGATTTTCTGCCGCGCGGGACGGCCGGCACCCGCGCCGGCGTCGAGGTAAACGCCGGCGGCTGGTGGTTTCCCGAGAGCGGGTGGATGCAGCCTGGCTCGCTGGTCAACGCCCAGCTCGCGGCGGCGGATCGCGGCTCGCGGCTCGTGCGTCATTTCGGCAGAGCTGTTCATGCGCTCGCTCGTAGCGGCGACTGCTGGGAAGCCCGCGCGGAGGATGGCGCGACGATCGCGTCGGCGCCGGTGGTCGTGCTCGCCAACTCGCACGACGCTGCCCGCCTCGTGCCGCTCGGCGCGCCGCTCAAGCGCGTGCGCGGGCAGCTGACCCTCCTGCCGGCGGGGAGCCTGCCACGCCTCCGCACGGTGCTGGCCGGCCTGGGACACCTGGTGCCGGCCGGGAACGGCGCGGCAGTGGCGGGCGCGACTTACGATTTCGAGGACGAGGACGCCGCGCCGAGCGAGGAAGGACATGCCGGCAACCTGGCGCGGCTCGAGCGGCTGCTGCCGGGAAACGCCGCTGACCTCGACCCGGCGCGGCTCACTGGCGCGGTGGGCTTTCGCTGCGTCGCGCCGGACCGGTTACCGCTCATCGGCGCGTTGCCGGACATTCAGGCGACACGCATTAACCCGCGCGCCCTCCCGCGACTGCACGGCCTCTACGGCGCGTTGGGTTACGCCTCGCGCGGGCTGACGTGGGCCGTGCTCGGCGGCGAATTGATTGCGGGCGCGGTGGAAGGCGAGCCCCTGCCGCTCGAGGGCGATCTCGCCGACGCAGTCGATCCCGCGCGCTTCCTGCTGCGGCGCGCGCGGCGCAGCAATTCCTGATCGGCGGCGGCGCCGCCTGACGGACTATCATCTAGAAATGCTTCGACAACTCATCAGGTATCCGACCCCCCACCTCAATCCTCCCCCGCAAGGGGGGAGGACGAATGTTGCGCGCCGCCTTTCGTTTCCATTGCTTGCCGCATTGCTCTGCGCGCTCGTTCAGGGCTGCGTCACGCCATTCTCCGAACCGCCGCCGCGGGAGCCCGTGGTGTCGGCCGTGCCCGACGACGACTGGGAGCTCGTCAACTCGACCTTCATCGGGACCGGACGCATCCCCGGCGTGCCGCGCGCGACGCTCGCGTTCAAGGACGGCAGGATGTCGGCCTTCAGCGGCTGCAACCGCGCGAGCGCCGCGGCGCGCCTGGTGGACGACTGGCTCGAGGTCGAGGCGATGGCGGCAACGCGCCGCGGCTGCCCCGAGCCGCTCGGCTCGTTCGAGACCCGATTCTTCAAATTGCTGGGCGCACGGCCGGTGTTCCTGGTCGACGGCGACACGTTGACGCTCGTCGCCGGCAGCCAGAACGCGCGGCTGCGCCGCGCCGGCGCCGGCAACGGGCAAAACTCGCACTGACGGCGCGGCCGTTACCGTGTATAATGCGCAGCAAGGTTTCTGTCTCGCGTCGTCCGGTTAGCGTTTCAGCCTGTTCGCGGTTCCTCTCCAGGCCCCTCGAATTTTTCCAACGTAGCGCATCTGCCTGAACCGGTTTGGAAGGCCAGTCCTTCCCGGGCCGATTTTTCAGGAGATTGCCATCAGTACATCATTCGAGAATCTCGGCCTGTCGGCCGAGCTGCTCCGCGCTGTCGCCGAGCAGGGTTACACCGAACCCACCCCCATCCAGGCGCAAGCCATCCCGATCGTGCTCTCCGGGCGCGATCTGCTCGGCGCCGCGCAGACCGGCACCGGCAAGACCGCCGGTTTCGCCCTGCCGATACTGCAGAAGCTCGCCGCGGGCGCCAGTACGAGCGCTTCGCCCGCGCGACATCCCGTACGTTCGCTGATCCTGGTGCCGACGCGCGAGCTCGCGGCACAGGTGCAGGAAAGCGTCCGCACTTACGGCAGGCATCTCAAGCTGCGCTCGGCCGTAATCTTCGGCGGCGTCGGCTTCAACCCGCAGGCCATGGAACTGCGCCGCGGCGTGGACATCGTCGTGGCGACCCCCGGGCGCCTGCTCGACCACGTCGAGCAGCGCACGATCGACCTGCGGCAGGTCGAAATCCTGGTGCTGGATGAGGCAGACCGCATGCTCGACATGGGCTTCATCCCCGCCATTCGCCGCATCCTCGCGCTGCTGCCCGTGAGGCGCCAGAACCTTCTGTTCTCGGCGACCTTTCCCGACGAGATCCGCAAGCTCGCCGGCTCGTTCATGCGCGACCCGGCCACCGTCGAGGTGGCGCCGCGCAACCGGCCGATCGAGCTCATTTCGCAAGTCGCGCATCCGGTGGACAAAGACAGGAAGCGCGATCTCCTCGCGCACTTGGTGAAGACCAACAACTGGCAACAGGTGCTGGTGTTCACCCGGACCAAGCACGGCGCGAACCGGCTCGCCCAGAGCCTCGAGCGCGACGGCATCGACGCCGACGCGATCCACGGCAACAAGAGCCAGCCGGCGCGCACGCGCGCGCTGAAGCGCTTCAAGGACAACGAGCTCCAGGTGCTGGTCGCCACCGACATCGCGTCGCGGGGGCTGGACATCGAAGAACTGCCGCACGTCGTGAACTACGACCTGCCGCACGTCGCGGAGGACTACGTGCACCGCATCGGCCGCACCGGCCGCGCGGGCTTATCGGGCGAGGCGGTGTCGCTCATAAGTGGCGAGGATCGCCCGCTGTTCGCCGCGATCGAGCGCCTGATCAACCGGCGCATCGAGCAGCGGACCATCGCCGGTTTCGAGCCCGGATCGTCGTACCACGCAGCGCCGCCCAGGCAGGAACCGCACCGGCAGCAGCGCCATGAGCGCGGACGGCAGACTACTGGCCACCAGCAGCATCGCAAGGGCGGCAACCATCCGCAGCAGAATCGGCAGGAACACCGGCAGGAGTCGCGCGATCCCGCGCAGGGCCGGTGGTCCGGGCATCAGCAGCGCCCGCAGGGCCAGCAGCCCGCGCAACCGCGGCAGCACGCACAGCGCGGCGACGGTCAGCCCTCCCCGCAGCGCGCGCAGACACAGCAGTTTCCGGCGTTGTTCGGCACCTCCCGCCGAAAAGCGGGCTGACGGCAGCCGCCTGCAGTGCGAAGGGCGCGAAATCTTCGCGCCCTTTGATTTTCATCAAACTAATTTAAACAAGCGGTTAGAATCCGGTGCTCAACCGGAGTATCATTATTTTTCCGTTGACGAGTTGTGCGCTGAAAGGGGAGATCCGGAAACAATATGAAGCTCACCGATACCGGTTTCGCACTACCCCCCCAGCAGGTCACTCTCGACGTTCTGCTCGAGAAGTACGCCAAGGGCGACGAGAAGAGCGTCGAAGCCGTGCGCCGTCGGGTCGCGCGCGCGCTCGCCGCGGTCGAGAAGGATCCCCCACGCTGGGAGCCGGTGTTCTACGAGGCGCTCGAGAGCGGCTTCATCCCCGGCGGGCGCGTCAACTCCGCGGCGGGCACGCAGCTCCAGGCGACGCTCATCAACTGCTTCGTGCAGCCGGTCGGCGACTCGGTCTCCGAGACGGTGGACGGCAAGCCCGGGATCTACGTCGCCCTCATGGAGTCGGCGGAAACCATGCGCCGCGGGGGCGGCGTCGGCTACGACTTCTCGGCGATCCGCCCGCGCGGCGCGCGGGTGCGCGGCACCGACAGCAC
>DASWHI010000286.1:0-5777 GCA_036398235.1 Burkholderiales bacterium
GCGTAGTAACAAGCCGGGCTGTTGCAAGAGTCAGTAACCGAGGGTGGCGCGTGCGGGTACAATGCCCGCGCAATGATCGCCGCGACGCTCCGCTGGATCGACGTCAACATCCTCTCCCTCGGGCGCGAGCTGCGGTTGTCCTACCTCCCGCCGCTGATGGTGTACGTCGCCTACGGCATCTCGGGCCTGACCGGCATCGTCGGCACCTTCTTCGTCAAGGAGTATCTCGGGCTCTCCGCCGTTTTCCTTGCCGCGCTCGGCTTCTGGGCCGGTATCCCGTGGGCGCTCAAGATGCCGCTCGGCCACCTGGTGGACCTCATCTGGCGCTGGAAGAGCTGGCTGGTGTTCCTCGGCGCGGGACTGATTTCCGCGAGCCTCCTCATCATGGTCGGGCTCCTGACCGACCGTGCCGCGATGGTGGCGGTGATGCCGGCCGAGGCCTGGTTCGTGCTTGCAGTGCTGCTCTCCCCGGTCGGCTACGTCGTGCAGGACGTGGTGGCCGATGCCATGACGGTGGAAGCCGTGCCGCGCGTGGACCAGAACGGAAAGCCGGTGCCGCCGGAAACCCGCAAGCTCATGAACACCACCATGCAGACGCTGGGACGCGTGGCGTTGATCGGCGGCCTCGCGCTGGTGGCGGCGATCAATCTCTATCTCTTTGCGGACGTCGAACGGCTCTCCGAACCGCAGAAGGTGGCTGTCTACCGCCAGATCTATCTGACCGCGCTGGCAATCCCGTTCATTTCCGTTGCCGGCGTCGCGCTTGCCTACCTGCTGAAGCGCCGCGAGTACCGAAGATTGATCGGCAACGGCATGGATGCGGCGCAGGCACGGGAGCTTCTGCACGAGCCGGGGGAGCGGCCGGCGCCCAACTGGTGGATCCTCGTCGGCAGCCTCGCGTTCGTCGTGTTCACGCTCGGCATGGGCTTCAGCCGCATCGAGTACAACCAGGAAATCATCTTCGCCGGCTCATTCGCCATCATCGCCTTCCTCATCGCTAAGCTCACCCGCGAGCTCGAGCCGGAGGCGCGTGTGACCTTGATCGGCACGGCGGCCGTCATCTTCGTCTACCGCGCGATTCCCGGCCCCGGCGAGGGCCTGACCTGGTGGATGATCGACGAACTCAAGTTCGACCAGCGCTTTCTCGCGGTGCTCTCGCTCATCGCCAGCGTGCTGACGCTCTTCGGGATGTTCCTCTTCCGCCGCTTCATGGCCGTGCGCTCGATCGCCTATGTCGTGGGGTTCCTCACCCTCGTCGGCGTAGTGCTGTCGCTGCCCATCGTCGGCCTCTATTACGGGCTGCACCACTGGACCGCCGCCCTCACCGGCAGCATGGTGGACGCCCGCTTCATCGTGATCGTCAACACGGCGCTCGAATCGCCGCTCGGCCAGATCGCGATGATCCCGATGCTCGCCTGGATCGCGAACTCGGCTCCGCAGAACCTGAAGGCCACCTACTTCGCGATCATGGCCTCCTTCACCAACCTTGCGCTCTCCGCCTCCCAGCTCGGCACGAAGTATCTCAACCAGATCTACGTCGTCGCGCGCGAGGTCATGGACGCCGCTGGCTCCGTGATCACCCCGGCCGATTACGGCCAGCTGGGCGAGCTGCTGATCGTCCAGATCGCGATCGGCTTCGCCCTGCCATTCGCGGCGATTCTCGTCTCCCGCGTGAGCCCCTGGCGCTCGGCGTGATCCGCCAGCCGGTATAATAACTTTGGTTTTTCAAGCACTTCCCTGACGATGCTGCAGATCGAACTGCCGCAGCCGGGGAGCCGTGTACGGTCGCCTCCGCTCAACGGCTCCGCCGACGCACTGCTGCTCGCGACGATGGCGCGCGCGGGCCGGCCGCTCGCCGTCTTCACCGCCACCGCCGCCGACGCCCAGCGGCTGCTGGAGGAGATGCCATTCTTCGATCCGGCGCTGACGATCCGCCTTTTCCCGGATTGGGAGACGCTGCCCTACGACCCGCTCTCGCCGCACCAGGATCTGGTCTCCGAGCGGCTCGCGACGCTCTACCAGCTGACGCAGCGCGCGCTCGATGTCGCGATCGTGCCGGTCACGACGGCGCTCTACCGGCTTCCCCCCGTGGAGTACCTCGCCGGTCGCTCGTTTTTCTTCAAGCAGGGAGCAAGGCTCGCGCCCGACGAACTGCGCCGCCAGCTGGTGACCGCCGGATACGCGCACGTCACGCAGGTGGTGGCGCCCGGCGAGTACTGCGTGCGCGGCGGCCTGATCGATCTCTTTCCCATGGGCAGCGCGATTCCCTACCGCATCGAGCTCGACGACGACGTGGTGGAAACCATCCGCAGCTTTGACGTGGACAGCCAGCGCTCGATCTACAAGGTGAATGAGGTGCGCCTTCTGCCGGCGCGCGAGTTTCCGCTGGACGAGGAGGGCCAGACCCGCTTCCGCCGCAATTTCCGCGAGAAGTTCGAGGGCGATCCGTCGCGCAGCCGCGTCTACAAGGATGTCTCGAAGGGCGTGGTTGCCGCCGGCATTGAGTACTACCTGCCGCTGTTCTTCGAGAAAACAGCCGTCATCACCGAATACCTGCCGCAGGACATGCTGCTATGCGTGCAGCCCGGCCTGCAGGGGGCCATCGAGCAGTTCTGGAGCGACACGCACTCCCGCTACGCGGTGCTGCGCGGCGACCACGACCGCCCCGCCCTGCCGCCCCACGAACTGTTCCTGACCGCCGACCAGTTCTTCGGCGCGATCAAGCCCTACGCCCGCGTCGAACTTCAGTCAGTTTCGAGTTCCCAGTTTCCAGTTTCCAGTTCAGAAGGCGGTGTTGCTCCCGATTCAACTCGAAACTCGCAACTGGAAACTCGCAACTCGCCAGCGCCGGGAAGAGGAGCAACAGCACCGTTGCCGCCGCTTGCGGTGGAGCGGCGGGCCGATGATCCGCTTCATCGGCTCCGCGCCTTCACCGCGGCGTTCGAGGGGCGCGTGCTGGTGCTGGCGGAGAGCCCGGGCCGGCGCGAGACGCTCCTCGAGTACTTCAACGAGCACGGCCTGAAGCCGGCGGTCGCGGAAACTTTCGCCGGTTTCCGCGACGCTCCGGAGCGCTTCATGTTGGGCGTGGGCCCGCTGCATTCGGGCTTCACGCTGGCCGAGCCACTTCTCGCCATCGTCACGGAAAACGAGCTCTACGCGCAGCAGGCACGGCCGCGGCGCGGGCGCGAGGTCGCTCAGCGCGTCTCCCCGGAGGGGATGCTGCGCGATCTCTCCGAGATCAAGTCCGGCGACCCGGTCGTGCACGAGAGCCACGGCATCGGCCGCTACACCGGCTTGATGACTCTCGACCTCGGCGACGGCGAGACCGAGTTCCTCTCCCTGGAATACGCCGGCGGCGACAAGCTCTACGTTCCGGTTTCGAGCCTGCACCTCGTCTCGCGCTACAGCGGCGCGCCGGCGGAGGCGGCGCCGCTGCACCAGCTCGGCACTGGGCAGTGGGACAAGGCGAAGCGCAAGGCCGCGAAGCAGGTGCGCGATACCGCGGCGGAGCTGCTCGCGCTCTACGCCCGGCGCGCCGCGCGCGAGGGATATGCGTTCCAGGTGAAGGCCCACGACTACGAGGCCTTCGCCGATGGCTTCCCGTTCGAGGCGACGCCCGACCAGGCGGCCGCGATCAACGCCGTGCTCGACGACCTCAAAAACGGCAAGCCGATGGACCGCCTGATCTGTGGCGACGTCGGCTTCGGGAAGACGGAAGTCGCGCTGCGCGCGGCCTACGTCGCGGTCGCCGACGGCAAGCAGGTCGCGGTGCTGGTGCCGACGACGCTGCTTGCCGAGCAGCACTTCAATACCTTCTCCGACCGCTTCGCCGACTTTCCGGTCAGGATCGCGGAGCTCTCGCGCTTCCGCACCGGGAAGGAGACCGCCGGCGCGCTCGCGGGCCTTGCCGACGGCCGCGTCGACATCGCGATCGGCACCCATAAGCTGCTTTCCCGCGACGTGAAATTCAAGCAGCTCGGGCTCGTCATCATCGACGAGGAGCACCGCTTCGGCGTGACGCAGAAGGAGCGGCTGAAGGCGCTGCGCGCGGAAGTGGATGTACTCACCCTCACGGCGACTCCGATCCCGCGGACGCTGGCGATGGCGCTGGAAGGGCTGCGCGACTTCTCGGTGATCGCCACCGCCCCCGAGCGCCGGCTCGCGATCAAGACCTTCGTCGCGCGCCACAGCCGTCCGCTCATCCGCGAGGCGGCGCTGCGGGAGCTGAAGCGCGGCGGCCAGATCTATTTCCTGCACAACGACATCGACACCATCCGCCATGTCGAGGAGTCGCTCGGGAAGCTCCTGTCCGAGGCGCATATCCGCGTCGCGCACGGCCAGATGCGCGAGCGCGAGCTCGAGCACGTGATGCGCGACTTCTACCAGCAGCGCTTCAACGTGCTGCTCTGCACCACCATCGTCGAGACCGGGATCGATGTGCCCACCGCCAACACCATCATCATCAACCGGGCCGACAAGTTCGGGCTCGCGCAGCTGCACCAGCTGCGGGGGCGCGTGGGCCGCTCGCACCACCAGGCCTATGCGTACCTGCTGCTGCCCGACGAAGGCGGCATCACCGCGCAGGCGAGAAAGCGCCTCGATGCGATCCAGATGATGGAGGAGTTGGGCTCGGGCTTCTTCCTCGCGATGCACGATCTCGAGATTCGCGGAGCGGGCGAAGTGCTCGGCGAATCCCAGAGCGGCGAGATGCAGGAGATCGGGTTCAGCCTCTACGTGCGCATGCTCGACGCAGCGGTGCGCTCGCTCCGCAGCGGGCGCGAGCCCGATCTCGCGGCGCCGCTCGCCGTCACCGCCGAGATCAACCTGCACGTGCCCGCGCTGCTGCCAGCGGACTACGTGAGCGATGTGCACGAGCGGCTGGTGCTCTACAAGCGGCTCGCCAATTGCGAGACGATGGAGGCGCTCGATCGCCTCCGCGAGGAGCTCATCGACCGCTTCGGCATCCCGCCCGAGCCGGCCCGGGCGCTCATCGAGTGCCACCGCCTGCGCATCCTCGGTCAGCCGCTCGGCATCGCGCGCATCGATGCAAGCGAAACGGCGATCCAGCTGCAGTTCGTCGCGAAGCCCCCGATCGAGCCGGCCAGGGTGCTCGACCTCGTGCGGCAGAAGAAGCACTACCGCCTCGCGGGGCAGGACAAGCTGCGCATCGAGCTTAAGCTCCCCGACGTGAAGGCCCGCGTCACGGCCGTGCGTGAGGCCTTCGGTGAACTGGCATAATCGGGGGCCGCGAAAATGGAAGAAAGCGAATGAATCCGGCAGTCCTGCGCGCCGCCGTGCTGGGCACGGAACTGGTGGTGTTCCTGCTGGTGACGGCGTTCACGAGCTATTTCATCTCGCAGGCGTCAGCATGGCGGCACGCGCAGGACGAGGCGCCCCCGGCGCGATTCCCGGTGATCGCCTATGATGGCGACCGCGAGCGCCCGGACCCGCGGAACTACTTCGTGGTGCCGTGGAATGAGTGGCAGAGCGTGACCGAGAAGCGCCCCGCGGCGAGCCTGCTCCTGCCCGAGCGGGCCGCAAGCGTCACGATCGGCGACGCCGGCGAAGCGTCGTTCACGGTCACGGATGCGCCCGAATCGCGGCAAGCCCCTTCAACAAGCCCTTCGACAGAGCTCAGGACAGGCTCAGGACAGGCCGTGGAGTTGAGGTGGCGCACCGGCGGCGGAGAGCAGGAGGCCCGCTACATCGCGCAGGAGAAAAGCATCGAGCCGCGCTACCTGCGGACGCTCGGCACCGATACCCTACTGATGGGCGCG
>DASWHI010000287.1:0-2499 GCA_036398235.1 Burkholderiales bacterium
GTCCTGGTCCGCGTCCGCCGCGGCGAGCAGCCTCGCGCCGGTGACCGGCGTGAACGGGACGGCGCAGAGCAGCTTGGGATAATAGGCAAACCCGTGGCGGTGGTAGGCATCCGCCCACGCCCAGTCGAACACGTACTCTCCATAGGAATGGTCCTTCAGGTAGAGCGGCATTGCGCCGGTCAGCGCCGCGCCCGACTTCAGAAGCAGGAACTGCGGGATCCAGCCCGTCGCGCTGCTGGCGCAGCCGGTTTCATGCATCGCCGAAAGAAATTCATGGCTCAGAAACGGATCGCCGCCGGCAAGGCGATTCCAGTCTTCGGCGGTGACCCGGGCGAGGGATTCGACGACTTCTACGGAACGCATCAGTGAGCAGCGAGCGGTAAATCCGCTCACCGTTGGGGGTTGGGCCGATGATATATTAGCGACATGAAAATTGCGATTGCGCAGATGAACGCGACGGTCGGCGACCTCGCGGGAAACATCGCCCGCATCGCGGATTTTGCCCGGCGCGCGCGCGAGCAGGGCGCGCACCTCGTGGTGACGCCGGAACTGGCGCTTTGCGGCTATCCCCCCGAGGACCTCCTGTTGCGCGCGGACTTCCTCGAAGCCTGCCAGCACGCGATGGAGGATCTCGCGGGGCGCGTGCGCGATATCACCCTGGTCGTCGGCCATCCGCGGGTGGCCGATGGCAAGTGCTACAACTCGGCTTCGGTGATCCAGGACGGCAAGATCGTCAGCACCTACGACAAGCAGCGGCTGCCCAATTACACGGTGTTCGACGAAGAGCGCTATTTCGACCCGGGCGCGCGGCCCTGCGTGTGCGGAGTGAACGGCGTGAACTTCGGCGTCAACATCTGCGAGGATGCATGGGGCGCGGAGGGGCTGATGACCGCGCGCGGCCGCGGGCCGGACGACCGCATCGGCATCAACATCTGCGCCGATTCTTGGCACGCGGATGCGCCGCGGGCGGCGCGGGAGGCGGGCGCCACCGTGCTGCTGGTATTGAACGCGTCGCCCTACCACGTGGGCAAGCAGCGGTTGCGGCAGGAGGTGATGCGCGAGCGGGTCACGGAGACCGGCTTGTCCCTGGTCTACGTCAACCTGGTGGGCGGACAGGACGAGCTGGTCTTTGACGGCGGCTCGTTCGTGCTCAACCGCGGTGGCGTCGTCACGCACCAGCTGCCGTCGTTCGACGAGGCACTGGGCGTGGTCACGCTGACCGACGGCGAGCCGCAGCCGGGTGAAATCGCCGCCCCGCTTTCGACCGAGGCCGAGGTCTACCGCGCGCTGCGGCTCGGCGTGCGCGATTACGTCGGCAAGAATGGTTTTCCGGGCGTGCTGCTCGGGCTCTCCGGCGGGATCGATTCGGCCCTGACGCTCGCCGTGGCGGTGGACGCGCTCGGTCCGGACCGGGTCAGGGCGGTCATGATGCCGTCCCAGTACACCGCCTCCATGAGCGTGGAGGATGCGCGCGCGGAAATCCGGGCGCTCGGCGTGCGCTACACCGAAATTCCGATCCGCCCGATCTTCGACGCGTTTCTCAGGGCGCTGTCGGGCGAATTCAAGGATCTGCCCGAGGACGCGACGGAGGAAAACATCCAGTCGCGCATCCGCGGCACGCTGCTCATGGCATTGTCCAACAAGACCGGGGCGATCGTGCTCACCACCGGCAACAAGAGCGAAATGGGTACGGGCTACGCCACCCTCTACGGGGACATGGCGGGCGGCTTCGGCGTCCTCAAGGACATCAGCAAGATGATGGTTTACCGGCTGGCGAATTACCGCAACGGACTCGGCCAGGTGATCCCGCAGCGGGTGATCGAGCGTGCCCCTTCGGCAGAACTGCGCGCGAACCAGACCGATCAGGACACGCTGCCGCCGTATCCCGTGCTCGATGCGATCATGGAGGCCTACGTGGAGGACGATCTCAGCCCGCTGGAAATCATCGGCAAGGGCTACGGCCGCGCCGACGTCGAGAAAGTGGTGCGGATGGTGCGCGGAAGTGAATACAAGCGGCGGCAGGCCCCCATCGGCATTCGCATCACCCCGCGCGGGTTCGGCAAGGACTGGCGCTTCCCGATCACCAACAAGTTCCGGCACCGTTTCGGCTAGCTGGCTATGCTATCCTAGCGGCCAGGCCGTGGCGGAACAGGGGAGGTCCCCATGAAAAAAATCGAAGCGATCTTCAAGCCGTTCAAGCTCGACGAAGTGCGCGAGGCGCTGTCCGAGATCGGCGTCAGCGGGCTCACGGTCACGGAGGTGAAGGGATTCGGCCGGCAGAAGGGGCACACCGAGCTCTATCGCGGCGCCGAGTACGTGGTCGACTTCCTGCCCAAGGTCAAGGTCGAGGTGGTGGTTCCGAACAAGCTGCTCGAAGGAGCGATCGACGCCATCATCAAGGCCGCGCGCACCGGCAAGATCGGCGACGGCAAGATCTTCGTTTCCAGCGTCGAGCAGGTGATCCGCATCCGCACCGGCGAGACCGACGAAGCCGCGATT
>DASWHI010000288.1:0-6352 GCA_036398235.1 Burkholderiales bacterium
GGTGGCGCTGTTTCCCGACGGCACGCTGGCATTTTTCAACACCTGGGCGCACGGTGTGGACGTGACGCTCCTCAAACGCCCCGCCACGAAGCCCCTCGCCGCGAGCGAGTGGGTCTTCGGCTTCGTTTCGATCGTGGTGGCGGGCTACCTCGCCGGCGCGCTTTACGGGTGGTTGCGCAATCTGTTCAGCGAGCGCAAGTAACACGGAGCGTGTGAACGCACCAACAACGAGGGACATCATGGATGCGGAAGGATTAAAAAGTCTCGGCTGGATCGTGTTATGGGGGCTGCTGTTTTTCGTCATGATGCGCTACGGGTGTGGCGCGCACATGATGGGTGGCCACGGCCATCGTGGCGGCCATGGCAAACATGGCGGAAGCGACGGGGAAAGGGATCCGGTATGCGGCATGGACGTGGACCCGGGGAAAGCGGCGGGCGCGAGCGTGCATACCGGCAAGACCTATTACTTCTGCTCCACTTCCTGCCGCGACCAGTTCGAGCAAGACCCGCGGAAATATCTCGCGGCCGTCGAGCAGGGCAAGCAACAGCATGGAGGGCACCACCATGGGTAGGCTCTACTGGCGCGACGTGGGGCTCGCGATGGGCTCCTTCCTCGCCATCACTTACGTCTTTTGCGTGGGCTACGACCTGGCGTTCGACCAGCGCATGTTCGAGGTGTGGCTCAAGCTGCTGCCCGGTTTCACCTGGCTGACGTGGGGAAGCTTCTTCCTCGGGCTGGTGGAATCGTTCCTGTACGGCATCTATTTCGGACTGGTGTTCGTGCCGCTCTACAACTTCTTTCACGGCAAATGATCCGGCCCCGATCCTGACGGCCCGGGGATGAGCATCATGACCGACCTAGCGGAAAACGAAAGCGCCAGACGAGTTTGCCGCCATTGCAGGACGCCGATTTTCGGCACGCCATTTGCGCACGAGGGCAATATGTTCTGCTGCGAAGGGTGCTTCCTTGCGGCACACCGGCACCACGCCCTGCCCGCCGCCGACGATGGGCAATGCGCTCTAGGCGAGGCGTTGGTCGCCGCACTGGACGCCCGGGAGCATGAAACCGGATTGCACTCGAAACGGGTTGCCTGCCACACGCTCGTCCTGGCCAGACATTTCAGCGCCGACCCGCGGCAACTGCAGCAGGTTTACCTGGGCGCGTTGCTGCACGACATCGGCAAGATCGGCATTCCGGACTCGATACTGCTGAAAGAGGAATCGTTGAGCGATGCCGAATGGCGGATCATGCGCACCCATCCCGAAATCGGCCATCGTATTCTCGCGGGTGCCCCGTTCATGGACGACGCCGCGCAAATCGTGCTCACCCACGAGGAGCGCTTCGACGGAACCGGCTATCCGCGCGGGCTGCGGGGACAGGCTATCCCGCTGTGGGCGCGCCTGTTCGCGGTTATCGACACGCTGGATGCCATCACCTCGGATCGACCGTACCGCAAGGCGTTTTCATTCGACGCTGCGCGCACCGAAATCGTCGCCCAATCCGGGACGCAGTTCGATCCGCTCGCCGTGCAAGTGTTCGTCGCCGAGGATGCGGTCCTGCGCGAAATGGTGGAGCTCAAGTGCGGCACGGTGGCCGTCCCGGATGCGGCGGCGGTCTGAACTGTCAGAGCGGATTCTCTGGAGCCAGATCATGAGTTACGTCGAGACGCCGGTGGACTTTCCTTACCCCTGGTACATCCGGCTGATGTTCCGGCGGCAGCGCAGGCGCTACGGGCGTGAGCTCGAGCCGGTCCGCCTGTGGGCACGGATGCCGGCGGCGTTCCTGGCCATGAGCGCGATGTATCGGGCGCTCGATCGCAAGTCATCGCCCATCGATCCGGCGCTGCGATCGCTGATCCAGGTGCGGGTCTCGCAGATCAACGGGTGCGATTTCTGCGTGGAACTGAACTTTTTTCTCGGGCGCGGGCGAGGAATCTCGGAAGATAAGCTGCGCGCCCTCCCGCAGTTCGAGGATTCAGCATTGTTCAGTGAGCGCGACAAGGCGGCGCTCGCCTACGCTGAGGCCGCCACGCGCAGCGACCTGCGCTTCGACGCGGCGCTGATTTCGCGGCTGCACCGGCATTTCAACGATCAGGCGATCGTGGAGCTCGCGGCCCTTATCGCCTACCAGAACATGTCCAGCAAATTCAACGCGTCGCTCGGCGTGCCGGCGCACGGCTTCTGTGTTTCGGATCGGCGTCAGTGATCGCGGCGATGATCGGGCAGCGCGTCGCCTTCGCGTGGGTTTCACACTCGTGAAGCAGATGGGTCAGCGCGCGCTCCATCTGTTTCAGATCACTGCAGCAACGATGAACTCAATGGCAGGGAGAGCGATATGAAGCACGACCACCACGACCATGGGCAATGCTGCGGCGGGCATCAACACGCGGCAAGCGCGGGAAAGGCGAAGGACCTCGTCTGCGGAATGACGGTCGACCCGAAGTCCGCTGCAGGCGTGCACGAGCACGCCGGCGTCAAGTACTACTTTTGCAGCAAGCACTGTCTCTCCGCGTTCAAGGCAGATCCGGCGAAGTACCTGGCAAAGCCCGCGCAGGCTGCAGCTCCCGCCGCGCCGAAGGGCAGCCAGTACACGTGCCCCATGCACCCCGAGATCGTTCAGGACGGCTCCGGTTCCTGCCCCAAGTGCGGCATGGCGCTGGTGCTGATGGTGCCCGCCGCGCCGGCGGCAGCCGAGTACACCTGCCCGATGCACCCGGAAGTGCGCAGCCCCAAGCCCGGCAACTGCCCGAAGTGCGGGATGGCGCTGGTGCCGACAGCAGGCGCACAGGAGGACGACTCCGAACTGCGCGACATGACGCGCCGCTTCTGGGTGGGCGTCGTGTTCTCGGTGCCGCTGCTGCTCATCGCGATGGCGCCGTACTTCGGCATCGCCCGGCCGTTCGGGCTTGCGCCGCACGCGCGCGGTTACATCGAGTTCGCGCTCGGCACGCCGGTCGTGCTTTGGAGCGGGTGGCCGTTTTTCCACAAGTTCGCGCTCTCCCTCAAGAACCTCAGCCCGAACATGTACACATTGATCGGGCTCGGGGTTGCCTTGGCTTATATCTTCAGTGTCGCCGCCGTATTTGCGCCGGGCCTGTTCCCGGAAGAGTTCCGCATGCACAGCGGCGAGGTCGGCGCCTACTTCGAGGCGGCGGCAGTGATCGTCACGCTGGTACTGCTCGGAGAGGTATTGCAGTTGCGCGCCTTGGGACAGACCAGCCAGGCCATCCGCCAGCTGCTCGCGCTCGCACCGAACACCGCGCTGAGGCTTGAAGCAGACGGGCGCGAAGTCGAGGTGCCTCTCGACCAGGTCCAGGTTGGAGACAAGCTGCGCGTGCGCCCCGGCGAGAAGGTGCCGGTCGACGGAACGTGCGTTGAGGGCTCCTCGAACGTGGACGAGTCCATGATTTCCGGCGAGCCGGTCCCCGTTGCGAAGAAGCCCGGCGACAAGGTCACCGGCGCGACAATCAACGGCAGGGGCTCGCTTGTCATCCGCGCCGAGCGCGTGGGCGCGGACACGCTGCTCTCGCAGATCGTGCACATGGTGGCCCAGGCGCAGCGCACCCGCGCGCCGGTGCAGCGGCTCGCCGATCTCGTCGCCGCCTGGTTCGTGCAGACGGTGATCCTCATAGCCATCGTGACGTCCGTGGTGTGGTGGTTCTTCGGCCCCGAGCCGCGGCTCGCCTACGCACTCGTCAACGCGGTAGCGGTGCTCATCATCGCGTGTCCCTGCGCCGTGGGGCTCGCGACCCCGATCTCGATCACCGTCGCCATGGGCCAGGGCGCGCTCAATGGCATCCTGTTTCGCAACGCCGAGGCGGTCGAGAAACTGCGGGACGTGGACACGCTGGTGGTGGACAAGACGGGCACGTTGACGCTCGGCAAGCCGCAACTGGTGGACCTCGTGGTTGAGGGCATTGCAGAGAACGACGCCCTGGCGCTCATCGCCAGCCTCGAACGAGCGAGCGAGCATCCCCTCGCCCAGGCCATTGTCAAGAGTGCCGAGGATCGTGGCGTGCGCTTGTCGCCGGTCGAGAAATTCGAATCCGTAACGGGCCAGGGGGTTCAAGGAGAAATCGGCGGGCGTAAGGTCGCGGTCGGGAGCCGCCGCTTCATGGAAACACAGGGCGCGGTGCCGCCGTCGCTGGCTGAAAAGGCCGACGCGCTCCGGAGTCAGGGCAAGACCGCGCTGTACGCTGCGATCGACGGCCGCACCGCCGTGGTGATCGCCGTCGCCGACCCGATCAAGAATACGACGCCGGAAGCGATCAAGGGGCTTGCCGCCGAAGGAGTGCACGTGGTCATGCTCTCGGGCGATTCGCGCAAGACGGCGGAGGCGGTCGGGCGGCAGCTCGGCATCGAAGAAGTCATCGCCGAAGTGCTGCCCGAGCAGAAGGTTGACACCATCAAGTCGCTGCAGGCACGCGGCCGGGTGGTCGCGATGGCCGGCGACGGCATCAATGATGCACCCGCGCTCGCGCAGGCCAACGTGGGCATCGCGATGGGCACCGGCACCGATATCGCGATCGAAAGCGGAAGCGTCACGCTCGTCAAGGGCGACCTGCGCGGAATCGTGAAGGCGATCCGGCTCTCGCACGCGACCATGCGCAACGTCAAGCAAAACCTGTTCTTCGCCTTCATCTACAACGCGCTGGGCGTGCCGATTGCGGCAGGCGTGCTCTACCCGGTGTTCGGCCTGCTGCTCTCGCCCATCTTCGCCGCCGCGGCGATGGCGATGAGCTCGGTGTCGGTCGTCACCAACGCGCTCAGGCTCCGGCGGGCAAAGCTGTGATGCAGAACTTCCATTATGTGTGGCTGATCTGGTCGGTGGCGTTTCTCTGCCCGTGGGTGGTTCTCTACGTCGCTGTTCCGGAACACCGCACGGTGATGTGGAAGACGAGTCTCTTCATGGCGCCGTTCGGGCTCACCGAGCCGCTGTTCGTCCCGGAGTACTGGAACCCGCCGAGCCTGTTCGACCTTGCGCAACGCACCGGCTTCGACGTCGAGAGCATCATTTTCAGCTTCGCAATCGGCGGTATCGGCGCGGTCCTGTATAACCTTGTGATGCGCCGCAGGCTCGCGCCGATCCCGGCGCACGAGCGCCATGATCGACGCCATCGCTTCCACAAGTTCGCCGTCGCGCTGCCGTTCGCCCTGTTTCCGGTTCTCAATTTCCTGCCGTGGAACCCGATCTACGCGGGAATCGCGGCGATGTTCGCGGGCGGCGTCGCCGCGGTGGTGTGCCGCCCCGATCTTCTGCCGAACACCCTGCTCGGTGGCGTTCTGTTCCTGGGCTTCTACACCATCTTCTTGATCGGCCTCGAGTGGTCAGCTCCCGGTTATATCGTGCAGGTATGGAACCTGCCGGCGCTGAGCGGCGTCGTGCCACTCGGGCTGCCGCTCGAAGAACTGCTGTTCGGCTTCGGCTTCGGCCTGTTCTGGACCGGATTGTACGAGCACTTCAGCTGGCACCGTTCGGTGCCGGCTGAACAGCCGTAATGGAAGCATTGGACAGGAAGGAGAGACTCATGAGCCACGACCACCGGCACGAACCGGACAGCGGCGACAAATCCAAATCCAGGACTAAATGGGTATTTGTCGGATTTGTCGCGATTGCCGCCTATTTCCTGATAGCCGAGCATAAGGCGCACCTCTACGGGTGGCTGTCCGCATACGGGATCTGGTTGTTGCTGCTCGCCTGCCCGCTGCTGCACATGTTCATGCATGGCGGTCATGGCGGCCATGGAGGACACGGCGGGGACCGTCATGACGGCAGCAAGGGCAGGAAAGGAGAATGACATGCAGGAACCGACATCCGCTTACGGGTTGTGGTCGCTGGTGATCATCAACTCGCTGGTGTTCATCATATTCGCCTTCAGTTTCGCCAAGCCGCAGAGCCCGCGCGACTGGCGTTCATTCGGCGCATTTTCCGCATTCCTCGTCGCGCTGTTCACGGAGATGTACGGTTTCCCGCTGACCGTCTACCTGCTGTCGGGGTGGCTCGGAAGCCGCTATCCGGAAGTCGATTTTCTGTCGCATGACGCAGGTCATTTGCTCGAGGTGCTGCTGGGGGAACTCGTCGGCTGGGAGGTCAACCCCCATTTCGGGCCCTTTCACATTGCGTCGTACCTGCTGATATTCGGCGGCTTCATCCTGCTCGCAAAGTCCTGGGGCATCCTGTACGAGGCGCAGCGCCGGCACGATCTCGCAGCGAGCGGGCCCTACGCCTACGTTCGCCATCCGCAATACCTGGCCTTCATCATGATCATGTCCGGCTTCCTGCTGCAATGGCCGACGCTGGTTACGCTCGCCATGTTCCCGATCCTCGTCTTCATGTACGCGCGGCTCGCGC
>DASWHI010000289.1:0-3045 GCA_036398235.1 Burkholderiales bacterium
GATTCGCTGGTGCAGTACATGGACGCGCCCGATTTCTACAAGTATTGGCAGGCCGACGCCAAGCGCCTCGCCGCGCTGGTGAAGATCGTCGGCAAGGTCGAGGCAAAGAAATAGCCTCGAGATCACAGCGCAAGTCATCCCCGCGAAGGCAGGGATCCAGTAACGGTCTGAATAGCCTGGATACCCGCCTGCGCGGGAATAACGGTCAAATTGATGAGCTCTGAATCATCCGGCGTGCAGAAACCGCGCGGAGGCTTGCGGACCGACCAGTTCTCCGGATTGATGTTGCTGGCGCTCGCCCTCTATATCGGGTGGCAGAACCGCGTCTATCCGGTCGGCACGCTATCCGAGCCCGGGCCGGGTTACGTTCCGCTGCTGCTCGCGATCTTCCTCGGGACGATGGGGTTGCTCACCGCGCTGTGGGGAGCGCGGTCCGCGCCGCTTGCGGCTTTGCAATGGAAGGAAGCGACCCGCGCGGTGGTGATTCTCGTCGCGTGCGGATTCGCCACGTTCGCGCTGGAGCGGATCGGCTACCGGCTCACCGTCATCGCGCTGCTCGTCGTCCTGCTGGGCGTGCTCGAGCGCAAGCCGCCGCTGGCGGTAGCCCTCGTTGCGCTCGGCTTCAGCTTCGCTTCCTACTACGTCGTCGGCGACTTGCTGCACGTGCCTCTGCCGCGCAGCCCGTGGGGCCTCTGATATTGATTCCCTCCCCCTTGACCTTTTCTCCCCATCCCAACCTTCCCCCATCGAGGGGGAAGGAGAACTTTCGCGGTTGTGTGGACTGACTGATGGTTGAAACGTTTCAGAACCTCTTGCTGGGCTTCTCAGTCGCGCTGCAGCCCTCGATCCTCGTCTATGCATTCGTCGGCTGCCTGGTCGGCACGCTGGTCGGCATGATGCCGGGGCTCGGGCCGCTCGCCGGCATCAGCCTGCTGCTGCCCGCGACGTTCGGGCTGAATCCGATCATCGCCGTGGTGCTGCTCGCGGGCGTCTATTACGGCGCGATGTACGGCGGATCCACCACCTCGATCCTGCTGCGGATCCCCGGAGAAGCGGCCTCGGTCATGACCTGCGTGGACGGCTACGCGATGACGCAGAACGGGCGCGCCGGACCGGCGCTCGCGATCGCCGCGATCGGCTCGTTCATCGCCGGAACGCTGGGCGTCGTCGGGCTCATGCTGCTTGCGCCGACGCTCGCCGAATTCGCGCTGCGCTTCGGCCCCCCCGAGTACACGGCGCTGCTCCTGATGGGTCTCTTCATCCTCGCCTACATGACCGGGGGGTCGATGCTGAAGACTCTGGCGATGGCGGCATTCGGGCTCATACTCGGCATGATCGGCATCGACGTCATGAGCGGCTACACGCGCTTCAGCTTCGGCGTGGTGGAGCTCGGCGACGGCGTGGGCATCGTGCCGGTCGCGGTGGGGCTGTTCGGCGTGTCGGAAATCCTGCTCGCGGCGGGAGGCGCTGCGGCGCAGAAAGTCCAGCAGCCGAAGCTGCGCGACCTCGTTCCCTCGCGCGAGGAGTTCCGGCTATCGGCGGGGCCGATCGCGCGCGGGAGCCTGCTCGGGTTCCTGATCGGCATCATCCCCGGCTCGGCGCACATCATCTCCTCCTTCGTGTCCTACGGCATCGAGCGCCGTCTATCGCGCCATCCCGAGCGCTTCGGGCAGGGGGCGATCGAGGGTGTGGCCGGGCCGGAATCGGCGAATAACGCCGCGGCGAGCGGCGCATTCGTGCCGATGCTCGCGCTCGGCATTCCCACGAGTCCCGTCACCGCGGTGATGATCGCGGCCATCATGGTTCACGGCGTGCTGCCGGGCCCGATGCTGATCCAGCAGCAGCCCGAGCTGTTCTGGGGATTCGTGGCGAGCATGTACGTGGGCAACGTGGTGCTGCTGATCCTGAACCTGCCGATGGTCGGATTGTTCGTCAACCTGCTGCGCATTCCCTACGCCTACCTCTATCCGTGCATCCTGTGCTTTTGCATTCTCGGCACCTATTCCGTGGCCAACAGTCTCGTCGACGTGTGGATCCTGCTTGCGATGGGCGCCGTGGGCTACGTGCTGCGCAAGTTCAGCTACGACCTCGCGCCGGTGGCGCTGGGGCTCGTGCTCGCGCCGATGCTCGAGCTCTCATTACGGCAATCGCTTGCCATGAGCGCGGGCGACTACGGCATCTTCCTCCACCGCCCGATCGCCACCGTCATGCTCGGGCTCGGCGTGGTGCTCGTCCTGTTCGCGCTCAAGCCGCTCGTGTTCAAGGGCAAGGACTGGCGCGAGCAATTGTTGTAGCATTTCATCCATGAAACGTCTGCATCGGCTCGCGTGGGCCGGAATGGCGCTGGGCGTCTCGCTCACTTTCGCGGCGGATAACGTCGCCCAGGACGGCGGGCCGTATGTGCCGACGCCCCAGGCGGTGGTGGACGCGATGCTCGATCTCGCCGCAGTCGGGCCGGAGGATTTCGTCGTCGACCTCGGCTCGGGCGACGGGCGCATCGTGCTCACGGGGGCGACGCGCCACAAGGCGAGCGGAATGGGCGTGGACATCGACGGCGAGCTGGTGGATTTCGCCAACGCCTCGGCGCAGCGCCTCGGCGTCGCGGACCGCGTGCGTTTCCTCCAGCAGGACGTGCTCGCCGCGGATCTCAGCCGCGCGACCGTGCTCACGCTCTACCTGCTGCCGGGCATGATGGAGCGACTGAGGCCGAAGCTCTTGAAGGAGCTCAAGCCGGGCGCGCGCATCGTGTCGCACGATTTCGATCTCGGCGAATGGAAGCCGGACCGCAGCGTGGACGTGCAGACCCCGGAAAAATACGACATCTCGGGCAGCTGGACCTCCACCGTGCATCTGTGGACGGTGCCCACTGCCGTGGACGGCGCCTGGGTCGGCAGCGTGGACGGTGCACGCGGCGCGCCGTTCCGGCTGGAGGTCAAGCAGCGCTACCAGCAGCTCGAAGGCCGACTGGTGCGGGATGCCCAGGTGATGATAATGCGCGATGCGCGGATCGACGGCGCGCGCATCCGCTTCAGCGCGCCGGGGGCG
>DASWHI010000290.1:0-1528 GCA_036398235.1 Burkholderiales bacterium
AAACGTGTCGCCGGCGGCGAGCAGCACGGACTTGCCGCGGCTCTGGTAATAGTGGGTGAGCTTGCCGATGGAGGTCGTCTTGCCGCTGCCGTTCACTCCCGCGAGCATGATCACGAACGGGCGATGGGCGTCCACCTCGAGCGGCACGGCGATCGGCTCGAGCAGCTCGCGCAGCGCTTCCTGCAGCGACTCGCGCAGCTGGCTGGAATCGGTGAATCCCTCGCGCCGGGCGCGCGCCCGCAGTTGACCGAGCAGATGAGTGCTTGCCGCCACGCCGACGTCCGCGCCGATCAGCGCCGCTTCCAGCTCCTCGTAGAACGCCTCGTCGAGCGGGCGCGCCGCCCCCAGCAGCCCGGCGAGGCGGTCGCCGAGCTGCCGGCGCGTTTTGGCGAGCCCGTTTCGCAGGCGCGCGGGCCAACGGCCGCCGTCGGTGGAAGAGGCTGTAGAACTTAACACGCGGCGGGCAGTCTAGTACCGTTCCAACCTACTTGGACGAAGCGATTGCCGCATGCCATTCTTCTTGCTTCGTGCCCGCGCCGATGCATTAGATTTGCCCGATATGGTTGGAACGGCACTAGATGCGGGTGGTGAGGTCGGTGATGGCTGGCGAAACCGGAAATCCGGCCCGCGAAATTGGATACAATTCTAGCCTGAAATGGATTGCTGCCGAAGCGCATTCTTATGACATCCTACAAGCATCTGGTTCTCGCGGCTCTCTCGCTGGCGCTGTCCGCGAGTCCATGCCTCGCAGCGACCGACACAGCCGAGCACAAGCTCGGGAACGGCATGCGCGTGATCGTCAAGCCCGACCGGCGCGCGCCGGTGGCCGTGATGATGCTGCTCTACCAGGTGGGCAGCGTGGACGAGGTGAACGGCGTGACCGGGGTCGCGCACGTCCTCGAGCACATGATGTTCAAGGGCACAGCCGCGACGCCCGCGGGAGAGTACTCGCGCGCCATCGCGGTCGCCGGCGGCCGCGACAACGCGTTCACCAGCAATGACTACACCGGCTATTTTGCCGTCCTGCAGAAGTCGCAGCTCGAGCTCGCGCTGCGGCTCGAGGCCGACCGCATGACGAACCTCACGTTCTCGCCCGAGGAGTTCGCGAAGGAAATCAAGGTGGTCATGGAGGAGCGGCGGCTGCGCACCGACGACCGGCCGCGCTCGCAGGTGTACGAGCAGCTGATGGCGACCGCGTTGACCGCGCATCCCTATCGCCGCCCGATCATCGGCTGGATGAACGATCTGGAAAACATGCGGGTCGATGACGCCCGGAATTTCTACCGGAGCTGGTACACCCCGAACAACGCGACCCTGATCGTGGTGGGCGACGTCGAGCCGGAAGGCGTGACGGCGCTCGCCGAGAAGTATTTTGGCGCGATTCCGTCGCGCGAGCTGCCCGAGCGCAAGCCGCAGGACGAGCCGCCGCAATTGGGCGCGAAACGCGTCACCGTCAGGGCACCCGCGGAGCTGCCGTACGTGTTGATGGCGTTCCGCACGCCGGCGCTGCGCGATCCGGAGCGCGACT